>CAZMHO010000026.1:0-7788 GCA_964566085.1 uncultured Thermotogaceae bacterium | reverse complement strand
ACTCCGAGGAAACCAGAAACCGGCAATTCGGAAGAACTCCGGGCGCGTATTCGCCGGTACGCTTTCGAAGGATGGAAACCGGAATGAACGATCGTATCGAAATAACGGTGCCAGCAACCAGCGCCAATTTAGGACCGGGGTTTGACTGTTTGGGGATGGCCGTGACGATTGAAAACCATTACACCTTTCAGCTGAACGATCGAGGGATAGAGATCTCCGGCTGCCCGGAGGAGTTCCGCAATCGTGATCATCTGACCGTACGCGCCTTTGATTCCCTGTACCGGGAAAAACGGATGACCGCGCCGGGTCTACGTCTGCATCTCGACTCGAGGATCCCCATCTCTCGCGGGCTTGGAAGCAGTGCCGCATGCATCCTCGCGGGTCTGACCGCCGCGAACGTTTACTTGGGATATCCGTTTTCAAAAGAAGCGTTATTCGAACGGGCATGCCGAATAGAAGGCCATCCGGACAATGTGGCTCCGGCATTTTTTGGCGGATTATGCGCGGGACTATGGGATGAGCCCGCGGATCGTTTTTTGTTTCGAAAGTTTACGATTAGCCGCTTTCCTCATTTGTATGCCCTCGTCCCGGACTTTCATTTATCTACGGAAAAAGCCCGGTCGGCTCTTCCGAGCCATTACGCGAAGCAGGACGTGGTCGCAACGATTCAACACCTCGCCTGGCTCTTGGGGGAGTTGACCCAAAACGACCCGAAAGCGTTTTCTTTAGGATTTGACGATCGGATTCACCAACCCTATCGAAGCCCCCTGATACCTGACTGGGAACCGATAAGGAAGCGCTTGTCCGAAATGCCCGGATGCGCCGCGTTCATTAGCGGCTCGGGGCCCGCGATCATGGTATGGGCCCGCGACTCTTGCCTGCCGATCGCCGAGTCCGTTCGTGAACTCGCGCCCGTTTTGAAGGCAAAATGGGAAATCTGGCCCTGCGCGTTGAGCTTTGAGGGGCTTCGGATCGTGGAAACCGCGGATGGAAGCGCCGATAAACCGGGTTTATCGCCCGAGCTCTTGTAGCCAACCGTTGTCTAAACCGAATTCGTCGAGCAACGCTACGGCTTCTTCGTACTCGCGTGAAGTGATCTTACGGTTTAGCGGAGGGATGTCGAGCGCTTTATAGACGGGGAAATACTGGGACATCACGGATATATGCACCTTCGGAGAGAGTTCTTCGGTTATGAAACGAAGCGCTTCCCGAGTTCCGCTGATCCCTTCCGGGAGAACCAGCAGCCGGATGATCAACCGTTTGGATCCCACTTGCCGAAACATCTCCCGGATTGCCTTTTGGGCAACCGCCCAATAATCCCTTACACCGGAATATACTCTTCCATATTCATCCGAAGTATACCGTATGTCGGCCAGGTAGAGGTCCACAACCCCCTCCATCCATCGCAGGGTTTCGACCCTCTCATAACTCGAGGTATTATAGACGACCGGCAACGTGAGCCCTTTTCCCGCTCCGATCTCCAATGCGCTCACGATTGCCCTCAAATGCGGAGTGGGAGAAACCAAGTCGAGATTGCCGACTCCCTTTTGCTGAAGGGATAAAAAAATCTCTGCCAATTCTTCATCGGTTTTTTCGGAACCGCCGTTCAGTTGACTGAAACCGAAGTTTTGGCAGTAAACGCATCGCATCGTGCACCCGGAAAAAAAGACGGCGCCTGCTCCGGTTCCTTCGATCAGCGGAGGCTCCTCTCCCGTATGAACGACCGCGTTGGTCAGGCGGGCGTAAGATGTTTGTTCGCAATGTCCTGTCTGCCGCCTGCGGTCAATGCCGCATTGGTGAGGGCACAGTTGACAGTGGGTGATCGCTTCAGATAAGTGGTCGGCAAGACCGCTCAGTTTTCCGGAAGTTGAATTCTCTACAAACTCTCCTATTTCTGGAAGCATAATCCCTCCTATTCGGATGCTTTCCACAGTTCAAAGAACCGTTCCCGATAACGGTCGACAACATCCGTCTCGCGCGATACGATCAGAAATTCGTCGTTTTTCGTCTCAGCGGAAGCGGTGAAGTTGTAAGTGCCAAACAACACGACAGACCGGTCGACGACGATAAACTTCTGATGCATCAAGCCCTTATCCAAGAGGTCGTACCGCAAAAGCGTGTAGCGATCGACCTCGACGCTTTGGCTATAGGGACTCCCCTGATTCCAGTCGCGATCGGCGAAGACAAATATGTCCACGCCATGCGCGGAGAGCACCTTGAGAAAATGGGCAATACGGTAGTCACTGAAAGCGTAGATTCCGATCAGCACTTCTTCTCTTGCGCTCGACAAGACCGTCATTAACGCTTCGAACGGAAGATCCTCCGGTGAAAAGTAAATGGAATGTTTTTCTTTAGAGGGAGGGCGTTCTCCTTTGAACAAACCCTTGGCGCAATGCTCGAAATGGTCCTGAAACCGCTTGACGAGAAGGCGATCGGACACAATGAAGACATCGTTGTAGTGGTTGTCCAAACTGGTGGTCGTCAGGTTCGTCGACCCTCCCCACACCTTCCGCCCATCGGCAATCATATACTTGCAGTGCATCAGGCCGCGGGCGTCATCCGATATGGTCTCTGCTTCTCTGGATATCGATCGAAGCGCCGCAAGGTTGTCTGATTCCGTGACAACGCGCACGCGAAGACCTTGGGAAACCTTTTCTGCCAGAAGGCTCAGGATTTCGGGATCGCCGATATCGTAAACGCAAAGATCCAACGAAACGACAGCCTCCTCTATAAACCGAAGGGTATGCCATCGGATTTGGGCATTATGGAAGTAAAGGTCAAAGTGGACAGTGTCTTCCGTCGAGCAAGACAGGCAGGCAAAGAGGACGACGCACAGACAGAAAAAAAGGGAGAGCTTCATTGGCCCTCTTCCTTCGATTGCTTCATCGTTATCCTACTCCCGGGTAGAATTGGCGCGCTCGGGGAGACTCGAACTCCCGACCTCCACATCCGCAGTGTGACGCTCTATCCAATTGAGCTACGAGCGCAATATGGCGGAGAGGGAGGGATTCGAACCCTCGGAGGGCAAACGCCCTCACTTGCTTAGCAGGCAAGCACCTTAGGCCGCTCGGCCACCTCTCCAAAATTGCTCGATAGTATACCATAAAGTTTTGGCCAATTCAAGCAAACGACCCCCAAGAGGTAATAACAGGAGAGGTTTCGCCGAGCGCAAGCTTAGAACACGCCGCAAAAGCAATCGCTTGTGATATAATTTCGCCGTCCGTTTATAAAAGGGGGGGATGAAGGTTGGAAGATATCGTATACGTCGTGGGACATAAAAACCCGGACACTGATTCTATTTGTTCTGCAATCGCTTACGCGGATCTTAAGAAACGGTCGGGCGCCGGCGCGCGCGCTGTTCCCGCGCGAATCGGAGAGATCAACCGCGAAACAGAGTTCGTCCTCAACACCTTTAAGCTCCCGGTTCCGATGTATCTGGAAACACTGAAACTTCAAGTGCAAGATCTTCAGTTAGACAAAGCGATCACGATCTCTCCAGAAATTTCGGTCAAAACCGCGTGGAGTCTCATGCAGAAGCACAACGCCAAAACTCTTCCGGTGGTAGATGACAACGGTCACTTGATCGGAATCACCACCTTGTCGGACGTCACCAGCAAATACATGGACATGGTCGACACCAACTTGCTCGGCGTCAGCGACACACCGTTGCAAAACGTGTTGGAAACAATCAACGCGCGTTTACTGATCGGCCGTTCCGCCGACTTTTCGCCGACGGGGAAGATTCTGATAGCAGCGATGACGCCCGATCGCATGGCGCATTGGGTGGAGAAAAACGACATCGTCATCACCGGCAACCGGCTCGAAAACCAAATCGAAGCGCTAAAGTTGGGCGCAAACTGCCTGATCATCACGGGAGGGGCCGCGGAAGAGACACCCGAGTTGAAGCGCTTGGCGGAGGAAAACAAAAGCCTCGTTCTGATAACCCCCTTCGATACCTTCACGACGGCAAGGCTTATACCCCAAAGCATCCCGGTGAAGTACCTGATGACCTCACGAGACCTCGTCGCTTTTAATCGAGACGATTTCTTGGATGATATCAAAGACGCGATGCTGAGCACCCGTTATCGGAGTTATCCGGTCGTCGACGATGAGAACCACGTCCACGGTGTAGTCGCACGCTATCACCTAATCTCCCAGCGGAAAAAGAAAGTCATTCTTGTTGACCATAACGAACGTTCCCAATGCATTAGCACAATTGATGAGGCCGAAATTTTAGAAATCATCGACCATCACCGCGTCGGCGATATACAGACCGGAAAACCGATTTTTTTCAAGAATGAGCCTTTGGGGAGCACTTCTACGATTATTGGAAACCTCTTTTTCGAAAACGGAATACGGCCATCGCGCGCGATTGCGGGGATCCTCTGTTCGGCAATCCTTTCGGACACCTTAAAATTCAGGTCTCCGACGTGTACTTATACCGATATCCGAATGGCGGAACGTTTGGCTGAATTGGCAGGGATCAAGGATATCGACGGTTATGCCCAACAGATGTTTCAAGCGGGATCCATGCTCGTTGGAAAAACATCCGAGGAGATCTTCACCCGGGACTTTAAGGCCTACGAACTGGGGAAATACAAGATCGGTATCAGCCAGATCAACGTATTCGGTTCAGAGTTCGGCGCCGGTATGAAGGAAGAAGTCCTCGGGTTTATGCAAAAATATTGCACTGCAAACGGTTACGATTTACTCATCCTGATGCTCACTGACATGATGCAAGAAAGCACGGAACTGTTGTTCACCGGTGAAAGTCGCGATCTTGTTTCTGTCGCGTTTGAAGCGCAGCCGAAAGACAATACGCTGATTCTTCCGGGGACTCTCTCCCGCAAGAAGCAAGTGGTTCCCTTGTTGTCAGCAGCTGCACAATCTTAAAAGGTGATTAGGCGTGGGAGAGAAGATTAAAGTAGGGCTGCTGTTCGGTGGACCGTCACCGGAACACAAGATATCGATCGAATCCGCGCGTATGGTCTTCTATTCCTTGAAGACAGACCACAATCGTGAAAAGTACGACATCTACCCCTTCTATATCAGTGAAGCCGGACACTTCAACCAATTCAACCAGATGCGTTTTGCCTCGCTCGGCATTCCTCACGAAAAAACCGCTTCGCAAGGGATGATCCCCCCGGCGCTGTTCCGGATGGACATCGTCTTCCCCGTCATGCACGGGAAGTTCGGTGAAGACGGAACCATACAAGGGTTTCTTTCCACTCTGCAACTGGATTACATAGGCAGCGGGGTTCTTGCTTCCGCGTTATCGATGGATAAGGTCAGTATGAAGGCGTTGCTGGCGAAAGCGGGGTTCCCAATTCCCCCATACCAAACGATCGTTCGAGGTGAAGATCCAAACTGGCAAGCGATTCTCGATAGGCTCCGGTTTCCGCTATTCGTTAAGCCGGCAAATTCCGGGTCTTCGATCGGGGTAACGAAAGTAAAAGAAATTAGCGCGCTGGAACCGGCATACGCAGAAGCCTTGAAGTGGATGGACAGAGTCATTGTGGAAGAAGGTGTTTCGTGTCGCGAGCTGGAATGCGGTGTTTTAGGCGATACGGACCTGATGGTCTCACCGGTGGGCGAGGTTGCGTATAGCGGCGAATTTTACGACTATGCCACCAAGTACGGAACCGGCACCGCGAGCAGCCGGTTGATCATCCCCGCGGATATCCCCGTTGACGTCGCTCGCAAAGCGCAACAAATGTCTTTGGAGATCTTTAAGCTGTTCCATGCGCGAGATATGGCGCGTATCGACTTTTTCTATGTAGAGCGAACCGGGGAGTTGCTGGTGAACGAAATCAACACAGCGCCAGGCTTTACGAAATCCAGCATGTACCCGAAGTTATGGGAGAAGTTGGGGATTTTGAACTGGGATCTTGCGGACCAACTTATTACGTTGGCTATGAATCGAAAGAAGTAGACAACCGGGAGGAAGAAACGATGCTGTTATCTAAGAGTCGATCATCAGAAAAGAAGGCCGGCTTGATTTTTTTGTTGATTTGGATTGCGATCGCCCTTTTCTATCTCACATGGGACGGGTGGTTATATGAATGGCAATCCTGCGGGTATCTCGGAACAAACCAGCATTTCGATCTCGACCTATTCGACCTGAAGATTCAAAGGAACGCTGACGGAACCTTTTTATACACGTCGACGAATAATCTCCATAATCTCATCTACATCTGCTACTTCGTCATTTTTTTAGGAGCTCTGGGTTTAATCACCGGCCGTCGATGGATGAAACAAGGCGCGATCGCCATTTACCCCATATCGATGGTATCTTTGATCTCCACACTCTTCCCGCTGAACAACCACACGTATATCATCCAACTCGCCTACGACACGGTTCATATCGTAAGTATCGCCCTCGGACTCTACTGCCTGTATCAAGAAGAGATACAGTTCAAGGAAATGTTTTTTGGGATCTTTTCTACATGGATTTTTTACCTTCTGGCCCGCGTCCTTCTCGAACCTTGGCCTTTTTGGCAAGCGAACCGTGACGCTTTTTTCAGCTTAAATCAGATCAACGACATGCCCTTTTACTTCTACGGATTGGAGTACTTTCCCGTTATTGCCATTCTGCTCCTCATCAATTGGCTCTTCTCCAAAGTACAGCATAAAGCGCCCGTCTTTTTTTGGAAAATGGTTTTCCCGCTTCTATGTTGCCTCATCGTCGGGATACTCCTGATGGCCGCGGGATTGATTCAACTGCAACAGCTCGATATGTCCGCCAATTGCGTTCTTTCGCGCTAACCCCCGTCTTTCGCGGCCAAGCGAGCCATAAGAGCAGGGGTACAGATATGAGGTGGGGTTCGATTCAGAAGTCCTCTGGGAACGTGTAGGCGTCGTTCTTATTTGCCTCCGTTCCCGCCGCCTTTCCCACCGCCATTTCCGCCTTGGCCGGAACCGTCGCCTCCCCCTTGGCCGCCTTGAGACTGAGAACCTTCTCCGCCGTTGTTTCCTTTGTTTTGGCCTCCCAAACCGCTGTTGCTTTGCGCTTTCATCATTTGTTGGAGTCTTTCTTGCGAGAAGAATTGGGCTTGGTACGGCACGCCCAAACGCTGAAGCTGAACCAAATAGGCGTACAGCTGTCTTTCCGATTCCGCGGCAGCCTCTTTGTAAAAGGCCCTAAAAGCTTCATTAAGCTCCAGCCGATACGCGTTTTCCAAATCGTAGAGCCATTTTTCCTCGATCATCGCACCCGCTTGAAAGGCTTCCTCCCGCGATTTTGACCCCCATTCGGTTAACTGGGCGTAGAGACGCGCCAGTTCTTGGTTCACATAAAGGGCCGGAGTAGCCAGGGTCTCCGGTAGAGGAATACCATGGGGAATCGCGACGGTTTGCAAGATCAAAACCAATTGAGTCTCTTTGAGCGCGAGGTATTCTTGAAACAGGCTTTCTCCCCATCTCTCATAGAGTCGCGCATGAAGGTCTATCGCCACCTTCTCTTCTTCGATCATAAAGCTCACTGTGCGAATCGTCTCTTCCGTTAAGCCCTCGGATGCGAAAAGTATCCATACGTTCAACAAAACGATAAGGAAAAAAGCAACGCTTCTCATAAATTACACCTTCCTTTTTCGGATTTTTCGGGTATTCGTTCATTCCGATCAGGTGGATCACATTATTACCTTAGTCCCTCATGCCAGTATGCGAAAGATCAGAACAATCGCATCAGCGCGTTTGCTTTATCCGAGGTATTTGTTCAAAGACCGGTGCCGCTTACCAAAGCCTCAATGGATCGGGAATCTTCGTCTGTCGGGGAGTGTTAATCCCGGT
>CAZMHO010000025.1:14017-24533 GCA_964566085.1 uncultured Thermotogaceae bacterium | reverse complement strand
CAAGAACCAAAGCGAAGTTGTCGTGCCGTATGTGCAATCCGTCTATATGGAAACGCACATATCGAAAAAAATGTCCGCTTCTGATACCAGCCGCTCTCCTCTCTTAAAAACAG
The DNA here is from genome assembly GCA_964566085.1 of uncultured Thermotogaceae bacterium. Classification (GTDB taxonomy): domain Bacteria; phylum Thermotogota; class Thermotogae; order MWEM01; family MWEM01; genus MWEM01. The sequence goes on along the minus strand of CAZMHO010000025.1, from coordinate 24,420 downwards.
ACGACCGGATCGTCGACTGTTTACGGCTTTGCACAGACCTGTTGAAGGAACAGAGCAGGAACGCCACGGGTTGGATGGCACTCGGTTTGGTCTACGAGCTAAGAGAACAGGTTCCGCTTGCCACGATGTGTCTCAACAACGCGTACGGAATAGACCCGACAAACACTGTATATCTCTTGCTGTTATCGGATTATCAGATAAAAAACGCTCATCTCGAGGAAAGCCGCGCGTTACTCTCCTCGCTACCGGAAGAATTTTCGTGGGATGTCGGGTTGTGGTTCGAGTCGTTCGCGCGAGCCGAACGCTGGCGGCTCCTCGCCGAGATCTCGGTACGACAAAAAGATTTCCCGGAGGCGATCGGCTGTTATCGCCACGCCATCGAAAGCGCCGAGCGGTTCTATAAAGAATACCGGATGGAAGGCGTGCTTCGCGAGAGCGATACCTTCTACACCGTCCAAAAAACCATCGCCGATAAGGCCGAACAATTCAGGGCGCAAAAAGAATACCCCTTCGCGGCGACCTTACTCGAGACGGGGCTAAGCATACAGCGATTTGTGAACCTCCCGATACGCGGAAAGCTGGAACTACTCGCCGGGAAGACGGCCTGCGCGCTCCGGGACTTATCTGGCGCGGTAAAGCTGTTGAAGAGCGCCCAGGCGGATCTCCCGAAAAACTCCGAACCCTTCGCAGTATTGGGATACGTTTACCTGGAGCAAAACGAACCGCGCAAAGCCTTACCGGAACTGGAGAAAGCGTTGACGTTAGCAAATAGCGAAGGGGCCGCCGTGTCTCCCATCCTGACGGGACTGGCGATCGCCTACTTCGATCTCTATCTGGAAGAAAACATCGAGTCGCAGTTATCCAGCGCGTTCTTTTACACCAATCGAGCCTATGCGGCCGCCCCGCAGAACGTAAGGAACCTCGTTTTCAAAGGGGACATTTTACTATCCGAAGGATTCAGAGACCTCGCCGCTTCGGTCTATTGCCTGGCGCTTCAGTATCTTCCGGAATGCTCGACTATTTTAGATAGACTTACGCAAATGAAAGATCGATAAACAATTCATCAGAACAAAAGCAAAGGAGTAAAGACGTGAGAAAACGTGACCAGGGTCAAGGATACGAAGATCCTTATGCCGAACAAGAAAAAGAGTTAAACAAATCGAAGGCGGCGCGATATCGTGACCTTACCTGGGAGGACGATTCGGTGAGAAACCGAGAATCGCTCGATCAAACCGGCGAGAGCTTCTCAGCGGTGAAAAAGCAGGAAAAAGAGGCGAAAATGATCCGAGGACTGTGGGCTTTTTGGGTTTTGAATACGGGCGCTCTGATTGCATTGATAGTCGGGTTTTTCGTTAAGGTGATACCTTGGAAAAACCCAGCAATCGATTTCCTCGACCCGAAGATCATCATTTCTATCGCAGTCGGGCTAATCATCCCGCTCGTAATCGGCCTTATCCCGGTAGCTTTCACACATAGCGCACCATCCCAGAAGCAGAAACCCGCGATTGAAAACTTATGGAAAGAGTATACGCTCGTCCTCATCTGCTGTTTACTTACGCTATTGTTCTACTTTGTTACTGATGAAGTTTTTATTTGGCTCGATATCGGGTGTTTATTCTTGAGTATGGGATTACATTTCTTCTCTTCGATCGAATTTATTCGGTACTCGAAACCGGGGAAAGCTAATAATACCCAAAGATGACGGGGGTGTCAGGTGAAAAAAACTATCGTATTATTCTTGTTATTAGCGGCTTCACTGATAATGATGGCGCAAAGTCTGCCGGTTGAAGAATCGCTTTCGGAGATTGCGATCGAAGAGGGGTATGTTTTTCAGTTGGGGGTCTCTTCCTCCCAGATCGCTAAGGAGTATTTCCTTAGCGTTTTGAAAAACGGTGAAAAGAGAATCAAAATTGTTTTACCCTATGAAACGACGGGTTTAACTACGGCGGTGTTGAAACCGGACGGGTACCAGTTTTCCGGGAAGGTTCGGTTTTGTGACGACGGGGAGGAGTTTCCGTTTGAGTATCGGACCAATAGTTACGGGATGTATGTCTCTTCGAACTACCCGGGTCTTCAAATTCTACCGGTAAACCCGCTTAATATTACGAAAACCGTAATCGGCAGTCCGACTCGGTTCGAGTGGAAACTCTTGTCTCATCAAACCGTTCATGGGTATGATTTCTGGTTTGGAACCAATAAGGATGCGTTACATCTTTTCGCGAGCCAAATTGCCAACCCCTATTACGAAATGGACTTGGAAAATCTTCGCGTTTCTGGCACTCTTTACTGGAAGGTAGACGGGTACGCCCGTTCCGAAGAGCGAATCACGAGCCCGGTCTTTTCTTTTGCCTATCAACCTTCGGCGATGACGCAAGCGAAATGGGATGCGGAAAACAAACAATATGATAAGTTACTCGAAAAAGCGGAGGAAATTTTAAAGAGGATAAGGGAAATCAGCGACTCATCCGATGAAATTGCGAAATTGGGAACAGAGATCGCAACGATGACGAGTGCGTCCCTTTCGGTCGCAGGTAAAATCGATACTGTAATCGGGGTAGTTACAGACCTTTCGACCGAACTATCCACCATTTCAACCCTGGTAGCGGAAGTAAGAAGCAAAACGGAAGACGCCTCGGGAACCATCCTCAGCGAACTCAAAACAGGTTTCTCGACGATGACGACTTTTGCTTCCGATACGTTAGGTATCGCGAAAGAATTGCAGGCAGTTGTAACGCCGTCCGTGGATAAGCTCAAAGAATACGACCTCAAAGATGCGACCTCCTGTGTCGCGGAAATACAAAAAGCGGCGTTGTTCTGGACGCCACATCAAAAAACGGAAATATTGGCGATCTTGGCAGATTTTGCGACGACTACAACCCACGAGCAACCGATCGTTGTCGACTCATTCTATGAGCTTCTCGATTCCTTGAGCCCGTTAAAAAAGGTTGCCCTGCTCAAAGATTTTTTGGAAACCGACGGAGAGTCCTGGCTCTTTACGGGTGTCGAGGGATTCACAAGATTTGTGCAGAGTCTTTTCGGTGAGGAACTATGGAATGCCGGGAGTATCCCGTTTGTATTCGAACCTTATTCGAAAGCGTTGGACGTTCTCCTGGATTTTTACGTGTCTAATATGAACGAATCCCCGACCAGGCAACTCCTTATCGATCCGCTTCATCTGCTGTCCCAGGCGAAAAGGCTCTCCGACTTCGATGGAGCCAAGCATTTCTTTAACCATTATTCAATCGAATACTACACTTTTTACCAAACACTCAGAAATATCGAGACCATAAAAGGAATCATTCAAAAGTTTTGGGATGAAAATGGAAGCAAGTATAAGGAACTTCTTCTGCTAAATTACCTGATCTATGAATATATTATGATAAGGAACGATCCCGCTTCGTCTCAAAAATATAGCGGGAATGATTTCCTGAGTTTATACGAATCGAAGATTAACACATTTGTACATTATACAAAAGATTACCCCATCAATTACCCAGAGCTGCTCAATATGGATACGAAGGAATACGGAACGTCGTACTGCTATTCCTTGGGCTGGTGGGAACTGGTTTGGGCGGATATTAACGGTAATAAGGATTATAACTTAGAAAAATCTTATACCGCTTTTAAAACACTTTTTAAAGAAGCCGAAGACGGCGATGCAACTCCCACCGCGCTCGAAAATATAAAGAACTTGCGCGTCACCCTCATCGGGAACCCGACGGGAAATGCGACCGAAACGTACGAGCTCCACGAAGACCTCACCGTTGAAGCCGCTTACGGGTTCCTGAAAACGATTGAGTATATATATAATGAAAAGAAAAACAACAACTTCTCAGATATCGTTAACTACCGTGATGCCTTGATCCGTTACCTATGTCGGAAGGGTGGATTCGAAACGGCAGATGATTTTACTAAGTATTTAAAGTCGTACGCCTTCGAAACGCCGGTTCATGAAAATAGTATAAATAAATAAAAGATTACATCGATAAAAATTTCCCAAAAATCGTTTCGAGCGACGGAGTCAAACAATTACCATAGCAGAACGCGCGTTGTTTCGTAGATAAACAGAAACACTTTTCGCGTTTCGGAGTTGAAAGAACACCTAGGCGCCGCGCGTTTGTGAGCATCTGTACCGATCGCGCCCGAGTCGAACTGTACCCGCTTGGTACGGGCGCGGTCTTTCTTGATCCGGATGATTTTGTCTTGTAAATCGATAACTCAAGCACGAAAGAGTGGATGATGTTGCTTATACTCCAAAAAACAGTGACCGCATTTTTGGAATTACCGGGGTTATTGATACTGGTTCTTCTCGCTTTCGCGCTGTTCGCGAAAATGAATCGCGGCTGGCGTAGGGCTCTCTCCGTATGGATCGTTCTGTTCTATCTCTGTTCCGCGGGCTTTTTTAGCCAATGGCTCGTCACCCCTCTTGAAAACCGTTTCGCCTCTTCCTTCGCGCAAGAGATCGATGTGGACGCTTCCCAATCGGCGATCGTCGTGCTCAGCAGCAGCCACCGGGTGGGGGTTCCTGCGGGCTATGAGGGTTCTATTGTCAATGAACTCGAAAAGACAACGCTGATTCGATTAAATCGGGGATTCGAACTCTATCGGGAATGGCATATGCCGATTATCGTTACCGGCGGGGTGTTGTGGAGCTCGCACCGTATCCCGGTAGCCGAGACGATGGGTCAGACACTTTATCGTTGGGGCGTTCCTTATGAAGACGTTGTCCTCGAGAACCGCGCGATGACGACCGAACAAAACGCGGCCTTTTCCATCGCCCTCCTCGACGCCTCCGTTACGACGCTTTTTGTCGTCACCAGCGCCATCCATCTTCCGCGCGCCTTCTTGTCTTTTCAAACGGAAGCTAAGAAACGCGGCTTAAACCTTCGTATCATACCCATCCCTACCGATTTCATCACAGAAGATCGCGCCCTTATCTGGTTGGATTTTCTCCCGTCAAGCGGCGCCTTTACGGCCACCATGTCCGCCGTGCACGAATGGTTGGGGCTGCTGTTCTACCAATTGTTTAAGCGGTAACGGAAAAAACTCGCACGAATACGTTCGCAACCTGAATCACGAATGATCGGAGAGATTATCGCGGCGTAAGGTTCAGTGAAGATACGAAGCGTATCGCGCGTGTGGAGCGCCCAACATATCTGTTTACCAACGAAAACAAGGGCATGCCCGACTAAAGTCGGGCGTTCCATTACCGTTCGGATCGCGGGGGTGTGCGGCGGAGTTTATCGTTTTTCGTTAAATCAAAGCACCACCCCGTCAGCCTGCGGCTGCCACCCCTCCGAAGGAGGGGAATTAAAACAACGCTCCCGCTTTCCTTCACACGATAAAGCGTTAACCGTAACCGCCGGCTCCGTCCCGATCATTTAGAATCGTGGTATAATCTTGTTGTATTCTTTTTGATATCATTTCGGGTTCAGATGGCTTCGAAAGATTTTTCGTCTAAATAAAAAAGAGGGGTTCAGATGGAATATCTTTCTTTTGTGGATTTTTATGGATTGCGGATAGTAAAAAGCGAGAGAGAGGCCGTTTTGGAGGCGTTTCGTCGGGTACTCGATCTGGGCGGGCATCTGCGGGTTACGACGATGAATGCCCAAATTGCTTACTATTACCTGACGATGCCGGCCTATCAAGCGGCGCTGAACGATTCTCTCGTCGTACCCGACGGCGTCGGGTTGTCTTGGGCGGTTAAGAAGCGTCTGGGTACGCGGATCAATCGGTTTCCTGGCGTTGAGCTTGGTATAGAGCTGTGCCGGATCGCGGCGAAAAGTGGAAAAACGGTTTTCCTGTTCGGTTCAAAACCGGGGGTAGCAGAGAAAGCCGCAGCGTTCTTGGAACAAGAGACAGGCGTTCGAATAGCCGGGTTTTGGCACGGATTCAACGCTCCCGACGAAGAAACACAAGGGAGTATCTGTCAAAAAATCTCCGAAAGCGGCGCGTCAATCCTGTTTACGGCTTTAGGAGCCCCAAAGCAAGAAATCTGGTTAGAGAAGTATTTTGCGAAGACGAACGTCCATATCGGGATCGGGGTAGGCGGTTCCCTCGATGTCTGGGCGGGTATCGTAAAGCGGGCGCCGGCGTGGATTCAGAGAATGAACCTGGAGTGGCTTTATCGGATTTTGCAAAACCCTCGAAGGAAATTCAAAGTGATATTCCAGTTGTTAAAATTCATTTCGATTGTTAATACCGATGGAATCAGCGGATCAAGAGAAGAAAAGAGGCGGTATGAATGAATCCAACGATTTTTTGGTTGATTTTAGGCGTTCTGTTCCTCATCGCGGAAATACTTACACCCTCCTTTTTTATCATGTGGTTCGGCATCGGAGCCTTCGCGGCGATGCTGATCGCGTTCTTGTTCGAGGGAAGCATTCTTTACCAAACGGTCGCGTTTATTTGTGTTTCCTTAGTATTTGTTCTATTCACGAGAAGAATGGCTCAGAAGATGAGCGGGAAACCCTCTCGGCTAATCTCTCAAGATGAAATGATCGGCAAGGACGGCATCGTGAGCGAAACGATAAAGGCCGACGGCTCTAAAGGGCTGGTTCGTATCGATAAGGACATTTGGCGCGCCCGTTCTCTCAAAGAGCAGGAAATTCCCGCCGGAACGAAAATAAAAGTGATTGAGCTAAAAGGTGTCACGATCACCGTGGACACAATCGAAACCAAATAAAGGGAGGGGTATCGCGTGTTGATTGGATTAATCGCTATCGCTATACTGGTTTTGATCTTTGCCGCAACAGGTATCCGAATCGTCAGGCCATTCCAGAAAGGATTGGTGGAGCGCCTGGGGAAGTACAGCCGGATTGCTGATTCGGGAATCCAATTCATTATTCCGTTCTTTGAACGCATGACGATGGTGGACATGCGTGAACAGGTCATCGATGTGCCGCCGCAGGAAGTCATCACGAAGGATAACGTTGTCGTTGCCGTGGATGCCGTCATGATTACGGACGCGTACCAGGTCATCTATAACGTCGCCTATTTCCAAGTGGCTGCGATCAAGTTGGCTCAGACCAATCTTCGTAACGTTATCGGGGAGCTGGAACTGGACCAGACGCTGACTTCTCGGGAAATGATCAACGCCAAGCTGCGGGAAGTGCTGGACGACGCCACCGATAAATGGGGTGTGAAAGTCACGCGCGTTGAGATCAAGAAAATCGATCCACCACAGGATATTATGGACGCCATGAGCCGCCAGATGAAAGCGGAGAGAACCAAACGCGCCGCGATTCTTGATGCGGAGGGGATCAAACAGGCGGAAATCCTTCGTGCGGAAGGATCCAGGCAGTCGAAGATTTTGGAGGCCGAAGGGCAATCCGAGAGCATCAAATTGGTTGCCGAGGCGCAGCGTTTCAAACTCCTCACCGAAGCCGAACGGGCAGGCGACAAAAATATTCCTGCCGGCTGAAGTAAGCGGCATTCTCGGCAGTTTGGGCGGTATCGGCGAGTTGTTTAGAAAGGAAGAGAATCCAGGGAAAAAATAAATCTCGACGAATAAGGAATGGCGGGAGGCGCGCGCCTGGCCTCCCATCGTTGAAGCGAAGAACGTCAAGCGAGGGGTGTCCTCTTGAGACAGCGGGTGTTGAAAGTTCTGATCATAATCGGTTTAGTGGCGCTCGGGTTTGCGTTGGTTGAATTGGTCTTAACCAGCCGCCTGGATCTCACGATCGATTTCTTGTTTTACTCCGGGCTCGACAGGGACACCCCTTTTCAGGTTCTCATAAAAAAGGGCGCGGTTCAGTATCAGCATACTGTTTCCCCTGCTGCGCCGCGGTTGATGCTGAAAGGGCTCAAGATCGATGCCTATCAATTGACCGTCTCGCTGGACAAGATGAATATCGTTTCAAAAGAGTTGAAATTTGATCCTTCCTTCGATTTCTACCGAAAAAACGAACATATTGAGATACGGATCGCAGAACTGTCGACGGTAACCTACCTGGAAACCACGATAGACGACCCCTTATTGCGGATCAAATGGCAGGTGAGGAATCTAAAAGACTATATGCCTTCCGGATTTGAGGCAAGTGTCCAAGACGTCCCAGAGCGATTGAGCGTGAACTACCTCGAGATCGATATCCGTAAACTCTTGAAGACTCCGGAAGACACGATTCTTTTTAAACTATCTCCGGTCTCTCAGGACGGAAACCGTTTAACCACCTTCGAAAAGCTTCTTTCGGCGCGGTTAGCCACTATGAAAATCGCCTTGCCTCCCCAGATCGACGCCTTTGAGACATCGATCCGGATAGGCGGAAGGATTATTCAGATGGACCCGTATACCCATATCGTTTCCTTCCCCTATCTTTCGGATGTTGAGGAAACCCCGGTTGAAATCCTTTACTACCAGCAACCGATTATGACCGTCAAGCTTACGTCCGAAGAGATGAGCCAAACGCTCATTGTGCCGCCGGTTCCTGCCGCCACCGTTACACAGATGGCAGTACTGGAAAACGGTCTCCGTTTGCAGTTCGCTTTGGATAATCCCGGGGCATCCACCGATTTCTTGCAAGGCGCCTTCCTCTATTTTACCGTTCAGCGAGAGAGCTTCGAAGCGACCGTCGCGAGCGAATTCTTCCTGCCGGCGACCGATACGGCCGCGGAGTTGTTCATCATCCCACAGTTCGATTACGGAATTCAAGGGAGAGCGGCGCGCTTCATCAAACCCGAAAAGCCGAACGTGAAAGTGGCATTGACCAGTATGAAAAGCGACGGAGTCATGCGCGCGAAGATCGACAGCTCGGCCTTATCCGTTTTGACGGGTCGATATAAGGTTGACCGTCAAGACTGGGTGGCGATTCCTTCCTTTGAAAAAGAAACGGAAGTGGACATCCCGATGTCCTTCGACCAGATACACTCTCTCGAGATAGCCGTAAGAGACGCTTATGGCCAAGCGGGAGATTCTAAGCGATGGGTCGATCCGGCGACACCCCAGACGACCTTCTTCAAAGTAGCGAAAGTCGATGGAACGGTTCTAAAAGCCGAATGGGAACCGCTGACCGTTTATAGCGAGGTAACGGTGACGATCACCGATAATTTCAACAGAATCACTTTCGTGACGAAAGCATCCTCCTTCGAAACCGAGCTCAGCCGCACGGGCCTGTTCTTTCCGTTGAAGATCATCATCAAAGGCAAGTATGGGGAAGAGTCCTATACGGCCGTGATCGAAGAAAACATCATATCCCCTGAGAAATAAAAACCCTGCGGATGCGCCCGATTTACGTTGGGCGTTCCAAGGCTTCCCGACGAAGACTCCCCGATACGGAGATCCCTCCGCCGCGTTAGCCTTTCGGTTCCAGTTCTTTCAATACCTTCGGAAGAAGCTTAAGAACCGCGGAAGGGGTTAAACTTCCTTCCCAATGATCCATCGCGTAGCGTTCTGCCGTTCTTCCCATCGCAAAAGCGGCCAAAACCGCGGCTCGTTCGGTGGCCGAAGCAGAAGCAGGCAATAATCCCACGATCAATCCGGCAAGGATATCGCCGCTGCCGCCGACGGCCAACCCGGAATTCCCGGCGATATTGAAATAGACGGTTCCGTCTGCCGTCGCGATAAGGGTTGTCGCGCCTTTCAGCGCGAGCGTACAGAATTTTTCCCGAGAGAAGTCTTCCGCTTGTGTCAACGCGTTGGCTTCCACTTCCTTCAGGGGTTGGTTCAAGAGCGTCGCGAACTCCCCCATATGCGGGGTGAGAACGAGAGACCCGCCTCCTTGACGGTGTTTCAATCGGTCGGTCGCCCCGCGAAAGGCGGTGAGCGCGTCGGCATCTATCACCATCGGCATGCGCGCCTGATCGACCACTGCCCTGACCATTGCCATCGTCTCTTCCCGCCTGCCTAACCCAGGACCAATCAGCAATACGTCCATCTCTTCGATTTCGGGTATCAGTCGATCGATCTGGCGAATAGAAAGACAACCGTTTTCGGAAGGGACCAACCGAACGATCGCTTCAGGGCCGAAGGGAACTGGCCACTCTCCCGCCTGAAAGGATGGGATGAAGGCGTGGACCAATCCGCAGCCTGCCGTGAAAGCCGCTTTCGCTGACAAAACCGGCGCCCCGCGATATCGGATGCTTCCCCCCAGGATTCCCACCTTCCCAAAAGTCCCTTTATGTCCCCAAGGCAGCCGCGAGGGAAAAAACGTCTTGGCGATTTGAGCATCAACGAGTGTCCGACGAGGTAGGGACGACTCTATCTCTCCCGGTACGATACCGATTGGCAGGACGATCACCTCCCCGCAGAAAAATCGGCCGGGGGAAAGATAAAGCCCTGTCTTGGCGCCATGAAAGGTCAAGGTTTCGCCGGCGTGAAACGGATGTTCAGATAAGAGCGCCCCGGTCTCCGGGTGGATGCCGGTCGGGATGTCGATCGCGATTTTTCGGGCAGGCATCGCATTGAC
>CAZMHO010000025.1:13278-14007 GCA_964566085.1 uncultured Thermotogaceae bacterium | reverse complement strand
ATTTCTTGCGGCAACGGCTTGTTCGCGCCGGTTCCCAAAAGGGCGTCCATCACAGCGTCATAATCGCGCTTCAACCAAGAGGGGTCGGCGGTGTCGAATGTCGCCGCCCCGGATGCGATCAACCGGCGGTACTCCGTTTCGGCGTCTCCGGTGAAGCCGCGCCCCATGCAAAAAACGGTGTGAACCGGCACCTGTCGCTGATGTAACTCGCGAGCGACGACCATCCCGTCGCCGGCATTATTCCCTTTTCCGCAAAGGATCAATACGGGTTTCGCTGCGTTTGCCGCCTTTTTCCCTGTTGAATGCAGATAGTGCGTGGCGACGGAGATGCCCGCGTTTTCCATCAGCGTGAGGGAAGAGATTCCCTGCTGTGAGATGGCTGCCTGTTCCAGAATGCGCATCTCCGAAGGCGTTACGATCATGCGTCGAAATCCCCCTTGTCGAAAAAGGTCATTTGATAACGGTTGATCCGTTTGCTACGCGAAAGCTTTTGCTTCATCTTTTCCAACTCCGTGCTCCCTAAAACCCGCACTTTGGATTCAAGGCGGTTTTCGGTCGTAATCGTTTCCAGCACTTGATTGGCGCGAGCGATCACTTCCGGCGGTAACCCGGCGATGCGCGCGACTTCGACTTCCGAGCGCACCTGCGACAGTTCCATCTCGGAAACGACGCCGCCGCGGTAGCGCAGCTCGAAAATGCGCAGGCTCTCTTCGCGCGCCTTGAGCGTCT
>CAZMHO010000025.1:3069-13268 GCA_964566085.1 uncultured Thermotogaceae bacterium | reverse complement strand
CGGCGGCGCCTTCCTCCACCTTATAGAGGAAGAGCACTTCCCCGTTTTCTTCGGTCACTTTGATCCGAAAATTGTGAATTCCCGGGTATAGCGCGCCCAGCTCCGTCAGCTCGTTGTAATGAGTGGCGAAGATACAGTAAGCGCCGATCGCGTTCGAAATGTACTCCGATACGACCCAGGCGATGCTGATCCCGTCGTAGGTGCTGGTACCTCGGCCGATCTCGTCTAAAATGATCAAAGAGCGATCGGTGGCGTTGTTCAAGATCGCTGCGGTCTCCGTCATCTCGACCAGAAAGGTGCTCTTGCCCGAACTCAGGTCGTCTCGGGCGCCGATGCGCGTGAAGATGCGGTCGAAGATCGGAAGCTGTGCCGATTCTGCCGGCACGTAGCTGCCGATTTGCGCCATCACGGCGATCACGGCCGCCTGACGCAGATAGGTCGATTTCCCCGCCATATTCGGACCGGTCAGGATGATGAATCGATGGTCTTTATCCAAACACAGGTCATTGGGTATAAAAAAGTCCTGGTTTTGCTCAATGACCGGGTGACGCCCCTGACGGATCGCCAGCACCCGATCGGGCGAAAAGCAGGGCCGTGTGAAGCTTCTTTTCTGCGCGCAAAACGCGAGAGAGAGCGATACGTCCAAAACGGAGATACGTTCGGATAATGCTTGTATTTTGGGAATAAATGGTTTCAACCGCTCCAGTAATCGCAGATAGGCGCGTTTTTCCAGAAAACTCATCCGTTCCCGGGCATTGAGCAGTTTTTCCTCTATCGGTTTCAAAGCCGCGCTGATGTACCGCTCGCTGGCGACCAACGTTTGGCGGCGTTCATAGTCGGGCGGCACCCGGGACGTATGGGTTTTCGAGACCTCTATGTAGTAGCCGAAAACCGAATTATGCGAAATCTTCAGCGAACTGATCCCCGTACGCTCGCGTTCTTGCTGTTCCAGGGCTTTCAGAGCGCGATCGCTGTGCAAGTAGAGATTCCGGACTTCATCCAGTTCGGGGTCGAATCCTTCTCGAATGGCCTCCCCTTCGCCGACGATCCGATTCGGATTCTCTTGAATCGTCGCTTCAAGGAGGCTAAGCAGATCGGACACCCCTTCCGGTCGCGGAAGGGCTCCCCTTGGATCCTCGTAAGTTTCCAAAATCTCGTTCAGAGGCGGTATATCGGCCAACGATTGCCGGAGTCCTGCCAAGTCTTTCGGATTGGCCTTGCCGTAAGAAATGCGCGAGGCGATCCGTTCCAAGTCGAAAAATTGTCCCAAGCGACTTTTGAGGGTTTCCATCCGCGAAGAGTCGGAGAGAAGAACGGCGATTCGTTCCAGGCGCTTTTCGATCTCGGTCGATTCTCTCAGCGGGAACACGATCCATTGCTTCAACAAACGGCTTCCCATCGGTGTTCCGGTTTCATTTAGGATATCGTACAGAGAAGTGCCGGCGGAGCCGCTCTCCCGATGGATCAGGTTCAAATGGTCGATCGTGGCGTAGTCCATCCAGAGCGTCGTTTGTTCACGGATGAAGGTAGGCGGGCGAAAATGATCCACCGCAGTCATAAACTGGTTTTCCAGGTATTTCAGAACCGCGCCGTAAAGCGTTTGCGCGGTTACGGGCAGTTCCAGGAAATCGAGAGTGGCGACTTTGAACAACCGCTTGATCTGCTCCTGGGCCTCTTCCTTATGGAAGTACCAATCGGGCAGTTTTTCTATGAAGAGGACGGGCATCCGTTTTTTTATCAGCGCGGTCCGGAGCTCCCAATCCTTCTGTTCTGGCACCAGAAGCTGCGTGATCCCGTTTTTGCGGAAAAGGTCGAATATCTGTTCCCAGTTTTTTCGGACAAATACATAGGACTCACCTGTGGAAATATCCAATAAACATGCGGTGAAATCGGTCTCTTCATAGACTGCGGCCAGAAAATTGTGTTCGTTCATCTCGACAAGGTTCTCTTCGATCACCGTTCCCGGTGTCACCACACGGGTGACTTCCCGGCGGACGATCCCTTTCGCAAAGGCCGGATCCTCCATCTGGTCGCATATAGCGACTTTAAACCCCGAGTCTACAAGCCGTTTCAAGTAATTGTCGAGGGCGTGGTAAGGAATCCCCGCCATCGGTATGCCATTACGGGCGGTCAAGACAAGCTGCAAGGATTTGGACACGAGCTTGGCATCGTCGAAGAACGCCTCATAAAAGAATTGCGTCTTGATACTGCCCTTTGATCTCCAGGTATTGCTGCACCATCGGGGTGATCTTTACATTGGATAGCATCGCTTCCCTCTTTTCATCCCTACCCTCAATCGCGGATTTGCGAGATAGCGCCGTAGAGAGGGCCCGCAGTCACCTTTCCGATAGAGACTTCCACCCATTTGCCGATCAGATCGGCGCTTCCTTCGAAGATCACGATCCGGTTTCGGTCGGTTCTTCCATAGAGTTGTTTCGATCCGATTTTCGTCGGTTTCTCCGCGATAACCCATAGGTTTTTCCCCAGACTATCCTGGTTTAAATCCTTGTTAATCCGCTTCTGTAGATCTAACAGGACCTGCAATCGTCTGTTCTTAACGGAAGCAGGGATATCGTCGGGAAGCGTTTGTTGCGCCAGCGTCCCTTCGCGCGGCGAGTACATCGCGAGGTTCAAACGCTCAAATCCGATCGCTTGAACCAAATCGACGCTCTGTTCGAAGTCTTCTTCGGTTTCGCCGGGGAACCCGACGATGAGGTCGGTGCTTAAAGCCGCCTCGGGAATGGCTTTCCGAACGCGAGACGTTAAGTCGATGAACTCCTCTCGGGAATACCGGCGGTTCATCTTCTTCAAAATAGGGTCGCTTCCCGACTGTAGCGGCAGATGGATGGCACGCGCGATATTCGGACGGTTCGCGATCGTATCGATCGCCGCCTGTGTAAAATCGCTCGGATAGGAGGTCAGGAACCAGATGCGCTCAACCCCTTCCACACCCGCGGCGAATGAGAGAACATCGGCGAAACTGACGGGGTCCTCTTTCAAGTCTTTCCCGTAGGAATCGACATTTTGGCCTAAAAACGTGATCTCGCGATACCCGCATTCGGCGAGCATCGTTACTTCCGCGCAGATATCTGAAAAAGCCCGGCTCTTCTCCCGCCCCCGCGTATACGGAACGATGCAATAGGAGCAAAACTTGTCGCATCCGTAGATGAGGGTGACCCACGCGTGGTGCGAGGAGTATCGCCGTATCGGGCTGAAGGCGTTTTCTCGCGCGAGATAGTCTCCGCGTTCGACGAAGCGCTCCGAACGCAGGGCACGGTCCACAATATCCAATATCGCGGGATAAGCGCGCGTTCCGAAAACGAAATCGACGCCTTTTCTTCGCAATAGGGCGCGATCTTCTGATTCGGCCAAGCACCCGCAGACCCCCAACCGCAGGGACGGCTTCGTTTTTCGCAGCGCGAGGGTTCGCCCGAGGAATCCGTAAACCTTCTCGGCGGACTTTTGCCGCACCGTGCAGGTATTCACCAGGATGAGGTCGGCTTCTTCCAACCGGTCCGTGTAGAGGTGGCCTGCTTCCGAAAGCAATCCCGCCATCTTTTCGGATTCGTTCACATTCATCTGGCAGCCATACGTCTCTATGTAAAAATTCAAGTGAAATGCCTCCGTTTCCGATTTTTACCTTCGATCATTCGTTCCTGAATTATAGCATGTAAAAAAACGGTGGCCATTTTCGTGTTTGGGCAGGCCGAAATGGAGCGCTGGTAAAGAAACTCCCCTCTATGGAGGGGCAGCCGAAGGCGGGGGTGGTCATGACATACCCCATTATCGTACCCACATTTTTTGTGTATGAAGCGTCTTGGACCGCCCGACTTCAGTCGGGCATGAGCTCTTACGGAAATGAAAGCGTATCGCAAAGGATTAATTCCAACGCTACCTGTCATATCCCCTAAGATATCTATTAACATATTTAGTTAGTAGAAATAAACCCATGCCGAACTAAAGTTCGGCGCTCCAAAAAAAAGGTGCTCCAAGGCGCGCCAAGCCCTTCTTCGTGCTTTGCATCGTGCGATACTCCTTGTCCATTCGCAGCCTTCTTGGATAGATCCTTATGGCTTTGCGACAATAAACCCATGCCGAACCAAAGTTCGGCGCTCCAAAAAAACGCGCTCCAAACCGTGCCATAAACGCGACGCGTTGAGAATCCTTGATTTTTGAACCTTACTTTGTGTATAATAAGCTGATTTGTCTAATTGGAGGAGGAACCACACTATGCAAGCTTTCAAAATTATCATTTATATCGTTCACGCCCTTGTTTCTTTAGGACTCATCGTGTCCGTCACCCTCAATATGGCGAAACACTCGTCATTGGGCGGCGCATTCGGTTCGGGAGCCAATGGCGCGGTATTCGGGCGCGAGAAGGGGCTCAACGCGCTTGGAAAGATCACGCTGTGGCTGGCTATCGCTTTTATGGTGCTCAGCTTCATGACCTCTTACGCCATGACCCGAGTTTAGGCCGGGAGCCGTTCGCCGATGCCTTCCGAGTTCGAACAGCTTCAGCGAATCAAAAAGAACTGTATCGACCTCTACTCTGAGGAAGAGTTGCTGGAGCGCTTGAAAAAGGGGGTTCCTCTACGCGTGAAGTTGGGTGTGGACCCTTCCAGACCTGATTTACATTTGGGACATGCCGTTGTTTTGAGAAAGCTGAAAACCTTTCAGGATCTGGGACATCAGGTCGTGCTCATTATTGGCGATTTTACCGCCCGAATCGGAGACCCTTCGGGTCGTTCGCAAACGCGGCCGATGCTGTCTGCCGAAGAGGTCAACCTCTATGCGAAATCTTATGAAGAGCAGGCCTTTCGCATCTTAGACCCTGCCAAAACCGAAATCCGCTTCAATGGGGAATGGCTTGACCGAATGAACTTCGAAAACGTGATTCGGCTGGGCGCGAAATATACGATCGCCCGGATGCTCGAACGGGATGATTTCGCCAATCGCTACACCGCGCACGAACCGATCAGCGTGGCCGAATTCCTCTATCCTTTAGCTCAGGGTTACGACTCTGTGGCGATCAAAGCCGACATAGAGATTGGCGGCACAGACCAGCTGTTCAACCTGCTGGTTGGGAGGAAGATACAGGAAGAATACGGCCTTCCTTCTCAGATCGTTTTAACGATGCCTTTGATCGAAGGCACAGACGGGCAGATGAAGATGAGTAAAAGCTACGGGAACTATATCGCGTTCAACGACACGCCAAAAGATATCTACGGGAAAGTGATGTCTATCCCAGACGTATTGCTAATGAAGTACATGCGCCTGTTGACAGATACCGACGATGAAACGCTCAACCGCTATGAACAGAGTATGCGGGAGGAGCGCGTCAACCCAAGAGATTACAAGATGGAGCTGGCCCGAAAGATGGTCGAACTCCTCTATAGCCATGAAGAGGGATTGAAGGCGCAAGAAGAGTTTGTGCAGGTTTTCCAAAAGAAGAACCTGCCCAGCGAGATTCCGGATCTTCTCCTAACCGAGTCATCGATCGAAGCGATCGATTTGCTCACCAGAGCGGGGGTTCCCAGCCGAAGCGAAGCAAAACGTTTGATCCAGCAGGGCGGTGTCACGCTGGACGAATCAAAATTGGAGGATCCTTTCACAAACGTGTCGCTTGCCGACGGCATGGTTTTAAGGATCGGAAAACGAAAATTTCACCGGATCGTTCTCGACTTGCGATGATCGCGCAGATCGTTATGAGCCATCGTGACGACTTCAGAATCCCTAAAGCAAAGCGCCTTAACCGTTAAAAAAGAAATGTGTCAGAAGCTGAATTATAGCGCATCCGAGATATGGACACGCAAATACGAGAAAGTTTTTGTATTTTTACGGATAAAGGTGGTATAATAGTTATAATTACCCGTTATACGGGTTTATGTTGGTAGCCTGCACCAAGAAGTCCGCGTTGGAGCCCTGGTTTGGTCATTGAAAAGTGAATGAACAGACTAATAGACGATACCCTCGAAAACGTATCGAGCGAAATTGCCATTCTAAAAATACGACCTTTGAACTTTCTTATGATAATAATAGTCATTTCATTCAATATAGAGAGGAGCGCGTTTCATTCTTCAACAAGCGTTCTTTACGTATCTTTAGTTTCTGATAGACACTTGTAGACACTCGCTGTCTGCACTAAGGGAAGAAATGGGAGTTTGCGCTATGATTACGGATTGCGATCGAGAAATGAGAATAATGGCAACCAGGAGAAAGGGGGACCACCATGAGAAAGGGATTCAGCTTAATACTGATTGCTTTCCTCCTCTTTTTCACTCTAAGTTGGGCGACCGAGGCGGTAAAACCTGAAGATTTGAAAGTCCTCGAGACCCTTATTGATTTGATGAGCGGAAAGATAGGGGAGTACCGGGATCAGTTTAGCGATTTCAAGGGTCTGCTGGGTAGCATATCCGGAAAGATAGGCGAGATGGAATCTAAGTCCGAAGCCTTGAACCAGATGGATCAAGCTTTAAAAACGAAGATCGAGAACACGGACAAAACGTTAAGGGAACAGATTTTTGAGATTGAAGAACAATATCAATCAGCGCTACAGGATAAGATCTGGGCGGTTAATCAACGGTTGAAATGGATCGATTCGGGTATCTCCAGCCTTAAAGGAGAGATAGAAACGATCTACGCGGACATTTACAAATTAGGGTCCGAACTAAACGAAGCCGCAGAAGTGGCAGATAATGCGATAGAGTCAGGCAATTCGGCATCGCAGAAGATAAGCTTCGTTCAGTCGCAGATCAACATGCTTTACAAAAAAATACAGCAATTGGAAGGAAAAGAAGGGGGAGCAGCATCCGCCCTTGATACCCTCGCCACCGATATTAATATTCTTAAGGAGCTAATCGGTTATCTCGACGAAGCCAATTTAGATGTCTGGAGAACGATTTCGGCAAATGAGAAGGAAACCGAAGCCCGATATGAGGAGATCAATCTGCGGCTTAGATCGGTCGAAACCTCGCTCGTCACAATGAAATCCGACGACGCAGACGCCCGCAACGCTTTGGATGAAATGATTTCCGGGGTTAGCCTCCTGCAAGAGTCAGTCGCTTCATTGCAAGCGAATGACAAATTCCTTTGGAACAAAATCGGCGTTACGGAAAGACAGCTAACCGAGACCATTCAAACCGGGGACGAGCAACTGGCCGAATTGTTAACCGGCAAAGTAAGCGCCTTGAATCTGAGACTGAAATGGGTGGACGGCGGTATTGAAAAGCTGAAAAGCGACCTTAAAGCCCTCAATAAAGACGTGGAAGAACTGAGTGCCGGACTGAAGGAGATTCGGGAAAGTCAAAGCGCAATGGACGAAAACCTGAGCAAAGCAATCGACGATCGCGTTTGGGCTTTAAACAAGCGTTTAACTTGGACTGATAGCGCGGTCTCCAAATTTAAAACGGAGCTTGAAAGCTATCAGAAAAAACTGGAAGAAGCGCAAACAAATCTGGAAGAAGAAATCGTTAACCGGATATGGGGAGTCAACAAGCGTTTAATGTGGCTTGAGAAACAGGTTTCGCAGATCAAGGAAGAGAACGGGGAAAACAAGGAAATAGTCGGTATGTCGGTCGCGAACTTGGAGCTGGAGATACAGCTTCTGAAAGCCAGGACCCAGACGATAGAACTGGAGAAAGCCTTGCAAGGCGTATTGGACAATATGGTTATCTCGAAGTTAAATGACATTCAAGACCGATGCGCGCAAATCGAGAAACAAGTCGATAACGTCCAAAAAAATTACGCGACGCGGGAAGACCTAACGAAAGTGAATCAGGACTTAGAGAAGATCGCCAAAGAGACTTCCGACAAGTTTCCCGCGTTGGATGCCCGGTTAGCCTGGGTTGATAAAACGTTGGCTTCTCAAAAAGGGCAAATAGAGAACTTGAAGAAGAATTTGGCGGAAGTGGAAGGCGAGCTCAGCGACGAACTGGCCGAGCGGATGTGGGCGATCAACTCCAGACTGAAGTGGATCGACGGAGCGATATCAAAAATCAAGGCGCA
This sequence comes from uncultured Thermotogaceae bacterium, assembly GCA_964566085.1. Classification (GTDB taxonomy): domain Bacteria; phylum Thermotogota; class Thermotogae; order MWEM01; family MWEM01; genus MWEM01. The sequence continues at coordinate 5,264 of CAZMHO010000025.1, read as the reverse complement.
AAAAGCCGACATCGTAGAGGTCGAAGCAAACTATGAGGCCGTGCAGCAGCAGCTTCTTGAGCTTGCGGATGACATTCTCGCGCTGGCCGTTGCGATACAGAAGAACAGCGAGGACATTGCCCAGACGAATGCCGGATTAAGGCAAGCCTCTTCCGATCTATCCCAGAAGATATCCGATGAAAAAGCCGATATCCAAAGCCAAATGGCTTCAATGAAAGCCCGGTTGGAAGCGTCGATTTCGACGAATCAACAGATGATCAACGGCAACAGCCGGAAGATAGACGACTTGGAATCAAGGGTAAAAGCCTTGGAGGACAGTGTCTTCAAGAAGCCTGAGAATGCGCAACCCTTCGGGATCTTCTTGCTCTTTGCCGGGGTGGCCGCTCTCGCGCTGTTCTTCGCCAATCAATGAGGTAACCCGTAATACCCGCTCATAATCCTATCCTTTACCGTGATTTGGAGCGGGCGCTAACCCTTTTTTGAGTTACGGAAGATATCTAAAAAATATTTCTCAACGAAATCGAAAGGGGGGTTGCAAAAGCCAGATAAAATGTTGTATACTATCCCAGTGCATAATGAAAGAACCTATCTAAAACTACTACAACAACTATTTCGAGAGGGAGGGGTAATCGTATGAAAAAAGCGTTATTAGTGGTAATGGTATTAGTTTTCGCAATGAGCTTATCGTTTGCCGCGGCTGGAAAGGTCAGCTTTCTGGTTGACAAAGGCGTCGTAACCGCTGGCGATTCTGTCAACGTTACGTTCACGCTGGAAGAAACCGAAGTCGAAGAAGGTCTAACCACAATCTCCGTGCTTGGCGAACAACTGACTCCGAACGTTTGGGTTATGCTTGTTCAGGGTGGCAATGCCCAGTACGAAGCGACCAAAGCCGTAGACGAAGAAGGAAAGAAGACCGTTTATTACATTCGTGCGATGGAGCTCAAGGGTCAAATGGTCACCTTGTTTGCGAAATTGACCGATTGGAACGGAAAAGTCATTAAGGAACAAAGCAAGACTGTGGAATGGGACGAAAGCGCGTTCAGCGATGTTATCGCGTTAGTACCTGCCGCAGAAGGGATCTACTCCATTGACGCCAGTATCACCCTGGAAGACGGAACCGTCATTGCGATGGGCGCGGGACAGCTTGTTGCGATGAAGAAATTTATCGAACAGAAAGTCGCCGGTCTGGAACCGTTGCTTGGTAGAACCACGATGGGCGATGGCCGTACCGGTCTAGCCAAAGACGAGTATGTGTTGACAATCAAAACCGGTGTGGAGTTTATGAAGAAGTTTGACAGCGAAGCCGCGACCGCAACTCATTTAAGCATCTACGGCGACGGCGCGCAATTTATGCCTACCTTGGTTTGGAAATGGACTCCCCGCAGCAGACCCGCTATGAGCGATGTCGAACTCGTATTTGTACCGAAGAGCGACACAAATGTTTACGGTGGAACGGCAAAAGCTAAAACAGCTTATATCAAATTCAAAGTTCTCAGCGAAGCGCTCGAAGGCGACTGCTGTGGCGCCTCCGCCGGAGACAAATGGGCATTATGGTTAGCAATAGGAACTGGCGAATACCACACGATGTATGAAGCTTCCTATTTCCTGACCAACTGCTGCACTTCCTTCCACTATATGGGAGTCGAACATTTTAAAGATTGGTACTGGGGCATTATGAAAGGCGATATTTGCAAAGGCTGGATTAAAGCGATATTCTACTTGGATCCTGCGGATGTCAAGATTTGGGTCTATGCCATCTTAGGAACTACTTGGTCTGAAGATTCCTATTATTCCGACGAGATACCTGGTTGGGATTACGACTCCCAAGGCAAGGATGTATTGGATGCCAACGGCGGATACACCGCGAACCTGTTAACCAATGCCGAACTGAATTTATTCGCCGACATTATCTTCAAAGACATCGTCACCATCAAGTTAATGGCGATCAATATCCCGATCACCGCTGTTGGCTTGAGCCCGATTTACGGCGCTTCGTTCAACTTAGACCTCGGAAAAATTGGTATGGGAGCCGCATGGCGCTATAACACCGCGGAACAGTTAAACGCCAGCGTATGGGCCGCCCACTTCGTTATGAACGAACTGCTGAATATCAACATCCCCGGCGGTTTCCCGTTCGAAGCGTTGAACAACATAGAGATTCGCTCTTGGCTAAGTCCATCCACATCGGTATGCAC
>CAZMHO010000025.1:0-3059 GCA_964566085.1 uncultured Thermotogaceae bacterium | reverse complement strand
CTTAGGCTACATCACCAACCCCAGCACAACCGCGATCAGCTTTAACGTGACTCATATGCAGTTAATCCTGGAACTTGGCGCAGATATCACCTGCTGTTTCCCGTCTTTACACATCGGGATGCATTTAGCCAAGACCGAGTCGCTTGATCAAGGTTCCGGTATGCTTTCCGGTATCGGTTTGAGCGAAATTTGGGGAAAATACTCTCACCAACTCGGAGTATACGGTCCTGTAACGCTAACCGGAAAACTCGGAGTCATCTACGCCTTCTCCGGCGGATATGTTGACAATGCAGTATCCTGTTGGGACGGAAGCGTCAGAACTTATTGGGGCGGCTTCGGACAAGGCATCTTCTCCGGTCCCGCGATCGGCGTGTCCTACGAAGTTGAAGGCTCTTTGAAGTGGTAAGACGGCTTATATAGCCTGAATCAATAGAAAACCCCGCTGAGAAGCGGGGTTTTTCTTTTTAGGGTAGTGTGTGTCAAGTTATGGGGTGCAGTTAACGAAATTCCCCTCAACGGAGGGGTGGCCATCACCACAGGCCGGGGTGGTTAAGACATTACTCGCTTTTTGTTTTCTTCCTTGATACTATTCCACCCCATTATGGTACCCACACTTTTAGTACTTAATAAAGAAGAATGGTGTAAAATTAGTATCGGTTCAAAATCCATAGAACGGAAAAAGGGGGCAGAAATATGAAAGCGTTTATTTCGTTATTCGCGGTATTAGTATTTTCAGTCTCCGTTAACCTCGGTGGGTGGGTTATTCCGGTAGGCGTTCAACGTCCTGCTTCTTATGAGGCGATCGACCGGAAAACCATCTCAGAGTTCGAAACCAACATGAACAACGGCCCGATTACGTATCGTTCAGGGCATTATACTTCGTTAATGAACTACTCGGGTGGATTTTCGGACATCCTCAAACCCGGCACGATCCTCGTATACAAAACGAATGCCGGAAACTATGGAAAAATGTGGATTACCGGTTACGCCTTCTACCACGCCTGGTCGAAAATCAGCAACTACAAGTTTTGCGACGTCCCGTTTTTCGTCTTTACGACATATTCGGAAGAGGGTTCTATCCTTGTTTCTGGAGGCTTCCCGATCATACTTGACGGTGAGGTAAGAGTTGTGCGGAAAACCCCCTTGTACGGTATCGGCCCTTTACCCAATTATTTTTGGATGCTTGATTTACGATATGCCGATTATCCTGAAAGGCCGGAAGGCTCTTGCTTTATGTGGTTCAATTTCGATTTTGACACGAAACAAACCGGGTTCTTTAAAAACTATAATGGTGTAGAATTCTCCGGCGCGGATCTGTACAACGAAAAAAACGAAACGAAATCCCGTTTTTTCCCAAGCAACGGCGCCGTATTTACGGTGATTTATAAACCCTAACCCTATTCGTTTCACTTTAGGAGAGTAAATTGATGAGAAACGTGATGTTTATAGTCCTCGTGATAATCACTGTGGCATCCTTGATGGGAGGCTGGATTCCCCCATATAAAGGGAACCCTCCCAGCACCTTCGAAACAATCGATTTGTCTGTAATAACGAGATACGAATCGCTCTTCTCGAGCGCCGAAATTCCCTTTCGTAATGGGTACTACCTGTCGTTAAAAAATGGGGTAGGATACGCGACGGATATTTTAGTCCCTGGAACGATTCTCGTATATCAGACAGATCAAGGGAATTTAGGGAAAATGAAAATTACCGGTTATGCGATTGATTACGCCAGAACCGAACTCGGTTATTCCGCTTTTTGTGACGTTCCGGTCTTTCTGTTTACAACCTATCGGACAGACGGAAGCATTCTCATTTCGGGCTCGAAACCGCGCGTTTTGGAAGAAGGAGCCGAGTTTTCTCATTGCTGCACGTTAAAGGGCGTAGAGGATCCGGATCGTGTGTCTCTTCTTGAAACCTTGGATCTCGGAAGTTGGGACTACACCGAGCGCCCAGAAGAGGGTTCGTTCATGTGGTTTCATTTCGATTTTGACACGAACGAAACGTCAATTAATCCCAACAAATTTCCCGACGATTTTAAGGGAGCCGATCTCTATAACATTAAAACAGAACGATACTCTCGTTTTTCACCCAAAAACGGCGCTCGGTTTTTGGTGGTTTATCAACCGTAACCATGAAAGATGAAACTGCCTGAACGGGTTTTGTTCCGTGTTTGAAGGTTTTCGATTCGGGAGCCAGCGACTTTGGTGGAGTATGAGACCTTGACGGTTGCCTGAAGCGTTCTGCGCGATCCGACAAAAACGATTCATACGCGCGGCTATCGGAGATTTGCTTCGCAAAAACGTAGTGAGTCGAGAATTAAAGCGCCCAAGGTTTAGTTGGGTGCTCCAAAGCGACGTATCGAGGAAGGATATATTCTACTACACGTACCCTATCTGAACCGTCCGACCAAAAAAGTGGCGCAGCCCGGAGAAGTAGCGCAATGGTAAAGGCGAAATTACGTTCGGGATTTCGTAAGGCGAAGGGCTATTGAAAAGGCTTTTCGCTTATGGTATACTTATGCGTTGGCCAGAGGATGATTATTCCAGAAAACATTCCTTTCCCAATATGAACGGAAGACTGATCTGAAGACCGACAGAAGATTAGTATTCCATATAAAAAAAGCGTTTGACTTTGATGAGTCGAAAGTTGTATAATAAACAGAGCCTCCAAAAGTCTCAGTTCTTTACGTAAGATTGATTGGAAAGTGAATTAGAATCACTGTAAAAAAACCAAATTATAGATAAAGGTGAGAAGTGCTGGAGGGGGGTATGTTCATTCGCAATACGCTAAGGGAGTCACTCAGGAAGGGAGTTTCCATAAGTGTAAGAAAACACTCGAAGGGAGGAGTAGGAGTATGAGAAAAGGAAAGATTTTGTTATTTTTGGTGCTGGTTATAACGGCTTTGTTTGTGGTAAGCTGTGTTAAGCTACCCGTCATACCGGGGGTTCCGGCAAATCTCAGAGCTACGGCGCTTATAGGGGTGGTCGGCGTAGAGTTGAGATGGGACGCGGTCGCGGGAGCGGCCAGTTACGACGTAACGATTACCAAGCAAGCGG
>CAZMHO010000024.1:14151-24890 GCA_964566085.1 uncultured Thermotogaceae bacterium | reverse complement strand
CCGATCCTTCTGTCTTTAACACCCTCCATACGGGCCTTTCCAATCAAAAGACAGAGGCGTTTTTTGCTGTCCCGGGGGGGAGAGACACCCTCTCTTCGCTCTTTTAACCCGGTTAGGCGTCTCCTATCCACCGGACCAAACCTGTATCGAACTTTATGGGAAGCAGCGGATGATAGGGAAGAACCCGGATGCTGTACTTGTAATTCCCGCGTTCGGACAGGCGGAACTTGCCTTTGAAGACATAAGTGTGATGCAGTGTTTCCATGTCCATTGCCATCGGGAAGATTTCTGTGCCTTCCAGTTCCCCCATCACGTTATACCGTTCGAAGTAGATTTCGACGGTCACATCCTTTGGTTCGATCTCTCCCAGATAGACGGTGGCGGAGAATTCCAGTTCCAGATTCGCGGGGATTTCTTCTTCGTTCCTCCGGATAGAATTGGCTTGAACCTTCACGGCTCTCCATTCTTTCGCGATATGCGTTTTCCATTCCGCGACGGCTTTACCGGTATCAAACCGCTTATCAACCATCGCGGCGCCGTACGTATAAGCGGGTAAATAGAGCTGATCCAGATAATCCCTGACCATCCGGTGGGTGTTGAACATCGGAATAACGGTTTTCATGGAGTTGCGCATCATCGTCAGGAATTCGACCGGAATCCCTTCCTCGTTCCGCGCGTAATACTTCGGGACGATCTCCTTTTCCAAGGTATCGTAAAAGGAAACGGCGTCGACGGTATCTTGGATATTGGTGTCGGCGTATTCGCGCCCGTCTCCGATGATCCATCCGTTTTTCCCGTTGTAGCCTTCTTCCCACCAACCGTCTATGACGCTGAAATTGATACCGCCATTAACCGGTACCTTTTGACCTGACGTGCCGCTCGCCTCGTGGGGTCTGCGGGGCGTGTTCAGCCAGATGTCGACTCCGGAAACCAAGTTGCGGGCGACTTCCATGTTATAGTTTTCCAAGAAAACGATCCGGTTTTTAAAATCCCAAGATCGGCTGATCTCATAGACGCGTTTGATCAATTCTTGTCCCGGACGGTCCGCCGGATGCGCTTTGCCGGCAAAAATCATCTGCACCGGGCGTTCTGGATCATTCACAATTCTCTTGAAACGCTCCAGGTTTTGAAGGATCAATGCCGCTCGTTTATAGGTTGCGAATCGCCTGGCGAAACCGATGGTTAGAGTGTTTTCATCGAAGATGCTGTCCACTTCGCGCAGCTGTTCGATGGTTTCTCCATAGCGAGACCGCTGTTCGGAAACGCGGTCATGGATGAACCGAATCATCTCTTTCTTCATTTTACGCGTGACTTCCCACAGCTCACGATCCGGTATTTCGTCGATGCGCTCCCAGTAGGCAGGATCCAGCAGCCGGTCTTTCCATTCCGGAAGATACTTGTCCAACACGCCTCGGATGTTTCGGTTCATCCAGGTCTCCGTGTGGATCCCGTTGGTGACGTGCGTGATCGGAATTTCATTCGTCGGTAGGCCTGTCCAGTTGGTCTTCCAAAGATTTCGGGATACGTGACCGTGCAATCGGCTCACACCGTTTTTCCAAGCGCAGACGTTGAGCGCCAAGATCGTGAGGTTAAACATCATCTGCCCCGCTTCGTAAGGGGCGGTCCCAAGAGCTAAAAACGCTTCTTTGGATATTTTCATCCGAGACCAGTAGGCGTAGAAGTATTTTTCGATCAGACTGTAATGGAAAGCGTCGTTTCCCGCGGGAACCGGCGTATGGGTTGTGAAGACCGTCGAGGCTCTGACGATTTCCATCGCTTGGTGGAAGGCGATCCCTTCTTTTTCAACCAATTCGCGTATCCGTTCGAGGGCCATAAAGACCGAGTGGCCCTCATTCATATGCCAAACGGTTGGGTGATATCCGCAGGCGCGTAAGGCCCGCACCCCGCCGATACCCAGGATTATCTCCTGGCGGACCCGCATATCGTGATCCCCGCCGTAGAGCTTCGAGGTGATCTCCCGATTTTCAGGCGTGTTTTCGGGCAAATCCGTATCGAGCAACAGCAGCGCCGTATTCATCACGGAGGCTTTCCATACCTTAGCCAAGACCGTTCCACTCGGAAAATCGACGTTGATCTTGATCTCTTCGCCGAAATCATTTTTAATGGTTTCTACGGGCAGGTCCAAGAAGGAGTACTCATGGTAGAGCGCCTCCTGCCATCCCTCGCGGTTCAGATGCTGCTCAAAGTACCCGTTTTTATAGAGCAGCCCGACGGCGATGATCGGGATCCCCATATCGCTGCAGGATTTGATAAAGTCGCCCGCCAGGATTCCCAACCCGCCGGAGTACATCGGAAAAGACTCGTGCAATCCGAACTCCGCAGAAAAATAGCCGACCTGAAAACCTTCCTTCTGGCATTCCCGCTCCGCTCCCGATTTGCCGTAGGTTTGGTTGAACCATAAAGAGGCCACATCCCTGTGATGCTCATAGAGCGACACGATGCGATCGTATTCGTTCAAAAACTCCGGGTTCTTCGCCGCCGCATCCAGTCTTCTTTGACTGATATACCGCAAAAATTTGGCGGGATTGTATTGAACGGCGCTCCAAAGGCGTGGGTTTAAACCCCGGAACAAAGCCTCTACCTCCGGGTTCCAACTGCTCCAAAAACTGTAAGCCAAGTCCTTCAGCGATCTTAGACGTTCCGGCAAAGTAGGCAGAACGGACAAAGTTTGAAAAGTGGGCATTGTAACAGCTCCTTTCACCGATTCCGAGATGACGCTATATCCATTTTTTCTTTTTGAACCACAATAAAATAAGCATGCCGATGACGACGGACCATGCCAGAATAAAGACGAAAACCACCCCTTCTTGTTGGAAAGGCAAGGGGATATTCATGCCGTAAAAACTGGATAGGATCGCTGGTATTTGAAGGACGATCGTTACGATCGTCAGGACCTTCATGATCGAGTTGACGTTGTTCGAAATAACGGAGGCGTACGCGTCCATCATTCCGGACAAAATGCTGCTGTAAATGTTCGCCATCTCCAGGGCCTGCTTGTTTTCAACAATCGTATCTTCCAGCAACTCGCGATCTTCATCGAAAATCTCGAACACATTGCCGCGTAACACTCTTTCCATAACGATTTCATTGGATCGCAGAGAGGTTGTAAAGTAAACCAGACTTTTCTCAAGATACATCAATTGCTCAAGTTCCTTGTTCTTCATCGCTTCCTGAAGCTTTTCCTCGATGGAATCGGAGACTTTGTTGATCTCCTTCAGGTGGTTTAAGAACAAAATCGCGTTCTTGTACATCATTTGAAAGATCATACGGCTCCGCTTCTTGGGGTTCACCTTCGACTCTTCGATCATCGCCTGGATAAAATCGACCGGGTATTTGCTGCCTAACAGAATGTAGTTTTCACCCAACAAGATGCACAACGGAATCGTTTTGTAGAGCAGTTTTTCATCTGGTGCATCCTTGTAAGGGACTTTCAAGATGATCTGTATCACCTTTTCGTCATAGTCGATACGGGCGCGCTCATCCAAATCTTGTACATCATTTATAAAATCGGGTGTAAAATTCAGCAGACTGGAAATCATATTTGTCTCATCTTTGGTGGGATTCACTACGAGGATAATGCAATCCTGGGAAAAGCCTTTTTTCTCGACAACTTTCTCGGTTTCACGCGCAAAAAATCGTACCATCGGGTATCGCCTCCTTTATCATCAGACTTGCTATGGGGGTCGCAAAGGAATTTCCGAATTACTCGCTGATTCCATGAACACTCACCTCTTTTCTTCATCGGAATATCGTCATTACCGGCCCTATTTTACCATATTCGCCGAAAATTCGGGACTAACGGGGCGCTTTGGCGATCGTTCATTGATTTATCAGCCTAAATGGCATATAATACGGCTGATAGTTTGTTAACCGTACTAAGGTGATGGAAGGGATTTGAAGATGCGCGCGCGAATCGTTGAGTTGTTAATGTTCACCAGTATCAGTTCCCTCACTCGGGATATGTTTTCTGTTGTGTTCAACCTTTATCTGCGTGAGAACCTCCTGACCAACCAGGAGATCGGAAGCATCACCTCTTTTATGCTGTGGGGAAGCGCGATCATCGGCTTCACGATGAGTATATTGGCCGAAACGATTGGAAGAAAGAAAGTGTTGATCCTATCGGCGTTTTTGTTTCCGATTTTCAATATCGGCATGGTTTTGATACCGGATCCCGCGATACTCAACCTGATCTCGTTTATGCGAGGGGGTATCGGAGTGTTATCGCAAACGGTGGTTTCGGCGATGATCGTTTATTTGACCGAAAATCGAAACCGGGCCAAAGTTTTCGGACTCAACATAGGTTTGATGATGGCCAGCGGCGTTTTAGGAAACCTGCTCGGGGGATACTTCGGCGAGTGGTTCGGACTGCGACAGGCTTTGTATCTATCGGTTCTGCTCTACTGTTTCAGCTTTATTCCGCTCTTGCGCATCAGGGTTCCGGACTTCAAAGTCGGGATACGAAAGGTTTTGGATTTTTCGATGATCGATAAAGAGCAAAAAACGATCCTGACGCTATTCTACTGCTCGACGATGACGGTGGGTTTCGGCGCCGGTCTGTTCATCCACTTCGGAAACCTGATCTTCAAAGACCTCTTCGGCCTGTCTTCCGCCGCAATCGGCATCGCTCTCTCTGTCGCCCAGTTAGGAACGGCGGCGGGCAACATCTTTTCACACGTCTTTGCGCGCCGTATCGGGCCCTTACAGTTCCGGTTCTGGTCGGAAATGCTCGTTATTCCGCTGATGATTTCTCTCATCGCGGTTCGTCAAACAGCCCTGTTCGTTCTCCTTTATACGCTTCGGTTCATCCTGATGAACTCGGCTTCCCCGATTCTAACGACGATTATCAATTCGTTTATCCCAAAGGAAAAAATCTCAACCCTTGCCGGAGTAAACGCGTTCTTGAACAATTCCGTCCGAGGCGTTGCCGCAATGTTGTTCGGAATGATCATCGGGAACAGCCTGAGCGGGTATAACCTTTTGTTTTCAATCAGCACCGCATTTTATGCCCTCAACGCGGTGTTTTCTTTTATTTTCCTGATGCGTTACCGTCGCCACCCCATCGTTTTGTCGCTCTACCCCGACCGAAAAGCCCCCCAACCTCCTCTGAGTAAAATTGAGCTGCGCTAACGATAGGCATCAGGGTAATATAGACTCGATGTAGTTGTTACCGATCCCCCATATGGTATCGGTTGAATCCCGATTACGAAGTTGTTTATGAGGCAGTGGCCAGTGGCAATTACTACCAGAAAATTTTGACGGACATCGGGGCCGGAACCCCGCCTGATGTGATTCTGCTGGATGCGGAGATGATCCCGAAATTTTTCGAGGGGAATTTCTTGACGGACTTGGCGCCTTTTCTCTCCAGGCTGGCGAGAGAAGGTTATAGCGGTAGCAACGTCTACGAATACTTCCCGGTCTTGATCGACATTGCGCGAGTCGACCGGAAAATCTTCTCGATTCCGAAAGACACCAGTCCGATGGGTATTTTCTTCAACAAGAAGATGTTCGATGAGATGGGAGTACCGTATCCGCGCGAAGAGGGTTGGACGTTGGAACAATTCGCGGAAACCGCGAAAATGTTGTCAAAAGACCTCGATGGCGACGGGAAGAACGATACGTGGGGCTTCGCTTTCCCATCTTGGGTTGGAATCGTCGTCCCGCTTCTGTGGGCCGGCGGAGGAGAAGTATTCAGTCCCGACTTTTCCCATACCGCCGGATATCTCAATAGCGAGGTCAACCTGAAAACCTACCAGACTTACCTCGATCTTCTAAAACAGGGTTATGCGCCGACACCGCAGCAGGCTTCCGCTTTGGGAGGAAACTCCGCGCTGTTCTACACGGGGAAAGTCGGTATGATCCTGACCGGACGTTGGTTTAATGTTTCCATTAAAGGGCAGATCAAGAAAGGATTGGACTTGCAGGTCGGTATCGCTTCTCTTCCGTTTGCCGATATCAACAAAAAGGATACGGTTTCTTACGTCTCCGGCTGGTCTGTTCCCTCGAATGTCCAGGACAAACGAGGCGCCGTTATGTTAGCCGCCTTCCTTTCAAGCGACTATGCGCAACGGAAACGCTGCTTGGAAGGAAGTCTCGCGATTTCGTCGAACCAAGCGGTAGCCCACTTGCAGGGCGAAAACGATCCCCTCGATGCCGCTTTTATAAGCATGCTCGATTATGCGCGCGTTCCGGTGGGTTCCCAAACGAAGTTCTATCGTCCGAAGTTTGAAGACCTTTGGGCCGAAGCCTTCGATAAGATCAACGTAGGCGGTGAGTCTCTAAAAGCCGTTCTCGATTGGATGGCGGCGGAGATGGACAAGGCCATAGAAAAAGGCGAGAACTAACGGGTTTTCGGAAGCCGCGGGCGCATCCACGCTCTCGGCTTCCGCTTTTTTGTTGCCACCGATCGTGTCGCCCGACTAAATTACATTATTGAAGAAACGGAGGTCTGAATTTGAAAACCCCGGGAAAAATGTGGACTGTGTGCCTTATTGCTATCCTTACCCTTATCTTCGGGTTCTGGGGATGGTATCGTTCCGCTTCCTCGGCATGGATGTCCACCGTTACTCAAAATGAGAAAAATACGCTTGTATATGCCGAAAACAGTCTGCAGTTATTGATGAGTCAATCGAATGTTCAGTTGGACAACATCATCGAAACCCTCTCGATAGATTCGGGCAATTTGGCTCAAGAGAGTGTGGAGCTTATCGCCGCTAACTTCGGGGACACATGCCTTTATGTCTGTCTTTACGACTTTGACGGGCAGCGGATCGCGGCGAAGGGGAAAAGAATTCCGGAAGGATTCGAAAATTCCTCCTTTTTCGAGACGATGCGCTATTCCGACGGAAGCGCTTTGTCTGAATATAGCTTTGATATGCTCGCGCTTCATATTCAAACCGTTAGTCTCTTAGCCGATGGTTCTGCCATTTTGGTGGGACGGGATGTTCTTCCCTTTTATCTGAACGGTCTCGAATCCCTCTTGGCGCGCGATTTCTGGTTCTACTACGGCAACGACGAGCAGTTCGTTCCCGTCGCGGTTCCACCTGTTTCCGAACCCGTTTACCCAAAGGACTTCGAAGGAAAATTTCGTCAATTGTTCAAAATCGCGACCGATAGCCAACGCCCCGCTGCAACACTCCTTCCTTACCAAGGTTCTACAGCGATGTTCACCGCGATTGCCCTTTATGACGCAGAACATTGGGATGTGAAAGGGTTTCTTGTTCAAATCACTCCCATGTCTTTTTGGCAAGCGGGTTCTGATCGAATTGCCTGGTTCGTTTGGATTGGATCGCTTTTGTCTTGTATCGTCGCGCCGTTTTTTCTTTTACAAATTAGACGAAAGAGAGATTCCGATACCGCCATTCGAGTGAACAAAATTTATGTTGCCTATTCAATATTCGCCTTTATTCCGGTTCTTGTCGGCATTCTGTACGGGTCATTCCTTTTCCTTCCCGCTCTTTTAGGAGGGTATGAGTCCGAATCCGCGCTTAAGGGCAGCCGTGTGTTGTTCCAGGATATCTCATCCGTTTTCGATACGGCGCGGCAAGATCCGAAAGAGGTCATCGAAGAGATTAAAAAAAGAACCCGGGATGATTATCGTGTTCTTCCCATCGAAAGCAAACCGGATACCAAACCGATAACCACGCTCTCAGCACGGTTATCCAGATTGATCTCTCCGTTCCGGCGCACCGCGCTCGCAGAGGGTATCGAAGTCGGAAAAGCCGAAATCGATAGGATCGGCTATACGTATACCCGTTTTGTCGCCCGCGGATTCGAATGGCAGGGTTTCCACTCAGACACGTTGGTGAACAACGAAATCCTTTCGGTTCAGTTTCTGGGCGTCATCCTCTTTTTCGCCTTTTTGGTCGTTACGCTCGCTTTCGGATTCCTCACGGTTCATCTTTACGACCGATTGTTGGTTCGCAATACGTTTTTGGGGTACCTGTTCCTCGCTCCCGCGCTGGCTCATTTAATCTGGTGGGCGGCAGGGCCGTTAGGGTTTTCCCTTTTCTTGGCCTTTCGCAGATGGAGCGTGGTCGATCCCGCAAAACCGTTTGTTGGGCTTGATAACTTCATTGAACTCTTTCGAGACGGCAACTTTTGGAATGCCTTGAAAAATACGGCGGTCTACTCGCTCTATGTCCCGATCGGCATGCTGTTCTCGCTTTTGCTGGCGATGGCCGTAAACCGCGCCGGAAAAGTGGCAATCGCGCTTCGCGTCCTCTATTACCTGCCGGTGGTGACTGCCGGCGTCGCGACAACGATCGTTTGGCGGTGGATCTTCAATCGGGATTTTGGAATCTTAAACTATATCCTGGGCTGGTTTGGCATCGAAAAAGTCGCATGGCTTGATTCACCCCAGTTTGCCCTGCTTTCGATCATGATCATCAGCATCTGGCAGGCGATCGGAAGTCAACTGCTCATCTTCCTGGCAGGACTGCAGGGAATCCCCATCGATTTTTACGATGCGGCTAAAGTCGATGGCGCCGGGAAGTACAAGGTCTTTCGGCACATCACTTTGCCCCTGTTGAAACCGACCACGCTATTCGTTCTCGTCACCAGTATCATCGGTTCTTTTCAGGTGTTCACTCCCGTTTATGTTCTGACACAAGGCGGACCTTTACGGTCCACGGATGTCGTTTTCTATCATATTTGGAAGGCGGCTTGGACGGAGATGCGCATGGGTTACGCCGCGGCGCAGTCGTGGATTTTATTTTTACTGTTGATGGTCTTAACCTACTTTGAGTTCAAACTGTACGGAAAAGATAGTTGGCAGGCGTACTTTTAGGTCTTGGGAGGCGGAAGATGACTCAACGAAACATAAAAAGCAGCGTGTCTGTGATAATGCAAATTCTGATCTATGCCTTGCTTTTTCTGCTGGCCGCTTCGACGCTTTTACCCTATATCCTGATGATTGCCCTTTCGCTCATGGCAGAATTCGAGATGTACCAATTGCCTCCGAAATTCGTCCCCACTCTCTTGCGCTGGAGCAACTACATCGAGATGTGGCAGGCGCAACCCTGGGGACGGTATATCTTTAATACGCTTTTCACTACCGTTGCCGTGCTGGTTGGACAACTCCTGCTCGTGGCGATGGGCGGTTATGCTCTGGCAAGGATGAAGTTTCCTGGTCGCGATTTCATGTTCAAGCTGTTTATCGTTTTTATGATGCTCCCAGGGGTCGTCACCCTCATCCCAGGATTTATCATTTTGCATTCTTTGGGTTGGGTGGATACGTTCATGGCGCTGATCGTTCCGTCCTTAGGGAATATCTGGGGGCTGTTTCTGATGAGGCAATATATGCTCAGTTTGCCTTCCAGCCTCGAAGATGCCGGTAGAATCGATGGCGCCAACCGGTGGCAGATTTTTTGGAAACTCATCCTTCCGCTTTGTAAACCTGTTCTTGCGACGGTCGGTACCTTTACTTTCCTGAGTATGTGGCGCTCCTTTTTTTGGCCGCTGATCGTGACACGAAGCAAAGAGATGCGCGTGATCGAGGTCGGGGTCGCGATGTTCTCTTCCCAATACATCACGAATATCCCCGCTCAATTGGCTGCCGCGACTCTGTCTTCCATTCCGATGATATTGGTTTACCTCTTCGCTCAGAAGTGGATCGTTCAAGGAATCAAGATGACTGCCGGTTACGACCGATAGGGGGAATCGCTTATGGGAAAACGCGAGTCGGAAAAAAACGGCGCGCTCTGGATTTGGGAGCCAACGCCAGATTCTAAAGAGGAGATGCGTCAAAGCTTGGGCGATCGCCCCGTCGTTCTGTGCGGGCGGGGATTGTCACTCCTGACCGAGCTCGGAATCGAATCGCCTTCAGGCATTCGGGTCGAACGCATCGAGAAAACTCCCGGGCCTTGGGATAAACGAGGATTCCAAAGCTATCGGGATCACCCGGTCTTTGCCCGCCTATACGGAGGGTTCTATTCCCTGGTGTTAGACCTCCTGCCGCCACCGTATGGAGAGGTGACTTTGTATTGCGGAGAAAACGCGAAAATCATCGCCGTCGAAAAACGATTCATCGATTATCTTCGACATCGGCCGATCCTTTGGGAGTACGAGAAAGAAAACATCCTTTGCATCGGGGGATTTCTCTATCCGGAAAATCAGCGTCATGGGCCCTATGCGTTGATGACAGACCAGTTCCGCCGCAACATCGACACCTATATGCGCCGCGAATCCGAAACGCCCGTTTCCTTTTGGGCCCCAATCTCCCGAGGTTTTACGGAAGAACGCGCCGCCCGGCATTTCCACCCCGCCCCTTCTCCTCTGCGTATCACCTTGCCAAAAGTCCGTTTAGGCAACTACGCGAATACATCGGGGAGCCGCATTTTGGTGAACGCGCGCGATACCGGCAGCGTTCAGGAGGTATGGGCGCATCCTTACCGCATTCTCAACCGGCTCGACATCGAAATCGACGGAAAAAACCTTTCGGAAAACCTCATACAAACCATTATCGAACCGGCCTTTATACGGTTTGAAACGTCATCCGAAGCGGTAACCCTCTTCGCAAGCTGTGACAAACCCTGCGCGTTTCTGCAAATCGATTTTCTGGATAGCGCGTCTCACAGCGTCGCCTTCCGTTTTGAGACAGACTTGAGAATCTCCTGGCCGATGGATGATGACTATGACGGGAAAAAATACTTCTGTAAAGAACCTGAAACGGGTTGCATATCCTTTCGGACGGAGGAAGGGAGATGCCGCGCCTGGTTAAA
>CAZMHO010000024.1:7055-14141 GCA_964566085.1 uncultured Thermotogaceae bacterium | reverse complement strand
GAATCACTCTGCCGATATCCAAACAGCTCCGGAGGATAACGCCCTCAAAGGGGTCCTCTGCGTGAATGCAGCGGAAAGTCTATCTTTGGTGATCGGCGCGAGTATCGGGGAAGAAGAGTCTCCGAAGGAGGTATCGCTGGATGAAGAGCTGCGGCGCGCGGAGGCGGTTTACCGAGACTATCTCGATCGAACGGTTCGTATCCGAACCGACTGTCCCGTTTTGGATCGGCAAATCGAACGCGCGAAAATCGCCGCCTATAAATTCCGGGTTTGTACCCCCGGGATCGGCGCCGGTTTGATGGCCGGATACGCCAATAGCCGTCCGGGCTGGAATCGGGCTCGTCCAGGCTACGCCTGGTACTTTGGCCGAGATAGCGAATGGGTTTCTCTGGGGATGCTCGGTTGGGGCGATTCAGAGACAGTACGGGAAAACCTGGAGCTGCTGATGCGGTATCAGGAGTTGTCCGGCAAGATTTTCCACGAACTCTCCAGCAGCGGCGTCGCACATTTCGATGCAGCCGATTCGACGCCGCTCTTCATTTTAACGGCCGTTCGTTATATTCGGCAAACGGGTGATCTCGACTGGTTCCGACGGTATCGGGATAATCTCGTTAAAGCGCTTGAATACTGCGCAACGACGGATACAGACCACGACGGATTTATCGAGAATACCATCGCGGGCCATGGGTGGGTGGAAGGCGGGAAACTCTATGTATCCCATGCCAGTTTATATTTGAACACGATATGGCTCGCCGTTCTCCGGGAGTTGGGCGAGCTGCTCGCGGAAACAGGGGAATGCCCGGACGCGTCCGTTTCTTTAGAACTGTGGCGCGAAGGCGTCGAAAAGAAACTCCCCAGTTTATTCCATCCGGAGAAACGACGCTATGCGATCGGGATCGATCAGGAGGGGCGCCCTCTCAACTATTTTACGGTTATGCCGGCGGTTGGGGTTTATCTGCGCGCCTTATGCCGAACGACGACCATAGAACATGTTCGCGACTTCGCCGGTTCGGATTACTCTACGGATTGGGGAGTTCGGATTATCGGAAAGAGCAGCGGCATGTACAATCCTGCCGGTTACCATGAAGGATCGGTGTGGCCTCTGTTTACCGGCTGGGCTTCTTTGGCGGAATTCGCTGCCGGCGCGACATTAAGTGGCTTTACACACGTTTGCGCAAATTTGGCGGATTCCGAGTATTTCGCAAAAGGAACCATCCACGAAGTACTGCATGGAGAGGTCTACCGTTCGTCCGGCGTTTGCCCGCATCAAGCATGGTCCGAGAGCATGGCTGTGCAACCTTGGATCGAAGGTTTGATCGGGTTTTCTCCCGACGCATTGAAAGAATCGGCCCTCCTTTCTCCGCAGATACCGGCCAACCTCTCCCGATTTTCCGTTTCGCGTCTGAAGTTCGGAATAAACGAGATATCGATGGATTACGAAAGAAACCAGGAAATCGGAGAAAGCGTCATCGTCCGCCAACGGTACCGGTTGCGATCGCTCCGAAACCGGCATTCCCACACCGCTCGGCCCTCTCTTACCTTTCAGCCGTTTATTCCGAAACAAGCGGAAAATGTAGAGATCACGGTTTGCCGATTAAGATCGGAAACCTCGGAATACCCTGCGGAATACGAAAAACGCTACCGATACCAGACGTGTTACGACGCTCCGGATATCGTAGTCGGGATCCAATCCGCTCAAATAAAACTTCCAACAGAGACGCTTTCCGATATAATGGAGATCGCCATCGCCTATCAATTGCCGTTCGAACTCAAAGCGGTGGTTCCGGTATTCGTTGAACAAGAACCGAGCCGGTTGCCGAGAATCATCGGGTGGGAGAAGCGAAACGGCCGGTGGGCAATTGAAATCGAAGCGCCCGGGAATAAGGAAGTTACATTGGATGGGTTTATCGGGGAAAGGTACTGCGTGAAAGGCGCGATCTATCGCGAAGGGCGTTTGTATTGTCGGGCGGAAGGCAGCGGGGTGGGAATGCCGAGCGGGGTGGGAATGCCGAGCGGGGTGGGAATGCCGAACGGGGTGGGAATGCCGTTTGCAGAAAATGAATATTATCCGCATACGATCGAAATAGAAGGATAGGACAGGAGGGAATCAAAACCAATGGAAAGAAGTATCTGCACGTTTTTGAAGCGTTCTGACAAGTGGTATATCGGCGGCGGGAAAAAGCTTATCTGGACCCCTCCGTTTCCGAGTTTTCTCCATCATCCCGGTCTTTGGGACAATGCGGGGTATTATGATTTACGGGTGGATCCCGGCTTCACCTACGATATCCTGAACGCCGGCGTCTCCTATGAATGGCGGCAAACCAAACGGGAATGGACGCCCGCATGTTGGACTTGTGAATACGAAACTGGCGACTTGACGCTGAAGGAAGAGAAGACGCTGACCCCGAAGGATTTCTTGGGTATTAAAGTGACGCTAACCAACCAAACGGATAAGCCCCTTTCGCTGCAAACGGTTTTATGGACGGCGCAAAAGCGGAACGAAGACGGGTCTTTGGAAGACACGCAGCTGATCCGCCGCGGCAACCCTATCGTGTATAAGAAGCGTTTGGTGAAAGGGACCCGCAAACCGGTGACGGCTTATGCGGGACTCATGCTTCAAAACGGGCGCAGCGCCAACGTTTCTTTCTCCGAAGTTACCGCGAACCTACCGAATTGGAGACTCACCCCCTTTTATGAAAAACTGTCGCCCGATGGGTTGTTAAACGAAGAGTCCACAGACGGGATCTCACTGAACGGGTTGCTCTACATGGGAATCGAAGCCCCCCTGACGCTCTTGCCCGGCCAAACGGAGACCTTCCTGTGCGGGATGGCGATGGGCAGCAGCGCCGAAGTGGTGGAAAAGACGCTCCATGATTCGATGGCGCGAAATATCGTGGCAGAATCGAAAACGAACTGGGAGGACTACTTCCGTTCGGTTCCCGATTTTTCTTGCTCGGATCCGAAGTTGGAAAAATACTACTGGTATCGATGGTACGGACTGCGGTTGTTTACCATCGACGTAGAAGACGGAAAGATGCGCTATCCTGCCGTGGCTGAAGGGCTGGAGTACTTCAGGGTCTTTATCACCTACAGCGCGCAGTGCCATATGTTGGAAACGCGATGGATGAAAGAGGACGCGATTGCGCAGGGGAGTCTGAAGAACTTTATCGATCATCAGCGTGCGGACGGCTCTTTCGTCGGGCACATCTATCAGAACGGCGTACAGGAAAACGGTTTTTATCATGCGGACTGGGGGCGCGCTCTGCAAGAAGCGCAAGCGACTCATCCCAATATCGAATACCTGAAAAGCGTATATGAAGGGTTGAAAAGGTATGCCCTGTTTTTCGACGAGATAAGAGACCGTGAAAACAGCGGACTATACGATGTGGTCGACCAGTTCGAAACCGGGCAGGAGTTTATGAGCCGATACCAGGCAGTGGATGAGATGGCGGACCGATACGGGTGGATCAACAACATCCGGTTGAAAGGAGTCGACGCGACGGTCTATATCTACAATTTGAAAAAAGCCCTGATGTGGGTGGCGGACAAGATCGGTAAAAGCGAAGATGCCGCGCGCTGGAAAGCCGGAGCGGAAAAGACTCGCGAAGCGGTATTGAGCAAGATGTGGGATGAAGAAGACGGGATGTTCTATGACGTGAATCCGAAGGATTTTTCTCGAACGAAGATCAAAGCCGCCGTCTGTTTCTACCCCTATATGACCGATATCGTCTCTGAAAAGCACCTCGCGGGGTTGAAAACGCATCTGTTGAATGAGAAGGAATTCTGGACGCCCTATCCCGTGCCGGCGACGGCAGTGGGAGACCTGTACTTCGACCCGTGGGCGCAATGGAAAGGAAAGCGGCACAACTGCCCCTGGAACGGCAGAGTCTGGCCGATGACGAACAGCCACATCGCGGATGCCTTGGGGTTCTCCGCCAGACGGTTTTCGGATAAGGAACTACGAGCGAAAACAGTCGAATTCATCAAGAAGTTTGTCGGGATGATGTTCTATGAAAGTAGCGGGATGGGAATGCCGAGCGGGATGGGAATGCCGAGCGGGGTGGGAATGCCGGACGTCGAGCGCCCGAACTGCTTCGAGCATTATAACCCCTTCAACGGGAAGGCCTCGGTGTATCGCGGGGTAGACGATTACCAACACTCCTGGGTCGTGGACCTTTACTTCCGGTACATGATCGGGTTGACGATCGGCGAGACGCATATAGAAGTCGATCCCTTCCCCTTCGACTGCGCTTACGAAGTGAAGGGGGTCCTCATCGACGGAAAACGTTGGGACTTTTCTTGGGACGGGAAACTCTATACCGTTTCAGTGGAGGGAAGGCTGATCCATCAGGATACGCGGCTTCACAAGACGGTGTTCGACAAGTAGCCGTATCTTGCGCGCGTAGAGCGGCTCCGGTCAAGCCCGTAAAGGATTTCCGTGTTATTGTTTTGGATGCGCTCGTTTTTTCCGTGGTTTGGATAGGTAAAACAACAAAAATTCTCCGAACAGCGTGAAGACCATGGTCGTCCCTGGGGGCGCATTCAGGCGATAGCCCAAATACAACCCGAAATAGCACGCAAAAAGGCTTAGCAAAACAGAGTATACGATCATCTGCTTAAAAGACTTCGCCACGAATCTGGCCGTAACGCCGGGGGTTATCAGGAACGCGTTCACGAGGATAACCCCGGCGATCTTTACGGAAGCGACCACGCTGAGCGAAAGACACAGCAACGTAAAATAATGGATGAAGCCAACCGGCACACCGTAGTGTTTGGCCATTCCTTCATCGAAAGCATAGAATTGTATTTCCCAAAAAAAGAGCGAGACAAAACAGGTGACTGTGACCAAGACGATCAACAAGAACCAAAGATCGATTTCCGAAATCAGGAGGATATTCCCGAACAAGAAGCCCATCATATCCGGTACGTAGCCTCTTGTGAGAGAGACGAAAAGGATTCCAAGCGCCATAAACAACGGAAGGAAGATTCCGATCATGTTGTTCTCGGAGGCTTTCCGTTTTCTGCTGAAAAAGCTGACCGCAAAAGCAAAGAGAATAGCGGCGAGAACCGCGACGGGCAAGGTGCTCACGCCTATTAGGAAGGCGAAAGCGACGCCCGCAAAGGTTGCGTGCGCCACGCCGTCGCTAATAAATTCGATCTTTCGGCTAATAATGATCGGAGAAAGCACCCCGCTCAGCACGCCGACAAAAAGAGAAGCCAGAAACGCGAGAAATAGGAAGTGATACTGTATCAGATCGGCAAAAAAGCCCTTCATCGTAAATGCTCCTTCTCGAAATGGCGGGTTCCTTTGATCAGGATGTCGAAGTCTTCGGTATAGACGCTTCGAAGATCTTCGGAAGACACGGTGGCGGAGTCTTTATGACAGTGCAGCGACCGATTGAGGCACATGATCGTATCGCAAGAGTTTAGGACCAGCCCGATATCGTGACTGACCAGCAATACGGCGCGTTGCCTTTCTTTCCGCCATTGCGCCAGCAGTTCATAAAAAGAAGCCTTTCCCATCTCGTCCACACCGGCCTCCGGCTCGTCAAGGATGAGAAGGTCGGGATGATAGGCGATCGCCCGCGCCAGCATTAAACGCTGATACTCCCCGCCCGAAAAAAACGCGACCGATTCCTCAGACAGTTCCCCGATTCCAACCCGCTCTAACAACTGCCGGCACTCTTTCCAATCTTCACGGGAAAAAAACCGGGACATTCCCCGTCGCTGATAAAGGCCCATCGCGACAACTTCCCGAGCCTTTATTGGGAAATCTCTCTGGAAATCCTTTCGTTGCGGCACGTACCCGACCTTAGCGGGGTGGGAATGCCGAGCGGGGTGGGAATGCCGAGCGGGGTGGGAATGCCGGCCCGAAAATTGGACCGTTCCCGTATCGTGTTTTATCTCGCCTACGATGATCTGCAGGAGCGTCGACTTCCCGGCGCCGTTCGGTCCGATGATCCCGGCGAATTCGCCTTCCCGAACCGAAAACGAGATATCGTTGAGAATAGTGTGGCCGCTTTTTTCGTAAGAGACGTGAGATACTTCCAATACCGGAGCAGTACCCGTTTTTACACCCATTTTCGCAGTTTACGGGAACACGCGTTTTATTTCCTCGAAATTCGACATCAATAGCTCGACGATTGAGGAGGCACTCCAACCGAGGGGATCCAAGGTTCCGATCCCGATCTTTCCTTCTTTTGACAAGATTTCGACGTATCGCCGAGGCTGCTGCGGTTCCATAAACAAAGCGATGATCTTCTTTTCTTTAAGGCTGTCGATCATCTCTTTCATTTCGCTTACGGAAGGTTCATCGCCTTCTCCTTCAAAGATAGAATCGAGTTTCAGCCCGTAACGCTCAAAAAAGTAAGCAAAACTCGGGTGAGACATTAAAACCGTTTTGCCGGAGTATGCCGATAGATAGGTGTTCATTTCCAGTTGCAATTTGTCGATCGATGCGATCATCTGCTGGCTTTTCGAGAGATAATGCGCTTGGTTGCCCGGGTCAACGGAGATGAGCAGGTCTCTCAAACCCGGGATAATCGCCACGCTCAAAAACACCGGATCTAGCCAGATATGGGGGTTAAAATCAGAGGGATGCTCGACCGAACCGGGTTCCTCTTCATGCGAATCTTCTGGCTGGGTTTCCGGGGTAGTCCCATGCTCCAGGTCTTCGTCGTGGTGATGGCGCCCGGCCAACAAACGGTCGCGGGACAAAAAATCACTTACGGCGATGACCGTCTTCCCGCCGTTTTTTATCGACACGAGGGTCGATTCAAGGTAACTTTCGAGATGCAACCCGTTATAAAGGACGATATCCGAATCATAAAGCAATTTCGCCTGCTGGACTGTGGGTGAAAAGGTATGGGGATTCTGAGACGCGTCGATCAGTCTTCGCACTTCCACGTTTCCTGTTCTTAGCTCATCAAGCATTAAATAATAAGGTTGTATGGTAACGGCGATCCGTACAGCGGGGTACGCTGGAAGAGCAGCGGAAGCCAAAACGGCCAAAAACAGGACGATGATACAGATAAAAACACCTTTCTTCATATTCTAACCTCCCTTTTTACCGATATCCGGTCTTTT
>CAZMHO010000024.1:0-6955 GCA_964566085.1 uncultured Thermotogaceae bacterium | reverse complement strand
CGCTTGAAGAACAGCGTCGCTTGAAGAACAGCGTTATGTATTACGCCTCCTCCGAAGCGAACTGGGCGCCGACTTTGGTAAACCCGCGAAGTCGGCCGACTTTTGCGATCGTACAGTCGCTGTGGCGCTCCAACCTGCGCAGGCCCGCCGGTTCTCTTTTTTGCGACCTTACCGGCATCGTTGGCAGTAACCGGTGAAATAGAAGACATGATCCGTGATCGCGAAATTGTTTTCAAGCTCCAATTTTTCTTGTATTTCTCGGGCGAAACAAACGTGGAAGACTTGGATCGACTGACAACGCTTGCAATAGAGATAATGCGCCGGGTGTTCGCTGTAGGAACAATAGAAACGAACCGGAGTCCCAAACGATAAAGAGAGCGCTTTTCCGTTTTCCTCAAGGAAAAGCAATGAGCGGTAAATACTCGAAAGATTCGGTTTCAAGCTGAGACGTTCCCGGATTTGCTCGACGGTCATCGGGATTTCCGATTCTTCCAAGATGCTTAGGATATTGAGACGCAACTCCGAAAGCCTTTTCACGCTACTCCTCCCGCGCAAACGATTTGCGCAAATCATTCGCGTTATTCTACCAGATCGACCTTAGATAAGTCAAGAGAGAGGACGTGACGAAGCTTCTAACGTGTAGGAAAACGGATTCGCGGTTTAAGCAACCGTCTGTTAAACTCGTTTGGATTTCCGTTTTAGCTGGCGTTAAGCAAGGATCATAGCGAGCGCGGAGGTGGCGTCGGTCATTGCGCAAACTTCTCTTTCATCCTCTCCTTTCTGGTATAATCCTTACAAGAGACTCATCCGACGGCTTCCGGAGTCAACTGCCCGATAACTCTCAGAGGTGAGAAAATGGATCGACAAACCGCTTTGTTCGTGATCGACGTTCAGGTGGGGTTGTTTCAAAAATCGACAAAGGTTTACAAGGAGGCGGCATTTTTAAAAAATGTCAACGCGTTGATCGATCATTTTCACTCTGCCGGATTACCGGTTTTTTTCATCCGGCACGCCAACGATGGGTTTCTGATCAAAGGCAGCCCGCAATGGCAAATCCATCCGGATATCCGGAGCCAAGAGACGGATTGGTTCATGGAGAAGACGGTCGGCAGCGCCTAAAAGAAAAGGCGATTTTGGAGAAAGTCCGAGAGTTGGGAATAAAAAGCATCGTGGTAACCGGATTAGTTACGCACGGGTGTGTGAAGGCGGCCTGCCTGGAGGCGGAAAATTTGGGGTTTACCGTGTATTTAGCCCAAGACGCGCACAGCCATTACAATCGGGAGGGCCAGGCGTTGATCGATCGGGTCAACGCGCAGCTCGCTGCGGCGGGCGTTATCCTTTTGCCGACGGAAAGGGTTTTCGCTCTATAACCGCTTATGGCAGCCCCTGTCAACCGCTAAAACGAAACAATTCCGCCGCGGCCGTCCCTGCTTGGGGTCGGTCGCGCTTCTGAGGAGCGCATCCTATGATCGAAACAGAGAACCCTACCCTAAAAGAGAAATCTATCACGGTTTTGCATACCTCCGACTGGCATCTGGGGAGGATGCTGTACGAAAAAAAGCGGCTCGAGGAGCACGAAGCCTTTCTGAATTGGCTATTGCAGCGGATTCAAGATCAGGGCGTCGATGTGTTGGTCGTAGCGGGCGATATCTTCGACACGACGATGCCCAGCCATCGGGCGCAAACCTTGTACTACCGCTTTTTGAACGAATTGCGAAAGACCCATTGCCGTCACGTAGTCCTCATCGGGGGCAACCACGACTCTCCCACGTTTTTAGACGCGCCTCGCGAACTGTTGCGTTTTTTGGACGTTCACGTGGTTGGATCCCTCAGAGAGCCGATCTCGGAAGAGGTCCTCGTTCTCAAAGACATCAACGGCCACCCGCAGATTCTCGTCGGCGCCGCCCCTTTTTTACGAGATAAGGATATTCGGCTTTCTGAAAGCGGGGAGACCCTGCAAGAAAAAGAAGAGAATATGGTTCGGGGGATTCGGGATCACTACCGCCGTCTCTGTGAATACGCAGACGATCAGCGGGTGGCCATCGATTCCGATCTGCCGCTCCTGGTCACCGGCCATCTGTTCGCTTCAGGCGGGAAGACGATCGAAGGGGACGGGGTCCGCGAACTTTACATCGGTTCGCTGGCCCGGGTCGACCGGACGATCTTTCCGGATTCGATCGACTATTTAGCGCTCGGCCACCTTCATATCGCGCAAATGGTCGGCGGCGATGAAACCCGCCGGTACTCCGGTTCGCCTTTGCCCATGGGATTCGGGGAGGCAGGGCAACAGAAGTCGGTCTTTCTCGTAACTTTCCAAAACCGGGAAGCGAAGGTCACGGGCCTGCCGGTTCCCGTTTTTCAGAAACTCGAACGGGTGGCCGGCGATTTGAGCCGTATCCGGGACGCGCTGGAAAAGCTCAAGGCGTTGGATACTTCCGTCTGGGTCGAAGTTTTCTATCAAGGCGCTGAGAGGGCTGATACAGTCTCATCCGCGATCGACGAGATGGTTGCGGGGAGTCGGGTCGAAGTATTGCGAAAGCGGAACCTTTCGATGATCGAACGTTCTCTATCCGACCGACAAGGCGCGGTGACGCTCGAAGAACTCAGTCCGGAACAGGTTTTTGAAGAGCGGATGAATGCCGAAGATATCCCACTGGAACGGAGAAGCGCGCTCATAACGGCTTACCAGGAGATTCTTCGAGAGATCAAAGAAGCCGATCTCTTCGCGGAATGAGAAGAGGGGGAGGAGATGAGAGTTTTAACCATCCATTTTAAGAACCTGAACTCGCTGGCGGGTGAGTGGGAAATCGATCTAACGGCCACCCCATACCGGGTCGACGGTATTTTCGCGATAACAGGGCCGACCGGCGCGGGGAAGAGTACTCTCCTCGACGCGCTGTGTCTCGCGTTGTATGGCCGAACTCCCCGATTGAAGGCGATTACCGACAGCAGCAATGAAATCATGTCCAAACAACAATCGGAATGCTTCTCCGAAGTAACCTACGAGGTCGAAAAAAACGGTTGCAAGCATCGGTATCGCTCCTACTGGGGACAACATCGCGCCCGAAAGGCGCCCGACGGAGCGCTGCAGCCACCCCGGCGGGAGATCGCGGAAGCCGATACCGGAAAAGTCCTTGAAACCAAGATATCCGAGGTCGCAAAGCTGGCGGAGCATCAGACCGGCATGGACTTCGACCGGTTCACGCGCTCGATGCTGCTTGCGCAGGGAGAGTTCACGACCTTCCTAAAAGCGACGCCGGCAGAACGGGCCCCGATCCTGGAACAGATTACGGGGACCGAAATCTACAGCGAAATCTCGGTGGCGGTTCACGAGCGACGGGTTTTAGAACGGCAAAAACTGGAAACGCTTCGGGCGGCTTGCCAGGGAATCCGGGCGCTATCCCCCGAAGAAGAGAAAGAGGTTTCCGACCAATTGGCGTCGGGAAAAAGAGAAAGCGCCGCCTTAAAGGCGACCATCGTGGCGATCGTCGGAAAGATCGCGTGGTGGGACGGCATCCGAACCCTCGAGCTTCAGCAGAGAGAATCAGAGGAGCAACTCCGGTCGATTCTCTCGGAGGCCGACGCCTTTGAATCTGACCGACTCCGGCTCGAGCGCGCAAACCGAGCGCTGCCTCTGCAAGGCGGACTTGAGGTATTGAAAACGTTAAGGGCTCAGCAGGAAGAGGATTCAAATCAGTCGGAACGCTACCGGCGCTCTTGTTCCGAATTGGAGGTCAAGGTTCGGGAAGCGGAACAAGAAACGCGAGAACGGCAAGACAGCTTGAATCAGGCGAAAGAGGAGAAAGAACGGGGATTGCGTCTCATCGCGGGGATCAAGGGGTTGGACCTTCGCATCATCGAAGCGGATCGTCGGATCGACACGTTCGCAAAAGAGGTTCAACGGTTGCTCGGGATTTCCCGTCAGCTTGCCGACACCCGAAAACAAAAGGCGGAAGAATGGCAGTCCTGCCAAGAGGAAGGAGAAAGGCTGGACCAATGGCTTTCGGCAAATCGAAACGAAGAACGGTTGGGAGAGACGCTCATCGCGATCCGTCAGTCCGTGGCGGGGTTCAAGTCGCTCGCCGAAAAAATCCGGCTTCTCCGCGAAATGCTTGTTCAAACCCAAGATCGGCGGGCCGCAGCCAAAAAACGGCATCAAGAACTGTATGAGAAACTGCAAGATCTGATCAGACAACTGGATCAGGCTAAAAAATCCGAATCGGACCAGGAAGCGCTGATTCAAGCCAAACTTGCCGGACGGACTCTTGAGGAGATGCGAAACCAACTGGATCGGCTGAAATCGCGGAAAAATTGGTTGGAACGGCTTATTGACCCGTTGGGACGAATCATCGCGGTTACGGAAAGATTGGCCGAGATCGACTCTTTGATAGCTGAACGGGACCGCGAATACGTCGATAACCAAAAAGCCTTGCGTCGATTCATCGATGTCAAAGAAAAAGCCGAGCAAAGCGCGGAAGCGTTAAAACGACTGATCGAGCGGATGCGCCGCGTTCGCGATCTCGAATCCGAGCGGAAAAAGCTTGAAGACAACGTTCCTTGTCCGCTATGCGGCGCTTTGGAACACCCCTATGCGGATGGGAACATCCCGGTTCTGGATCTGGAAGAAGCCGAGCTCGAAAACGTGATGCGGGAGATCAGGGAATTATCAGGGAAAATAGAAGCGCTGAATCGGGAAATCGCAACGATCGAAGCGAATAAAGCGCACCTGATTGCCGAAAACGCGGAGAAAAAGAAGGCATTGGAAGCCGATACCGGCGTGTGTGGCGCGCTTTACCAACATTTGGACATAGAACGAAAAACGGATCCCCGAGAGAATCTGACGGTCATCGGCGCGGTTCTGAAAGAAGCGGCCCCGATCATCGACCGATTGGCTTCCGAAATACGTGAACTCGAATCCGAAGAAAAGCGCTCCGAGGCCCGGCGGAAGATTGTGGAAAGCCTTTCGGAGGGTATCCGGAAAGCGGAGAAAGATTTAAGCGCTGCCGCTCAAGAGGAGAGCCTGAGCAAACAGACCTCCGATCAAACTACCGAAGCGCTTGCGGAAAGAGAAGGCGATTACGGCGAAACAAGTCTGAAACTCATCGAGAGTCTGACCCCATACGGATTTTCGGATATTTCACCGGAAAGCGCCGATTCGGTTTTGGAAACGCTGGACACAAGGAGACAACGCTGGACCGAGAGGAAACAGCGAAGGGAGACGCTAACTTCGAACCAATCGCGAATTGCCGCGGAAATCTCGAATTTGAAGGAAACGATAAACACGCGGGAATCAGAAATTGCCGAGAAGCAAACGGTCCTGAAAGAGAACGCTGAGGAACGCGAAACCATTCTCTCGTCTCGCCGGGAGCAATTCCAGGAAAAGGATACGGGCCAGGAGGAGAAACGGCTGACGGACGCTTTGGAATCCGCGGAGAAAGCGATGGAAAAGTCGAAAGACAGGTTGAACCAGCGGTTGTCTGACCGGCAATCAACGCGGGAACTTATGGAAAAATTAGACCGTACCCTTCGCGAAAGAGCGACGGAAATCGGCAACCGGGTATCAAAGCTCCAAACGCAGCTGACTTTTGCCGGTTTCTTGGACGAAACGGACTTTATCTGCGCCTGCATGGAAGAGCCGCAGCGGATCAAACTGAGTCGCAGGGACACGGAGATCAGAGAAAAAAAGATCCACCATCAAGAAACGCTTCGAAAGTTGGAGAACGCTTTGCGCTCGGAAAGAGAGAAACGCCTGTCCGAGGAGCCCTACGAAAAGTTGCGATCTGAATCCGTTCGATTGGAAGACCAGCATCACTCTCTTCAGGAACGGCTCGGGGCGCTTCAGCAAACGTTGAAGGCGCATGACCAGGCGAAGAAGGAAAGGACGGAGCAGTTAGCCGCAATCGAAGTTCAAACACGCGAGTCGGAACGTTGGGACGCGTTGCACGCCTTGATCGGTTCTGCCGACGGGAAAAAATATCGAAACTTCGCTCAAGGCCTAACGTTTGTGACCATGGTGGCGCACGCAAACGAGCAATTGGCTAAGCTCACCGATCGTTACCTGCTCTCGTGCGATTCGAACACCCCCCTGGAATTAACCGTTCAAGATATGTATCAAGCGGGGGTTTCCCGGTCCACAAAAAACCTTTCCGGTGGAGAAAGCTTTCTCGTGAGCTTGGCGCTGGCTTTGGGGCTCTCACAGATGTCAAGCCGGAACGTCCGCGTGGACTCGCTCTTTTTAGACGAAGGGTTTGGCACACTCGACGAGGAAGCGCTTGAAACCGCGCTGGAAACCCTGTCCGGTCTGCGGCAGGAAGGAAAACTGATCGGCGTGATCTCACATGTATCCGGGATCAAAGAGCGGATTCCCGTTCAAATAGAGGTGATTCCGCTTGGAGGGGGAATCAGCGCTATCCGGGGCCCGGGATGCCGACGCCTTTCTAAAATCGTGTCCCTCTTTTGATGCGCTTTCTCGAATCCCAACGGTCAAAGTCGGGACGCTTTTTACCTCCCTACCCCTCCGTTTCCGTTATCGTGACAAAGTCAGGAGAAGGAAAGACTCCATGCAAGCGGATGCTGTTTCTACACGTAGGCTAGATCGAAGAAAGCCAGTCGCCACCGATGATTTTATTATTTTGACTAGTATCTCTTTTTTTTCGCCTTTTCACATAGGCACCCCAAAACCTGACGCACACTTCTTTGGCGTTGAACCGAATCGTAGTATAATCAAGCGGGAGGTTGTATATCGATGAAACCTTTGCCCATAGGGATCAGTCATTTCCAAAAGCTGGTCGAAGGTGGCTACCTTTTTGTGGATACCACGCCTTTCATAAAAGAGGTCTTTCATGAAAACGCAGAGGCGCTACTTTTCACAAGGCCCAGGCGATTTGGCAAGACCTTGAACATGACGATGCTTCAAGCGTTTTTTGATCATTCGAGCCAGACAGGCCACCTGTTC
>CAZMHO010000023.1:0-25371 GCA_964566085.1 uncultured Thermotogaceae bacterium | reverse complement strand
TACTTACGCGCAGGAATCTCTGGCTTTGGCTGAACGGCTAAAAGACCTAAAAGCCCAAGCCAATGCCCACAACGCCTTGGGGGGGGCCTATTACCAGCTTCGGAAACCGGATGAAGCCGCCTATCACTTTCAGCAAGCGCTCGTGTTCTTTGAAACCCTCTCGATTCCGACGCAGGTCGCAAAGCTTTATCGGAATATCGGGATCGTTTTTTGGGAAGTCGGGGACTACGATCAAGCGCTGAACTATTACTTAAAATCCTTGAGCATCGTCGAAGACTCCGAAGACATCAAGGGAATCGCCCGCACCTACAACAATCTGGGGAGTCTTTACGGCATACTGAACCGAAACGAAGAAGCCTTAAACTACTTCGAAAAAGCGCTCACGTTGGCCAAAAAAGAACAGATGCCGACCCAAATCGCTTACCTGTACAATAACATAGGTGAGATTCACCTGAATAACGGCAATCCCGAAAAAGCGCTCGAATACTTGAACCTGTCCTTGGGAGAGGTGAATGTCACTACGGGAAATAGTGAAGCGGATTTCGCCCTGCTCAACATCGGGAAGGCATACCGCCTCTTACACCAGAACGACTCCGCGCGAGAATCGATCAAGAAGTGCCAAACCGTTATTCGAGGCGGTCAGGATTTTATTCTACAAGCCAGTTGCGCGCTTGAGCTCGCCCGGATCGAAACCTCCGAAGAGCGCTACGCTTCCGCGATCGAAGACCTGGAAACCGCTCTGTCGTTGGCGGAAAAATCTCAGGTTAGGAGTCTCCTGCTGGAGATCTATAAAGAACTGACAGAAACCCTTCCAAAAGTCGAAGCCTATCAAAAAGCGGTGGATTACTTCCGCAGATATCTGAAAGAAAAAGAAAACTACTTTAGCGAAAAGACGGCAAAGACCCTTGCCGAATTGGAAACGCGAGCGCGAATTCAGAAAATGACCCAAGAGGCCGAATTTTTGAAGCAAAAGAACGAAGCATTGAAAGCGGCTTTTCGGAAGATGGAACAGATCGCCCGTACAGATGAATTGACGAATTTGCCAAATCGCCGCGAGATTATGAGAAAGTTGAAGGAACAGGTCCATCTCTTCGAAAGAAAGCATACCCCCTTCACCATCGCGATTGCCGATATCGATCACTTTAAGAAGCTTAACGATACCTACGGGCATTTGGAAGGCGATAAGGTTTTGAAGAAGCTCGGAAAAGGCTTTCTATCGTCTTTGAGGGGTGAGGACTTCGTTGGTAGATGGGGAGGGGAAGAGTTCCTGTTGATTTTTCCCGCAACCGCGTTGGAAGAGGCAGCGATCGTTTCGGAGAGAATTCGGGCGAAAGTGGAGAAAATTCCGTTTTCCAAACGTAAAAAATTCTATCAAGTTACCGTAACAATCGGTGTAGCGGAAATGGCTTCGGGATTAACGATTGATGAATTGGTATCAGAAGCGGACCAATGGCTTTATCAAGGAAAAGCGGAAGGGAGAAACTGCGTCAGGCGAGTATTTAACTCCTAAATCCGGTTACACGGTTCAACGCGCAGGAGGCTCGATTCCTGCGACCTTTTCCCCTCTCTACCCCGTTTTTCCCGAACGACACCGTGAAAAGGAGGTTCGGCAACCTAAGAATCCGCTTTTTTTGTATCTATTATCCCGATTTCCTCCGATCCGTGTGATATAATCTAACAGTACGCTACTTTCGAAGGAGGAATTCATCGTGAGCAAGATGATCCATCAGTCAGTCAGAGCGCCGAAACCCGTCGGCCCGTATTCGATCGGGGTCTCTTACAAGGACCTGTTGTTTATCTCGGGACAGATCCCATTGGTCCCCGCCACGAATGAGATGGTGCGCGGAAGCATCGAAGCGGAAACGCGGCAGATCCTGAACAATCTGAAGGAGATGTTGGAGGACTTCGACTCTTCGCTGGAGGATGTTCTAAAAGTAACGGTTTTCCTAATCGATATGAATAACTTCGCCGCCTTCAACGCCGTGTACGCGGAGTATTTTAAGAGTAACCCGCCAGCGCGCTCTGTCATACAGGTCGGCGCTCTGCCCAAAGGCGCCAGCGTTGAGGTTGAGGCGATCGCGATAAGGAAAGGAGCTTGACCTATGCATTTCAGCCAAGCCTTGGACCGTATCGGCGGGACTGTGGTTGTCGGAGACCCCGAATCCGTGGAGGTTTCTCAAGGTATAACTTGCGATTTGCTCAGCGAAGTGATGTCTCATAACGGTAAGGCGGATCTGTGGGTCACTGTTCAGTCGCACTCGAACATCGTCGCCGTGGCTTTGATTGTCGGAGTGAAGGTGATTATTCTGGCGAATGGCCGGGATTTTAACGCGGAAACCGTTCAAAAAGCCAAGGATGAGAAGGTGCTGCTTGTTAAAAGTCCATTAGGAGGGTTTGAACTCAGCGGTATCCTCTATGAAATGCTTCAAGGCTGATTTTCATATACACACCTGTTTATCGCCCTGCGCCAACATCACCATGACTCCTGGGGCGATCGCCGAAAGGCTTATCCGGCACGGAATCGATTGGATCGCGATTACCGATCATAATACCGCGCGCAATGTCCGAGCGTTTCAGCGGGCGCTCGCCCGCAGCGGCATTAAAGTGATGCCCGGAATAGAGATACAAACGGTGGAGGATGTCCACGTCCTCGGCTATTTTCCCGACTCGGATACGGTCGAATCCGCCGGTCGAGAGGTCGAGCAGCATCTGCCTTCTGTCGCGATCGACCCAGAGAGAGACGGGTATTCGTTATTGGTAGATGACGCAGACGCTTTCCAGGAAATGCTGACGCTGCCGTTCGGTTTTCCCACGACACTGGATATTGAAGAGACCGTGCGTTTGATCAAAAGGTTCGGCGGACAACCCGTCTTCGCGCACGTTTTTCGTGGGTTGGGGCTGTTTTACCAGATGGGGATTCTACCGGAAAGCGCTCGGGGGATTCCCTTAGAAGTCTACTTGTTAGAGAAGCGAACGCAAATCCCGTTATTCTGCGGATCGTTTCCTACGACACTCTTAAGTTCCTCTGACGCCCATAATCCGGACGCTTTGGGAGAGGCCAGAATGGAAATCTGCTGCGAAAGCCGGAATTTTTCGGAGTTTCAAAAAGCGATTCGAGCTGAGGAAGGAAGGAGCATTCGCCTATGTCGATGAGAACGCTGGCGGACCATGTTCTCGATATCGCCCAGAACGCGATCAATGCGGGGGCTACCCGGATCCGACTGATGGTTGAAGAAACCTCTCGAATTTTCCGTTTTAGTATCATCGATAACGGAAAAGGCATGGATCAACCGACGATCGATCGGGTTTTCGACCCGTTTTACACCACACGGGACAAGAAGATTCGACGGTTCGGTTTAGGCCTCCCGTTTCTGAGAGAAGCCGCCCGTATAACGGGCGGGGATGTTCGGCTACAGAGTGAGAAAGGAAAAGGGACGGAGATAGCGGTTCTCTTTTATTCCGATCATATCGACTGTCAACCGATCGGCGATCTTGGGAGCGTCTGGTTTTCGTTACTGTCTTATTCTCCTGAGATTCATTGGTTCGTCTCGCGCCGGTACCACGAAGAGGAATACGAGATCGATAGCGATATTTTTACCGCGAGGATGCGTAGACAGGACGATTTCTACGACCCTCTGTTTTTGCTTATGATGAAGGAAAGCTTGCAGGAGCTGGAACAGTCGATTCTCGGAATAGGATAAAAAGACCGAAAGATAGAAAAATCATAAGGGTGTTATGATGATCTTCTTATCTAAACTCAACGGCGATACCTTTGCCCTTAACGACGATTTGATCGAAACGATAGAATCCAGACCTGATACGACCATTACCTTGCTAAACGGCAAGAAGATCATTGTGAAAGAGTCGCTTGAAGATGTTTTTCAAAAGGTGTTAGACTTTCGGAAAGTAAGTTTCGCTTCTTTGGGCGCGATGGCGAAATGGGTCGGTCAGAACAAAAGTCAATCGCAGGAGATGAAAGATTCCGACTGCGACGCGTGTTAGCGGTGTTTGTAGGTTAGGTGGCTCCTCAACGGAGGGATACAGTTGGATATTTCCACGCTATTAGGGTTGGTAGTAGGTATAGCGGTGATCGTACTGGGTTTGGTATCGAGTGGAGACGTGTCGGTTTACACGGGAAAAGACTCGATCATGTCCATGGTTATCGTCTTGGGCGGTGCTATCGGAGCCGTCTTTGTCGGTTATCCCAAGTCCAAATCGCTCAAGATCTTTCAGGTTATCCTGAGTACCGTGCAGGAACCGAAGCTGGACTATATCGATGCGATTCGCACGCTGGTTTCTTTTTCTGAGAAAGCGCGACGCGAAGGGTTGTTATCCCTCGAAGGCGATATCTCCGAGCTTAAGGATCCCTTTATGCAAAAGGGGATACAATTGATCGTGGATGGGACCGACCCCGACCTGTTGAAAAGTATGATGGAGATAGAGATCGATTTGCTGGACGCGGATCTGACCATGAACGGAAAAATGCTCGAAAGCGCCGGAGCCTATGCTCCCGCCTTCGGAATGTTGGGGACGGTTATGGGTTTGATCGCCATGTTGCAAGCTTTGAATAACCCCGACGCGTTGGGGCCTGCGATGGCGGTTGCCCTGATCACGACATTCTTCGGATCGTTGTTCGCAAATGTTTTCTTCTTACCCATGGGCGAGAAACTCGGGTTGCGAAAGGATACCTTTGTAATGCATCGACAGATGATTCTGGAAGGGGTTCTGTCGATTCAGGCCGGAGACAACCCGCGGCTCCTCGAAGAAAAACTAAAGACCTTTTTACCCGCGGATGCTCGGAAGGCTTATGAAGCGGCGAGTCCTTCGAAGGAGTGATACCGATGGCCAAAAAATGCCCGCCCTGTAAAAAAGGCGCCCCGCTATGGTTAACAACTTATGGCGATATGATCACGTTGATGCTCTGCTTTTTTGTCGCCTTGTTGGCGTTCTCATCGATCAATCCCGGGAAGTTTCAGGAAGTCGCCAGCGGTATCAGTATGGTCTTTGCGGGGGCGCCGCCCAGCGTTTTGATGGGCGGGAAAACGACCGTTTCGGACCCCGTCATATCGAGCTACCCCGGTGTGAAGGAGGAGATCGTTCGGATCAGTCAGGATGATAGTTTCAAAGGGAAGCTGTCGATTATCGAAAACGAAGAGGGCACTTTGATCATGCTCAGCGAGATGGCGTTTTTCGAGCCTTTCTCCGCAAAACTGACCGCGGACGCGAAAACGGTATTGGAAAAGATAGGCGCCGTGGTTGTGGAGCACACCACAAATGTGCTTGAGATGCGAGGTTTTACCGATGATCGGATTCCACCCGAAAATTCTATATATCCCTCGAACTGGCATTTGGGAGCCGCAAGAGCCGCTAGTATCACGAAATACTTTTTGGAGGATCTGAAAACGAAGCGGATCGCCGAAAGAGTGGTCGATATCCGCAACGGTCGATTCGATCCCGAATTCTATTACGATCCGAAACGGTTTGTACCTGTTTCCAAAGGAGATATCGATATTTTGTCAGAGGTTCGCAACCTGGATATCGAAGTAAAAAATCAACTGGAACTTCTTGATTACCAGTTGAAGGACGGAGAAATCACCCAAGCGCAGGCGAACGCAAAGCTGAACGCGTTGAAAGCAGAATATCAGACCACTCTGAACGTTCTTCGGTTCCAGTTTCAACGAGTGGATATCTTGATCAAGCGGGAAAAGGTGAGGTGAGCGCGGTTGCCAGAAACTGACAATATGCCGTCAGTAGAAGAGTCAAAATCCAAAAAACCGGCGATCAATATCATTGGATTGCTCATATCCGTGGTCGTGGCGGCTGTTGTGTCGGGAGCCGTAACCTTTGTTCTTGTGAAGTTCGTTTTAGGGACAAATGACCCAGGGAGCGCCCAGCAGGCTGCGACGCCTACGGCGCCGATAGAGATCCGAGTCCGTTTCATCGTCGAGGGGTCGAACAAGACCTTTATGCTGAAAGGCGGCAAGAGTGTCGTTGTGGTCGATATGCTGAGCTTTACGGTTGGCAGCGACGGGTGCCGCGAAGCGATCGCGACTCGGAACGATCAGATTCTATCCGCGCTCCAGGATTTGTTTATACAGAAAGAGACGGTGGAGATGTCAAGTCCCGCGGGACTCGATCTGGTTAAGCGGCAAATTCGGGATTTGGTCAACCGTGTCACAGGATACATCGGGGACAAAGCGAAATTCGGCGTGATCGAAGTCTTTACCTATATCAAAGCGATCGCTTCCGTTCAATAATCGCGAAGAACGCTACTTCGGAAGGGGGGTGAGCGAAGATGGCAGATACGCTCAGTCAAGAAGAAATAGATTCTCTTTTACGCGCGGTCACGAAAGGAGAAGTCAGCGTCGAAGAGATCAAAAAAGAAGAAGAAAAAGCAAAGGTTAAATCCTATGACTTCCGGCGTCCGATGAAGTTTTCGAAGGATCATACACGGACCTTCCAAATGATTCACGAAAACTTCGCGCGATCTTTGTCCACTTACTTGTCCGGGAGGTTGCGGTTTTTCGTGGACGTCAGCCTGGGCCCGATCGAGCAGATCACCTATGGCGAGTTTTTAAAATCTGTTTCGAACCCCACCTATATGGCAATCTTCACCGGATCAAGCCTGAACGGCAGCGCGATTCTCGAAATCAACCAAACGATCATCTTCGGGATGATCGACCGCATTCTCGGCGGCGCCGGGATGTCGATGACGAAGTCCCGTTCCCTGACCGAAATCGAAACGAATATCGTGCGGCGCGAAACGATGCGCTTTTTAACGCTCCTGAGAGACGCGTGGATGAACGTCATGGATTTTATCCCCGAGATAGAAAATATCGAATCAAACCCGCAATTTGTACAAATCGCTCCGATCAACGATATGACCCTTCTCATCACGATGGAGATCATGATTGGAACCATAGAGGGGTTTATGAACATCTGCATTCCGACCTCTGTCGTCGAGCCTTTCACGGAAAAGATTACCAATCAGTTCTGGTTTTCATCCTCAGAAAAAAAAGAGAAGGAAGAGCTCACCCCGAAAATCGCTCGCAACCTTCAGAGCACGCCGATCACACTGCAGGCGGTCCTGGGGAAGACCCGCTTGAGTGTGGGGGAACTCCTCTATCTGCAAAAAGGGGATGTTCTGCGATTGGACCAGTATCACGACCAAGAGATCACGATCGCGATCGGGGACTCCCCTAAGTTCAAGGGGGTACCCGGCAACCATCGCGGAAAGAAAGCTGTGAAAGTGACGGGTATTCAACAGTCAACATTGGACGATCAGGAAGAAGAGTTCGATCTGGCTGCTTGGATTCCGAAGAAAGGAGATTGATCCGACGTGGCGGATTCCGGAAATTTTCTCACTCAGGACGAACTGGATGCGCTCTTGGGGGCAATTAGCGGAGGCGGAGATAAACCTCAGACGGAGCCCCCCGTTCCGACAGGAGGGTCAAAAAGCCTAACCGCCGAAGAACTGGATATGATCGGCGAAGTGGGGAACATCATCATGGGTTCCGCCGCTACCGCCCTGTTTACGATTATCGGCAGAGAGGTGCAAATCACGACGCCGAAGGTTAAAACAGCGAAACTGAGCGAAGTCCGCAGTACCTTTACCGATGAGCGCCTGGTCACGACCTTGGAATTTCATCAAGGCCTTTCCGGACTAAACGTTTTGGTGATGGATAAGCAAACGGCGTTGATCATTTCGGACCTGATGATGGGCGGAACCGGCGTGGATGTCAGCGGAGACTTAGATGACCTGAAAACCAGCGCGGTTGGGGAAGCATTGAACCAGATGATGGGAACCGCTTCGACGGCGATGGCAGGATTTTTACAGAAGCCGATCGCGATTACGCCTCCAACCGTCGAAATATCGGACTTTTCCGAAGCGAAGGCTCAGTTTCCGGAGCTTTCCGGTGAAGGCGATACCGAAGCCGCGGTCGTTTCTTTCCGGATGGAAATCAAAGATTTAGCCGTAACCGACATCTATCAGATTGTACCGATCTCATTCGTCAAGCGTCTGTACGCGCTGTTCACGGCGGGAAGAAAACCGGTAAAAAAACTTTCTCCTGCCGGGCAACCAAAACCCGCGCCCGTCGAATTGCCGACAGCCCCCACGCAAAGAATGGAAGCCCCGCCGGATATGGGGTACTTTCCGCCTCCGCCCCAAAAACAAGACCCGATCACCGTCCAAAAAGCCGAATTTCAAGACTTTTCCTCTGAAACCCTTGTCCAGTTGCCAAAACAGTTAGAGTTACTCTACGACGTACCGCTCGAAATCACGGTTGAATTGGGACGCAGCCGGTTGACATTGAAAGAAATCCTCGACCTGAACATTGGTTCGATCATCGAGCTGGATAAGCTGACAGGGGAGCACGTGGATATCTTAGTCAACGGTAAAGTGATCGCGAGAGGGGAAGTCGTTGTCGTGGAAGAAAGCTTCGGCGTCAGAGTGACCGAAATCATCAATCCCCGAGACCGACTGAGAACTCTCCGATGAAAAAACGCCTCCTCGCTTTTCTACTCTTGTGCTTTTGCATCCTTCCGGCCTTCGGTGTTGAACAAGAAGGCATTTTAACTTGGAGAAAGATGGTGCGTACCTTCGCGGGCGCGACACACCTCCACGCCAGAGTGTACATTCGTATGGTCCTGCAAGAAAGCAAAACCGCGATAACGGAGACCCAATACGGATTGGAGTTCTGGGTGCGCGATCTGCGAGATTATCGTTTGGACATCCTCGAACCGGAGGTTTTGTCCGGGATTACCTTCTTGTTTCGGTATCGGGAGAATTATTTCTCCGTTTTGGATCGGTATACGCAAAAACGGGCAAACCAGCGCGTTTCTGCGCCCGTCGCATCGCCGACGGAACCCTCCGGAGCCGCTTTGCTTGGATTCGATCCGCAAGAACTTATCAGCAATTTCGCAGATTTCCTATTAGGGCTGATCGAAACCTATAATCCGTACTTGGCTTTGAGTTACCGAAAAGAAGCCGGCCGCCACGTTTATACTCTGATAATCCGAGAACCCGCCCTCTTAACGATTTTCAAGAAGGAGTACCCGATCATACTTATTGTTATCGACCAGGATGACCACTTAGAAAGAATCATCTTGCAGAATCAGAAAACCGCCGAAACGTTAGAGGTTTACTTCGAAGAACTCGCGCTAAGCGCACAACCGCAACCGCAGATGCAAGAGGCATTTTCGATTATAGAATCAGAGTATCCGCTCATCGACTATATCGATTTGTTTCGTTAGCCGCTGGGATGAAACCCGATCCCGGTAGGTTGCTTAAGGGCTATCGATCTCGGCCAACACGACCTGCAAGATTTTTTTTCTAAGAAGCTCCGGATCCTGCCGCCCGTCCAGTATGACGAAACGCTCGGAATAGCGTTCAGCTAACGCCAGATAACCGTGACGAACGCGAAGGAAGAATTCTTGCTTCTCACCTTCCAACCTGTCTTTCTCTTTTTGAAACAAACGCGCTTCGGCTTCTTCAACCGAGATATCGATGAAGAAGGTTTTGCCGGGATAGCGTTTTTCGATCGCGAAGTCGTTTAATCCGACGATCTCTTCGATCGGTAGGTTCCTGCCGTACCCTTGGTAGGCGACAGAAGAGTCGGCGTATCGATCCAGAAGAACGACCGCGCCTTTTTCCAATAACGGAAAGACCTTCTCGTGAACCAACTGAGTCCTGGAAGCTACGTATAGCAGTGCTTCCGCGCGTTCGCAGATAGGAATGCCGTTATTGAGCAAAACGATTTTGCGTAACTCCTCTCCTAAGCGTGTCCCTCCGGGTTCTCTGAAAACTTCCACCCGATAGCCGAGCGCGATTAGGTCCTCTTGAATGCCGTTGATTTGCGTGGTTTTACCGCAACCGTCTATCCCTTCGAAGGAAAAGAGAGCCCCCTTTTTCTTCATGACCTCTTTCAAGCCTGAGGGTCGGGATGGATGAGTGTCCCGATATGCTCTTCGAGGACCGCTTTCAGCAAATTGTCTTCTTTAAAAAAATCCAACACGTGGACTGGTATGCGATACCGTTGACAAATAGAAAAGGCTTCGATATCCATTACCGATAGGTTGAGCCTAATGGCTTCGCTGAATGTAATGCGGTCGAACCGTCTCGCGTTGGGATTGACCTTAGGATCTTGAGAATAAACGCCATCCACCTTCGTGGCCTTGATCAGCAGATCGGCATCCATCTCGACAGCCCGCAGCGCGGCGGCTGAATCAGTCGTGAACAACGGGTTCGATGTCCCTCCGGCAAAAATGGCCACCGCTCCGTTATCGATACTCTGGTGCAGACTGTCATATCGAACGGGATAGACTCCCGGAAGGTCGACGATGTTCGAGAAGATGATGGAACGAATGCATTGGCATTCGAGGATGCTTTTTAAATAGAGGGCGTTGATCACCGTTCCCATCATCCCGACCTGGTCGGCATAGAGGGGATTGAGTTCCGCCAGCTCAGAACCACGGAAATGGTTACCACCGCCGACAACGATCCCTAACGAAGCGCCCATGTCGATCACTTTTTTGAGTTCATTGGTCAAGTATTGTAGCCTCTGCGGCGCGAAGCCGCGTTCCCCTACCCCGGAAAAAGCTTCTCCGCTTATTTTCAAAAGGATTTTATGGTACAACGAATAGCCTCCTTTATTATAAAAAAATAAAACCCCCGACAGGGGGTTTTATAGAATCACTCTCCGATTTTCGCGCGGTAAAATTGAACGACTTTAACGGTGTTGCCCAGCGCTTTAGAGGTTTCAGCCAGCATCTGGGTAATCGAAGTATTAGGAGGTAAGGCATACTCCTGCAACAGGAGGCACCGATCTTCGTAAAACTTTTGCAGCTTTCCCTCCGCAATCTTCTCCAGTACGTTTTGGGGTTTTCCCGTTTCTTTCAACTGCTCTAAGTAGATTTCTTTCTCTTTGATGAGAACGGCTTCGGGCACATCGCCTTTATCCACGTACTCCGGCCCTAAAGAGGCGATATGCAAACTCAGGTTCTTACCCAGTTGCTCCAGAGCTTCTCCCGCTTTTTCGCTCTCCAGTTCCAACAAGACCCCGATCTTTTTGTTATGGTGGATATAGTGAAACAAACAAGAAGTAGCGGAGGTTTGAAATTTGCAGTAATCGCCGAGCTGTATATTTTCTCCGATTTTGGCCACAAGTCCCGTTAGATGCTCTTTGTACCCGTTGGCTGTTTCTTCGCTCACTGCGCCGCCATTCGAAACAGGCGCGTTTTTGGCGAAGTCTTCCGTTAGGTTCCGCGCCAACGCCTTAAATTCGTCTGTCCTTGCCACGAAGTCCGTTTCACACATCACGGACAACATGGTCGCTGTTTTGCCGTCTTCGGACGTGACAACAGAAACAATCCCTTCATTGGTTGATCTGCCAGAACGCTTGGCCGCTGCCGCCAACCCTTTCTTCCGAAGGTACTCTACGGCTTTCTCCATATCTCCCAGGCTATCGGCGAGGGCTTTCTTGCAATCCAAAATTCCGGCCCCGGATACTCTTCTCAGTTCTTTCACTTGGTCCATCGATACATCCATCTTCCATCATCCTTTCGCGTACAGTATTTAAAAAGTCCGCGATATTATACTATAAATAAAATGATTTTTCGATGGACGAAATACCTGGGAGCCGGAATTGCAGAACGTTACTTAATGTTAATCCAGATCTGGAGCTGCGGCGTCGGGTTGGCTTGAACTTGAACCTGTCCTTGCTGGGTCGGGTTGGGTTGGACGACGACCTGGTTACTCTGTTGTTGGCCCATCTGCTGCATCATCCAAACGCTGCCGTTCCCGAAGGTATCTAAAACGACGGAAGCATAGGTCCATGCATTCCAACCGGGTCGGAAAAGCCGTAAAACCACGTTTGATCCGTACATCGCGTTGCCGATAAAGGCGGCGAAAGCATTTTGATCGATTGTGTTCATATACTGCAGCCCGTACATCTGATACCAGGGGCCCGAGATTTGGCTGGATAACGGGAAGTAAGGATTGAGTTGCATCACGAATCCGCCAAGGGGGTTATACGGATTACTCCAGATTTGGCTGTTGGGGATCAGCAACGCTTCCGTGATAATGTCCCCCGGTTGAAGCACGCCGAAAGCGGGATACCCCGCGGCCGTTTGTTCCACCCTCAAGCCATTATAGTAAGCGCCTTGCAGCCATCCCTGCCAGTTCGATTGCAGAATACCGAGACGGATAGCGAACAGATTAACGGACAACAAGAGAAATATCAGAAGCAGGAGAGACAACTTCTTCATGCGCATCATTCTCTTTCGGCCGTGACCCAGGTTCCACCGGAGGGAATGACAAAGGTTACGTTACTCCAAATGTAGTAAGAATAAACGCCACCCTGGAACTGCATGTATTGTCCAAGGTTATTCATGACTTGCAACTGCGTTCCGCCGGAAAACCCCGAATAGGTGGATTGGCTGAATGCGAGAATCGTTCCCCAAAAGGATCCGTTCACGTACAAATAAACTTGAGACGCGCGCGCCGAATTGTTGACCGTAACAGAATACGTGGTGGTTATGGGGCCGATTGAACAGGAAGCCGCAGAAAGGAAAATCATCAGCGAAACCGCGATACCGATCAGAATCAGCAATCTCCATCCCTTTTTCATGTTCTTCACGCTCCTTATATCTCCCTCGCGGGAAAGGTTTGATTAAAAGTATTATAGCACGTTTTCCGACCGATCTTCACGGAGTGGATTTGACACGCAATGAGGCGCAGATACCCAACCGCTTGCCGGTTTTACCTCGAGGCAGA
Organism: uncultured Thermotogaceae bacterium; assembly: GCA_964566085.1. Lineage (GTDB taxonomy): Bacteria > Thermotogota > Thermotogae > MWEM01 > MWEM01 > MWEM01. The sequence goes on along the minus strand of CAZMHO010000023.1, from coordinate 12,596 downwards.
AAAGGGATACATCAAAAAACCGGCTCTTAAGGCCGGTTGTATGAAAGGGTTTCACCCAATCCACGTCGAATGGGTTACTTGAAGACGAATCCATCCATCGCTACTTATGGCAGTCGTTCGAGTACCGACCAGAGATCGTTCCGATGCATTGGCGCTGTGGCGATTATCCGACCTCTTGCTCGACGGGCTCATTCTTCAGCGCCGAGATCTCTTCGAGGAGTTTGCGCTCCTTTCGATTCACCCGCTTCGGGATCGCTACGTTCACCTTAACGTAATGGTCCCCTAATAACCCACTTCTCAAGTCTGGGAGACCCTTTCCGCGCATACGGATCGTTTCGTTCGGTTGGGTGCCGGCTTCCAGTTTAAAAGGCATATTCCCTTCCAGGGTTTCAATCTCGATCGTTGCGCCCAAAATGGCTTGGATATAGCTGACGCCGACCTCGGAATAGAGGTCTTTTCCTTGGCGTTTGAGTCGCGGATGCGGTTGAACGCGGACCATGACGTAAAGATCCCCGGCGCTTCCCCCTCCGACCCCGGCGTTGCCCGCGCCGGCGATGCGAAGGCGCATCTGATCCTCCGCGCCGGCGGGAATCTTGACGCGGATTTTTTTGCGCTCTGTCAGACGTCCGTTTCCCTTACAGGACGGACAGTTTTCTTCGGTGATTCTACCCGAACCACGACATCTGGGACAGGCTCGCGACGAGGAGATATTCCCGATGAAGGTGCGGGTTTCCTGGACGATCACACCCCGCCCACTGCACTGTGGGCAGGTACGAAAAGAGGTCCCATCTTTCGACCCGTTTCCTTTACAGGATTCGCATGCCACATACCGTTCGTACTCGATTTCCTTTTCGAAGCCTTTCATAACGTCTTTCAGGGTTACCTGCACACTTATCTGAAGGTCTTCTCCGGCTTGGACGTAAGCGTTCTCCGCGTTCGCTTGGCGCGAACGGCCTTGATTTCCGAAAAACATATCAAAAATATCGCCGACGCCCCCGCCACCGAAAAAGTCGTTAAAACTGGTTACGCCTTCTCTTCCGCCGCTTGCAGTGCGGTAGTTCGGCGGAACTTGATCGCCGACAAAACCGTATCGATCGTACATCGCCCGCTTTTCCGCATCCGATAAGACTTCGTAGGCTTCGGTGATCTCTTTGAACATCTTTTCGGCTTGGGCGCGATCTTCCTTATGTAAATCGGGATGCCATTTTTTAGCCAATTTTCGATAGGCCTTCTTAACGTCGTCCTGCGTGGTTTCCTTGGTCACGCCCAACACTTCATAATAATCTTTCTTAGCCATCTTTTCACCTTCTTAATCCCGGATTGATCTCCCGGAAACCAAATCTCGCTGCTATTCCCCTTCGGGAGTTTGATCCGTCTTGGGATTTGACTCGTCGTCCGAATTGCCGGTTTGAGGTTTAACGGCCGCTTTCACCTTCACCGGGATCAGAATCTTCCCTCTGAACTTAAATCCCCCCTCCACGATTTCGAGTACTGCTCCTTCGGGGACCGTGTCCGTTTCCACTTTTTCGACGACTTCTTGTTCAAAGGGATCAAAAGGGAGACCGACGAGCGCGTCGATTTTTTGCAACCCCTCATTTTCAAGAACGGAGCGCATCATCTGATAGATCATCTCGTACCCTTTGAAGACCCTCTGTACCTCCGGCGAGGGATTCTGAGAAGGCGTGTGTTTGGTGGCGCGTTCGAAGTTCAACAAGATCGGTATCATCTTCTCGATCAACTTTTCGTTCGCGGTATCCACCGTTCGCTGCTGCTCTTTCTGAGACAGTTGCCGGTAGTGTTCAAAATCGGATTTCAGTTGTACGGCGTATCGTTCGATCTCTTTTAAACGCTCTATCTCAGCCTCTTTAGACCTCAATCTCCCTTTCATCCGATCGATCTTTTCCTCAGCAGTTTTCAATCCTTACACCTCCCGCGAACGCCCCATGAGTGTGATCTTTGTGAGATACTCCGTCAACCGGTCGCCCGCATATTGTAGATTTTTCAAGTTATCCCAATAATCTGTCACCTTAGACGTAAAAACAACGATGCGCCCTAACGGTTTTTCCTCCAATCGGTAACCGGTGAAAAACAGAGAAAAATCAAACAACTCTTCGCGTCGCATTTCACGCCCGATATTGATCGCGGTCGTGTGACCGTCCTCCTGCAACTCATCAAACAAGGCCGTTAGTTTGCGCTCGTTTTGCATGAAATCGAGGAATTTCTTCAGGCTCTCTTTCGGTATCGAATCGTCCTGGATGAGTCTTTCCATCCCGTGCTTATGATATTTGACCTGGGTCGCCTGCTGAACCATCTTTCCCAAAAACACCAAGAGCGGTTCATAGTGTGAATCATACCAGGTATGGTCTTGAAAATGTATTGTTTCCAGCAGTGGTTTCACATCTTCCAGCGGAAGACCGTGCAGCTTTTCGGTGAGGTATTGTTCCAGAGACGTCGCTTCCAAAGCATCTTCCAAAAATAGCAAAAAACTATCCGCTAATCCCATGTCGGTCATCATGACAACCATCCAATAATTTTTGGCAATTGCGGATATCGCGATTCTCTGTATCCGTAACCGATCGATAAAGGGTCTTTCGATCACCGCCATCCCGTTCATCCAATGAGACAAAAAAACCGTCACGTTCTGCAAGTAATCCTCTACGTTGGTCAACGCGAATTCGGATACCGTTTCCAGTTCGGAAGACGTTTTTGACGCTTCCTGCCGAACGTTTTTCAGGCATTCCACGTAAAACCGCAGGCCCTTATCCGTTGGCACCCGTCCCGAGGAGGTGTGCGGTTGCTCGATGTATCCGTGACCTTCCAGGGACTTCATCTCGCTGCGTATGGTTGCGCTGCTGCATTCCAGATTGGTGATCTCAAGGATTCTTTTAGAGCTTACCGGAACTCGTGTAGTCACGTATTCATGAATGACCGCATACAGGATCTTGCTCTGTCGTCCTGTTAATTCCATCCTTCTCTATCCTCCGAGTTAGCACTCCGGTATAATGAGTGCTAATGGCTGTATGCTACCATGCTTCCGGGTTTTTGTCAAGTCTATTCTCCCGGGAAAAGGACACTTTATTCGCGTTTTATTCGGCTTTAAAAAGAAGAATGCGAGGAGTTCCCCATGATCCCGCGCTCGAGGCTATTCGGCCATTCCCCAAAGGCGGGGTTTCAAAAAAAAGGTCCGGTATTATCTTCTTTGTTGGAGAGCGCGGACTGCGGCGGGTCCTCTCAGGAACAGAAAAAGAGTGGCCGCGAAGAGCAAGATTCCCCAAATACTCGGATTATAGAATGATTCGGTAGAAAATGGCAGAAAACGGGTGAATAGTCTGGTGTTCGAGGAAGCGCCGATAAAGATGAGTAAAAAATACGGAGGCCAGATCCATAAAGACGTGGCTGAATAGCCTTTTTTTAAGATGCTTGGGTAGAGGATTCCTAAAAAAATCAACGTTAAAGTGAACATAAAAAAGCTTTGCCCGATCGGAAGACCGGGATTGGAATAATGACTCCTTTTAGACAACAAGAAGGCGAAATTGCAGATCAACCCAATCCCTGTCAAGGATAAAATGAAGAGTATTCTCGAAAAATAGACTGTTTGCGGTTTAACCGGCAATCGCTTGAGAATCTCATATCCTTTGTACCGTTCTTCGTTTTTTTCGAGCATGACGGCGCTACCCGCAAAGATGAGCAGCGGTACCAACATATTCGGAATCCCGGATTCGACGGCTTGCAAATCCGGTTCTTCCCGATGGCTGGTGTCGATCAGCGGCGATAGGAGAACGGCGGCATAAAGCAGACCGTAAGCCACTAAAATCGGCCAGGTCACGCGAACTGCATGTTTTAACAGGGCTCGAACAGGCGTGTATCGATGCATAACCCCCTCCTTCAAACCGAGATTTTGCGTCGGTTTTTCGTTGCTACGATTATCCATAATCCGCATGTATAACAAAGACAGACGATCAGAACCAGCGTCCACTGCCAATCTTGCCGATCCAACCTCTGGCGAACGAGGCCCAACATCTGTGGTAAACGGGTTTTGTTAGAGAATAACAACATTTGGGACAGAACGAGAGATGATAGGATCAAAACTCCAAAAGCTTTTAAAAACGGAAGACAACCGAATCGATAAATGCCCCAATACATGAGTATTTCGAGAAGCAAGACCGCCGCGGCGGTGAGAAGGTAGACCGAGGTCAATGAGGAAAAAAACTCCCGATGTTGATACAAGGCTTTATCAGTCACCCATGAGAGCGCGCATAATACCAAGATGATCGCGGCGCTTCGAAAAACCTTCGCGCTAACCAGCCGGATCGTGGTGAGAGGAAGCTTGAACAGAAAGGCGTATCCCCGCTGCCGGTCTTCTTTATTCTCAACGATCGAGATTTCATTTATCCCGATCACGGGAAAAAACAAGAGAACCCGGAAGAGGATAAGAGGATAGATATAGGCTTCGGAAGCGAAGGTATGAAAGAGAGCCCCCGCGAAGGCATATAACGCCGCCATCACGACAAGAAAAGGACAGACCTCCCGCATATCTTTCTTCAGCAGCGGGAGCATGAAGCGCCACCCCGTACCAACTCCAAAAGAATATCGTCGAGAGAAAGGCTCTCGACTTTCACTTGCTCTTTTTTGATTAACGGATCGAGGAACGGCGCGATGGTTAAGTATTCATTCGTTACGGCATTCGAACCAAACGGCGTCGTTCTTTTCGAGAATATTCTGTTAGAAAGGATATCCGGCAGTTCCGAAAGACTATGGATACGTTTCCAGTTCGCCATCAGTAGATCCTTTTCTGAGAGAGTTTTTACTTCTCCGTCGATCAAAAACAATATGTAATCGGCGATACGAGCGATGTCGTCCGTGATGTGGGACGAAAAAACTACCGAATGCTCCTCATCTGCCGTGATATGAGACAGAATTTCCAAGAGTTCTCTCCGGATCACCGGATCCAAGCCGGAAGTGGGTTCGTCTAAAATGATCAGTTTCGGATCGTAGGCTAAGGAAAGCGCCAAAGACAGTTTGACCTTCATCCCTTTGGATAGTTCTTTCACTTTCATCGTACGGCTGATCGCGAAGGTTTTCAACAACCGCTCGAAGGTTCCGTTGTCCCAATTCGGATAAAAACTCGACACGAACCCTTCTGTCCAACCGACACTCCGGTTTTCGTAGAATCTCTGTTCCTCTGCGACGTACCCGGTCTGACGCCGTATTTCCAGAGTGTCTTTCGGATAGTTTTTGCCGAATAGACTGACTTCCCCGCCATCTGACGGGATCAGATCCATCAAAAGCTGGAGCGTCGTCGTCTTTCCGGAACCGTTCGGTCCGATGATCCCCAGGATCGTGCCCGATTCTACCTCGAAAGAAACCTTTTTTAGCGAAAACTGCCGATAATGCTTCTCCAATTCGCGAACCTTTACCAGTGTCACCGCATATCCCCCTCCTCTTTACTCCCCTTCTGCTTCTAACGCTTTTATAAAAGCGGTTCGTATCTGCGTATCCCCGATTCCGGATTGTTTAGCCGATCGAATGATGCCGCAGAAGCGGCGTTGGATTTCCGTAACCTGATCCTCTATCGCCCGATCCGTATCGATCTCACAGACGTATGTGCCGATCCCCGGCCGCGTATACAGATACCCTGAGTTTTCGAGATCGGTGTAGGCGCGTTTTACCGTAATGACGCTCACACCGATTTGCGTGGCTAATTCCCTGACGGAGGGTAAGAGCGTGTGCGACCCGATTCTGCCCGTGACAATCGCAATCCGTATCTGATCGATTATTTGTTTATAGAAGGCTTCTCCACTTACGGGATCCAGGAAAATCACCGAAATTCCCCCAACCGTATATACTGTATATACACAGTATACCATAACAAATAGGCCGGTGTCAATATCCAAAGAAGGCCTCTCAGCTTTTTTGATCGCCCAACTTTAATCGGGGTTAGATGCGCGGAGCAACTATAGAAATCCTATCCACGCAGCGCGCGATGGGCGTTAATATCTGATGTATTCGGTTTGTTAGGGATGAAAACGAAAAAAAAAGGAAGCCGAAGGCGTGACGCTTCTTGGAGATAAGCTCCTTATCCGAAGCGATCTGGCGTTTTCGAAATCCGAAGAGACCGATGAGAGAATTCAAGTGCGTCAAGGAGGGAAATGAATCCCCGGCTTCTCTGATAAGGAAGGAGGAACCGGGGAGCGGGGTAGTCACGCCGAAGGAAGATTACCGGAACAGGGCGTTGATGTCCATCCCGCTGCGGTCGATACGGTTATTGTTCTGGGAGCAGTCATCGTTATTGGGATTTCCGTCCATATAGATATCGGGATCTAGCGAGATCATCAAACGATAACAACTGGGAAACTCGCCTTCGTTGGGTGAGGAACTGTCCCAGTCGCGTTCGTAGACCAGTTCGATCGTCGCCCCTGCCGCCAGGGTTCGGATTTCCCTCTGCGCGATGATCGTTCCTCCCGTCGCGATGGAACACGGCGAATAGCTGGGCATTTGATAGAAGAACGCGACCGCTTGATTGGGGCCGGATGAAAAGTCTTTCAACGTGATGTTTTTTACGACAGCCGTTATCCGAATGCGTCCGCGGAAGGGGCTGTCTCTTCGTATAATCTGGAAACGGATCTCGACGGCGGCGATGTCGGGGCATGTCGAAACTGGAAGAAGCGTTCCGATAATCGTTGGATTTACCAGCTGCACAACGCCCACCGTCACGCATTTCAAGGTAAAGGATGCGCGGCTTGAAGTAAGCGGGTTTGGAGAAAGAATCTGCAGCGCTTGCCAATGTTCGCCTTCCGAACTCAACTCCCAATACGTGTTGACCGTCAGCGTTCCGGCTTTCTCGAATCGGATTTTTTGAATCGGGGCGCTGGCTCCGTCACTTCTAAGCCATTTGTATTCAACGATTCCAGGCGAGTCGACGGTAATCTTGCCGGTGAACTCGAAGCGCTTCGGGCATTGGCCGGAATAGGTTGGGGGCGAGACCGAGGCCGTTACTTTCGTGACTTTTGCTTCAACCAGCGGCGCAAGGATCACGAGCGCGAGGCAAAAGCAAAGCCACACCATTTGACGTTTCTTAAGCATGTTACCCTCCTTTCGATCTCCACTTGCATAAAGCCATACATTCTTTTTTCCGATTTCCTTCGCTTCCCCCGAAACGGGAAGAGCTGTCGAGGGGGTCAGACACCGGAAAAAGAGCGATGCGATCGTATCTGTAGTGGGAGAATACCGTAACTGTTCGAGAGAACGAGGGATCTGAGTAGATTTAGCGTATAACGGGCGTCGCTTTTTGGGGTCTTCATCAGTGGCAATATAACGGTTTAACCATTGAGTATACCACAATAGGGGAAAAAAGGATTCCCATGCTGCGCCCAAGCGCTACGGATAGGGGTTTAAGGAACACAAACCGTTCAGATGCACGTCTACTGGAAGGGGAATTCGGTAGCCAAATCGCCAAAAACGCCGCCGATAGAACGGGCAGCGTTTTTGAACCGTTCATCCCGTTAAATCTGAAAGCGATAGTTTGGGGATTCCTTCGTGATTGAGATATCGTGAGGATGGCTCTCTTTCATACCTGCGGGGGAGATTTTGATGAATTGCGCGTTTTGCTGCAATTCCGAGATAGTTTTAGAACCGCAGTAACCCATTCCCGATCTCAGCCCGCCGCATAACTGATAGACAATATCGCTGACACGTCCTTTGAAGGGCAACATGCCCTCGACTCCTTCGGGTACCAGTTTTTCGGCGTTGACGCCGGACTGGAAATACCGATCGCTGCTACCGGCCTGCATGGCGCCGATGCTGCCCATACCCCGGTACGCCTTGAATTTTCTGCCGTCATAGATGATCGTCTCTCCGGGCGCTTCTTCCGCCCCGGCGAAGATCGACCCGATCATGACCGTGGAAGCTCCCGCCGCAATCGCTTTTGCGACGTCGCCGGAGTATCGGATGCCGCCGTCTGCGATGATCGGTAGATCCAATTCCCGGCTCGCTTTCGCGCAGTCGAAGATGGCGGAAAGTTGCGGGACACCTACCCCTGCGACGATGCGCGTCGTACAGATAGATCCCGGACCGATCCCGACTTTTACCGCGTCGGCGCCGGCTTTATGCAGCGCGACGGCTGCTTCATAGGTTGCGATGTTTCCCCCGATCACCTGAATCTGGGGATTCAAGCGCTTGATCTCAGCCACTCTGTTGAGCACGTTTTTTGAATGACCGTGAGCGGTATCCACGACGAGCGCGTCCACCCCCACCGCGATCAGCGCTCGAACGCGCTCCATCGTGTCTTCGCCGGTCCCGACCGCCGCGGCGACCATTAGTCTGCCTTTGGCATCTCGCGAAGCCTTTGGGAACTCGACAACGCTCTTGATATCTTTTATTGTGATCAATCCGACGATCTTGCGGTGATCATCGATAATCGGGAGTTTTTCTACCTTATGCCGGTGAAGCACTTTTTTCGCTTCCTCCAGAGAGATCCCCGCCTTGGCCACGACAAGCTTATCGAAAGGCGTCATCAGATCTTCCACCAGCCGATTCTCATCGTCTTCGAACCGAATGTCGCGATTCGTCACGATTCCCAGCAATGTCTTTTCATCATCGATCACCGGAAGACCGCCGATCTTGTACTCCCGCATCAACCGTTCGGCTTCCTTGACTTTCATTCCCGGATGAATGGATACCGGATCGAAGATGATTCCGTTTTCCGTTCGCTTCACCAGATCGATTTGCTCCGCCTGTTTAGCGATCGACAGATTTTTATGCACGACGCCTATTCCTCCGACACGGGCGAGAGACTTCGCCATGGCGCTTTCCGTTACCGTATCCATCGCGGCGCTGACGAGCGGCATCCTGACGGTCAATTTTCGGGTAAACCTTGAGGTTAAGTCTGTTTCGGCAGGGACGACTTCCGAATAGCGCGGGCAAAGCAGCACGTCATCAAAGGTAAGACCTTCTAAGAATTCCATCATCGAAACCTCCTTTATACCTGGCATATTTTTAGCACGGATCGGTAAAAAGCGCGTGGCCCGAAGCGCTTACAACGCGGAATTATAACACGGAATACCGATCAAAAGAGACGGACCTCCCGACTCCGAACAACTGGTACGGTTCTCGGATTGAATAAAACCGTTCGAAAGCATATCCTCGAGTTTGTGTTATAATAGTGTGTATCCGATACAAGCCTCTCCCGATTCGCGCTCGTCCGATGCGCGCGTTCATCGGTTCAACCCGTTTCATCTGCCTGCCACCCCCCCTATAGCGACCCGGTGTTCCAGCACTAGAATCAACGGTGTTTAAGAGGAAAGGAGGAATGGTATGAAACGAATGGTATGGTCCCTACTATTGGCAATTTTTCTTCTCTCTCTGCTTGTGACCTGTACGGTGACTCCCTTCTTGCTGATCGATTTGGATCAAGCTTTGGAGCTTCTTAAGCAGTATTTGCGCTTGGCGGAAACCAGTACCGGTACGGAAACCAATCGGTCCGTATTTTTGGGTATCGCGGTTTACTCTGGAGATGTGATTCAGGAAGACGACCCGTTCGCTTTCGGGTTTCAAACGACGGTGGGGCAGGAGGCGTTCTTTTTCGTCGTGGACGAAGAACCGATCGCGAGATTGGCGCACGCGTTAAGGTATCTTTTAGTCGCTCAGTCCGACGGGAGTATTCTCCTGAACCAACCGGCCGAATGGACTCCCCTTGTGAACGGCGTTGCCGTGATGTCCGCCGCGCTTTTCGACCCCGCGGCCGGACTGTTATGGCAAAACTTTCCCGGCAATCAACTGACCCCTTCGGCTCGTTCGCCTATTCAACCCGTTTCCGTTAAGGGGGTTACGGACGAAGTCGAAGGGGCGATTGTGGTTAACGGAAACAATCCTGCCAAGTATCCGGATGCCGGTATTTCGAAAGATGCGGAAAATATGAAGGGATTCTATGATTCCTTCGGGCCGATGAGCGAAGTCGACGCGCTGGACCCGCCGGATAATACAGAAACCGATCTCGAAGAGGCGATCGAGGAGATGTACGCGGCTGGCGTGGAGGATTTGACGATCTATATCGCGACACACGGCAGCTCCGATATGGTTGTGATGGGATCTTCCACGATGACGGCGGCTGAGTTTTCGGATACGATCGCGGGGTATCCCGATATGACCTTTAAGGTGATCCTGGATAGTTGTAAAAGCGGGAGTTTTATAGACGAATTATCGGCGTTGCCGAATGTGGCCATCGCGTTGACCTCTACGAGCGCGACCCAAAGCGCTTATGGAGATATAGACGGCGCTGACGATCCAAACCCGGAAGACGAAGGCGGGGAATGGACGAGCGGATTTCTAGAGGACCTGGAAGAGTATTCCGCGGATTGGGAGTTGTATCTGTTACAGGCAGAACTGTTCGGAATCTCCCCAAAAGTCATCCTCTACAGCGATTGTTTCGCTTCCGCCTGGGAGAAAGATTGCGCGCGGATCAAAGGGTTGAGTAATCCGCAACGATACAGCCCAGATTTTTAGGGAAGCCAGTCTTCAAAAAAACTTCCGAGTACTGGGGTAGCGCGCGCGTTCTTATTTCGTTTGTGGTATGTTCCTAAGTGTAAAGCGCGCCCAGGTATAGATTCTGCACAAAGGGGAGCTGCCATGTGAACGTTCAGTTTTTAGTTTTGGCCTATTTCGTCGGTATGTTCGTCGACTGGGTTTTTCAAACGAATTGGCAAGCGGCAAACAAGAGTCGATGGGGTCGGGGTGACAACATGAAACGGAGTTTGCGCGCGTTATTGACGCACGCCCTCATCTACGGGGTCGGTACGACGTTGCCGGTAGCCTTGTTGTTGGGCAGGGGCCAAGACCTGCGCTTTTACCTTTGGGTTCTACCGGCGCTGACGGCCACTCACGCATTTATCGACAGCCGGATACCGGTCCGCTGGGTCATGAAGCATATCAAACGGATGCGTGAGGATCAAATCGACAACTATGCGGAATACGGGTTCCTTCACTTAGGAATAGATCACCGTCTTCACGAGCTGGTGATCGTTATCCTGAGCTTTTGGGTCTAAGCGGGCGTTATAAAAAAAGCGGCTCCCACTCATCCTAAATTCCCGAATAATTAACCACCATAGAACAGTCATAAGCCCTATCTATACTTGACAATATCGATGTGATGTGGTATACTATATGGTAGTTGCACAACTACCATATAGCGAGGTGCTCGAATGTGCGCCATCCACATCAAAACGATACGGGGTCATGAATATGCGTATGACGTGACCTCCTACTGGGATAAAGAACTCAGAAAGTACCGGAAGAAAACGGTGTATGTCGGAAAGGTCATTGACAAAGAGAAAGGCCTATACGAGAGGCGACGTGATCGGTCGGATGGCATTGAGGAACGCCTTCGCCGTTCTCTGATTCTTTCCTTTGGGGATGCCTACGCCTTATCCGAGTACATCAAAAAGATACCTTTGGGAAAGCTCATGGAAAAGACGCTTCCCGAAGAGCGCGATACGTTAATGGGCTTGGTTTTCTACAGGATTCTCAAAGATTCCGCGATGGCGTATGCGCGCACATGGATGGAGGGAAATTATTCGCGAATCTTGTATTCCCAAGCGCGTCTTGACTCACAGAGGATCAGCGAATTCCTGAAAACGCTGGGTCAGGAAGAAGTATGGAGACGCTTTTTCCGAAGTTATTTGGCCCAGGCGACGGGAGAAGAGAGTGCTGTCATCATCGACAGCACAGGACTTCCCAACGAAATCGACATTCCCCTATCCGCCTTTGGCTGTCACGGAGGGGACATCGAACGGGAAACCCGGTTGTTGATGGTGGTGGATCAAGTCAGCGGGATGCCTCTGTACTTCCGGTATATGACGGGCAATATCGTGGATGTGTCCACCCTGGCTACCACCCTCATGGAACTGGAACATTACGGCGTTAAAACCGCCTTTGCGTTAATCGATGCCGGTTACTTCAGTCAGGAAAACATCAGCCAGCTCTATCGGAATCGCATCGCTTTTCTCACCCGGTTGCCCGCGGGAAGAGTTCTTTACAAGCACCTCATTCGAACCCACGCACAGGATTTGGAGAAGGCCGAATACGCCGTTGTGTATGGCAAACGCGTTCTCTATGTCAAAAGAATACCCGTAGCGCTCTATGGGTATGAGGGATATGCCTATGTGGTCTGCGATATCCGGAGGAGAGCAGAGGAGACCACGAAGCTTTTGCTGGAAGCGAAAGAAATCCCGTTGACCCACGAAGAGATTCAGGAAGCGATGATCTTCAAAGGCAAATTCGTGATGGTTTCTTCTCGAGAGATACCGATCGAAGAGGTTTTACCGTTGTACTATATGCGTCAAACAGCGGAAAACCTGTTCGGGATTTCCAAAGACTCTTTGGATCTCATTCCTCTTCGGGTTCATTCTATCGAAGCTTTCCGAGGGTATCTAATGTTGAACTTTTTGACTTTGATCCTCTATCTTGAGTTCAGGAAGGCGTTGAAGGGGAAACATACCGTGGAAGGAGCTCTCGCGGAACTGACCAATCTGATGTGCACAATCTATGATCACGAGGCACTCGTGATGGAACCAACCAAAAAAATGAAAGAGATATTTTCTTTA
>CAZMHO010000022.1:17744-25374 GCA_964566085.1 uncultured Thermotogaceae bacterium | reverse complement strand
CCATGCCCAACTGAAGTTTCACCTACGATAAATCCGTAGCTGGGGCGCTCCATCGTAGTGGCCTGACTTCGTTGGGATCGCGCGACTTCGTGGGTTTAACGAAGTCCGCCGGCGATGACCGGCAAGACGATAGAACCGTAACCCTCGGGTTTCCGCTTACCGATAGTAGTCGGCGCATCGCATGGTCTCGCAATCCAGCGTGGGGCAGGTCGTTTTCAAACGGTCGATCACCGCTTGACCCGCCGGATTGGCGATGCCGGCCAAATACACGGCGGCGTGCAGGTGAAGGCATTTGCCGTGTTGGATGTCATGAATCCCTCCGATTCCTTTTGATAGGGCTTTTAAGTAATTGCCCGGCAAGTCTTTTTCCATCCCAAGGGAGCGCAACCGGTTCATGCGTTGTCGGCGAATCGCCTCGTGAGCGAGGCGCATGGCTTCCGTAAGGAAGAGGGGTTCCAAGCGTTTAATCTCTCCCGTTTCCTCCAACCGCGAGATTTCATACCGCAGATGGGGGCAGGTCAGATAGTGGGAGGTCGTGAACGGTTTTCCGTTCTGCAGCGGAAAGCATTCGATGACCGCGGGGAATCCGTATCCGCATCGGTATACCGTTGCGTAAAAGTTTTCCATCTTATCAACGGAGAGGCCCAGTTGCCCTTGGACGATCGCGCTGTCGCGATAACACGGGTTATACTCCAACAGATTCATCCGAATCGGCGGCGCCCCTTCATAATCATCGTAACAGACCGTATGAAACCCCTGCGTCTCGATAAAGGGCAAAGCCCCCTCCATCGGCCGCGGGAGTGTGAGCGTAACAACGCGGCAACCCAAACTGAAAGCCCATCGGCGAATATCCTCCAACGCTTCGGCCATCCACTGTCCTGGAGGTGTGAAGGCAGAAATCGCAAAGTTTTCGGGCTCGTGCCCGTGGACTCCCGCAATAACCTTTCCGTCGGAATAAGAAAAAAGAAAACGGTCTCTCAAATGGTCCGCCTGCGGATAAGCCAGCCAGCTGTCGTGCCAGTACTGGTTGGATGCCGACAAAAACTCGTAGAAATCCGAACGCATCTTTCCGATCTGCCGCGGATATATCGGTTGAGGGCGGTTGGGTTTCACCCAGGGATCAGATGAAGGATCGGCTTCTAACAAGTAGGATTCGGAGACAGTATCGAAACCGTTTTTTTTCGCGAGGCGCAGGCTCGGGACATTGTCGCTGACAATCAGCGTCGCGATGCGCTCGGGCTTTCTTCGGAAGGCTTCCAGTAGCGTTTCGCGAAACAGAACCCCCCCGTAGCCTTTTCCTTGAAAATCCGGATCGATGCGCAGCCCTTCCAACCATGCGGTATGATCGAAAAAAGAAACATGGGAACACCCGATAAGGCGCTCTCGGTTTTTGTCCCAAAGAAGCATCAAAGGATCGCGCCTCCAGAGCCAATCGTCGAGCATATTCGGGATATAATCACACCCATCCCATATCTTGCGGCTGAGAGCGATAAGGGGCTCCCGATCCTTTCCTTCGGCAGGGAGAAATTGTGTTTCGTTCATCGACAAGGCCGCGTTCTACGATCGGTTTACTGCCGATTGATATATTTCGTGAAGGTTTGCCGAATTACGTGCCGGGTCACAAGATCGATGTACTCCACTCCAGCGTCGGACAAAACGGCTTCTATTTGCTTGCGAACCTCGGAATCTCGTATATCGGCATTTCGCGCCTTATTCAGGTTGTCCTTCGCGACGAACACCAATGGTTCTTTCATAAACGGGGAGTTGAAAACATTTATTATTCGCTCTTTTAGTATCTCCTTCTGATCTTTCTCTGCGGTGAAAACCTGTATAAACAATCCTTCGTCGATGAGCATGCCAAAACCATCCTTTCCGTCTGTGAGGGATATTACTCCAATTCAGTGTATTTATCGGATTTTCCTTTTGCTTTCTCAATCGGGTACTTTTGCGCATTCTTTTTCATTTTTTTGAAGATGGCTTGTTCCGGGTCGATTTCCAGGTCATGGCACAACAACAGCAGGTATACGAAAACATCGGCGATCTCTTCCTCGATCTCGAGACGTTTTCGTGAAACGACCGAGGAAATCTCCTCTTCTTTTGTCCATTGAAAAAGCTCGAGCAACTCCGCCGCTTCAAGCGTTGCGGAGATCGCCAAGTTCTTCGGGGTATGAAACTGCTCCCAATCGCGTTCCTTCCGAAACTGTACGATCGTCTCCATGAGGTCCGGGTTAAGCATCTTGTATAACTCCTTTTCCACTCTCGAGGGATTAAGCTACAACGACTTCCGATACCTTGTATATAATCACCGATAATATCTATAGCTTAATATAAAACCTATAATATTCCAGATTAAATATTATTTCTTTAACCGGTATAGTTCATCACGAAGGCGCATCGCGTCTTCGAATCGCAGTTCCTGAGCGGCTTTTTTCATCTCTTCTTCCAGCATTTTCACATAATCCCCGCGCTCGATGTGTTCCGAAAGCTTCAATACTTCGCGGGTTTCGGCGGAGTAGCCTTCCTCCTCTTCCCCTTCGACTCTGTATTCGGAGAACAGATCGTCTTCGATCTTCTTCCGTATGGTTTGGGGGATGATCCCGTTCTTTTCATTATAAGCCAGCTGCAAATTGCGTCTTCGGTTCGTTTCTTCCACCGTTCGCGAGATAGCCGGCGTGAGTTTGTCCGCGTACATCATCACACGGCCGTTTACATTTCGCGCGGCGCGCCCCACGATCTGGATCAAGGTGGTCTCCGAACGCAAAAATCCCTCTTTGTCGGCGTCCAGGATGGCGACAAGCGAAACTTCGGGGAGGTCCAATCCTTCGCGCAACAGATTGATGCCGACGACCACTTCAATCTCGCCCTTCCGCAACTTCTTCAGTACTTCCACACGTTCGATGGTCCCGAGTTCGGAGTGGAGGTACAAAGAGCGGATGCCGAGTTCTTGCAGATAGTCGCTCAACCGCTCCGCCATCGATTTGGTAAGCGTTAAAACCAATACCCGCTCTTTCTGTTTTGTTGTTTCGTGTATCTGATCGATCAAATCATCGACTTGGTTCTGCGTGGTCTTCACGATAATCTGGGGATCCACCAGTCCGGTCGGACGGATGATCTGTTCCACGATCGCGGCGGAGATACCTCTCTCGTATTCGCTGGGAGTGGCTGAAACGAAGATCGCCTGGTTGACCTTCTCCAAAAAATCTTCATACTTTAACGGGCGGTTGTCGATGGCGGAAGGTAATCGGAAACCGTATTCGACGAGATTCACTTTCCGGGAGTGGTCGCCTCGGTACATCGCCCCGATCTGCGGTACGGTGATATGGGATTCGTCGATGAAGAGCAGGTAGTCGTCGCTGAAAAAGTCCATCAGCGTCCAAGGCGGCTCTCCCGCGGCCCGGCCGTCAAAGTGACGGGAATAGTTTTCGATCCCGGTGCAGTATCCAACTTCCCGGAGCATCTCCATGTCCTGTAGTGTCCGTTGCTCGATGCGTTGCGCTTCCAGGAGCTTATTCTGGTCTTTGAACTGGCGGATGCGGACTTCCAATTCCGATTGAATAGACTCCAATGCGCGCTGTATTTTTTCTTGCGTGGTGATGTACTCTCTTGTGGGAAAGATCACCATTCGATCGAATTCTTCGATGACTTTTCGGGTAACCGGTTCGAAGGAATAAATCCGCTCCACCGTATCGTCGAAAAACTCGAACCGTATTCCCCCCTCCTCATACGTGGGGAAGACTTCCAGAGCCTCGCCTTTCCAGCGGAACTTTCCGCCGCTGAACAGATCTTCGGAACGTTCATACTGAAGTTGCGTCAACTTCGTTAAAATCTCCCGGCGGGAATAGGTTTTCCCGACTTCAAGAAACAAGTTGATGTTCTTAAAGTCGTCGGGATCTCCGGTGGCGTAGATGCAAGAAACGCTTGAGACGATGATGACGTCTTTTCGCGTTAAAACGGACTTTAGGGTCGATAGGCGCATCCGCTGGATGATATCGTTGATCTGCGCTTCTTTTTCCACGTAGATGTCTTTGGTGGGGATGTAGGCTTCGGGTTGATAGTAGTCATAATAGCTGATAAAGAATTCTACCCTGTTCTCCGGGAAGAAGCCCTTAAATTCCCGATAGAGCTGGGCGGCGAGGGTTTTGTTCGGAGAGATGATCAAAGCCGAACGATTCAGCGCCGCAATCGTATGCGCCATCGTAAAGGTCTTGCCCGATCCCGTCACGCCCAACAACGTCTGGAAACGATTTCCCTTTTGGATAGAGGCAATGAGGCGCGAAATCGCTTCCGGCTGATCGCCGGAGGGCCGCATCTCCTGATTGATCTTAAAAGCCATCTGCTTTCGCCTTTTCCCAGTAGCGGTCAAGAGAATCCAAAGTCTGTGCTTCCAGGGTTAACCCTTCCGCTTCCAGCAAGCTTTCCATCTTTTGAAAACGCCCGATGAATTTGCGGGTGCTCTTCTTTAACGCCGCCTCCGGATCGAGGCGAAGCAATCGGGCGACGTTCACGACGGAAAATAACAGGTCGCCAATCTCGGTCTCGATATCCTCTTGGTTCTGAGGTTTTCCATCTTTAGGAACGTCTGCGCTCTGTTCCAGCAGCTTCTTTACTTCGTCCGTCTCTTCTTCTATTTTGTAAAACGCGTCGGAGGCCTCTTTCCAATCGAAACCGACCGTCGAAGCGTTTTCCTGGACCCTCCGCGCCATCGACAAGGCCGGAAGCGCCTTGTTGAACTCGCCCACCCGAGAGCTTTTGGTTTTCCCTTTTTCTTTCGCCTTGATCTCTTCCCACTGTTTATAAGAATAGCCGGCTTTTGAATCTCCAAAGACGTGCGGATGGCGCCGGATCATTTTTTCATTCAGATGTTCGATGGACTCTGCTAAGGAAAAATTCCCGTTTTCTTCTGCGATTTGCGCGTGGAAGAGGACTTGGAGCAGAACATCCCCGAGCTCTTCTTTCAGATGGTGCGCGTCCTCTTCCTCGATGGCCTGGATAACCTCATAGGCCTCTTCGATCAGATACGGTTTGAGCGACGCGTGGGTTTGCTCGCGATCCCAAGCGCACCCCCCTTCGGAACGAAGCGCGCGCATGATTTCCACCGCTTTATTAAAAGCTTGAAGCGTTCGGTCGACTTGAGACACGATCCAATGATCCCCCTTCCAAAACTTGTTTAAGGTAGAAACCGGTATAAGATTCTTTGCAGTTGGCGATTCCGCGGGAAGGCCCCTGGTAAAGCAGACGGCCACCCTTGTCTCCGCCCTCCGGACCGAGGTCGATCAACCAATCCGCGTTTTTGATGATATCCAGGTTGTGTTCGATCACAAGAACGGTGTTGCCCAGGTCGACTAACCTTTCTAATACCTGCAGCAGCTTGCGAACATCCTCAAAATGCAGCCCGGTCGTCGGTTCGTCCAGAATATAGAGGGTCTTTCCGGTCGCTTTTTTGCGCAGTTCCGAGGCGATCTTCATCCGCTGCGCCTCTCCGCCGGATAAGGTGGTTGCGGGTTGTCCGAGTTTCACATAGCCCAATCCGACATCCTTCAGAAGCTCCAGAGTTTCATGGATCGTGGCGAGGTTCTCGAAAAAGTCCGCGGCTTCATCGATCGTCATATCGAGTATGTCTGCGACGTTTTTGCCTTTGAACTTCACTTCGAGCGTTTCGCGATTGAACCGTTTTCCTTTGCAGACCTCACAATCGACATAAACGTCGGGCAGGAAGTGCATTTCGATCTTAACCTGCCCTTGCCCCTCGCAGGCTTCGCATCGGCCGCCCTTGACATTGAAACTGAAACGGCCTTTCTTATATCCGCGGGCTCTGGCTTCCGGGGTTAGGGTATAGAGATCCCGGATCGCATCGTAGACTTTCGTGTATGTCGCGGGATTGCTTCGCGGCGTTCTTCCTATGGGAGATTGATCGAGATTGATGACCTTATCGAGATGCTCGGTCCCGTCTATGGCCAGATACAGACCTTCATCGCTATGGGTAAAGAAGATCCGGTTCTTCAAGATGGGGTAAAGGGTTTCGTTGATCAATGAAGACTTGCCAGAGCCGGATACGCCTGTGACGCAGATCAAAACACCCAACGGTATCTCTACATCGATATTTTTGAGGTTGTTTTGACGCGCGCCCCGCAAACGAATCCGGTTCCCGGAAGTATCGCGTAATCGGGTTTTCGTTTCAATCTGTTGCGTTTTGTTCAAATAGGCTCCTGTGAGCGAAGCGGGATGAGGGTGTCGGATCAGTTCTTCCACCGAACCGCAAAAAACCACCTGTCCCCCCCGAACGCCCGCGCCGGGACCCATATCGACCAAATAGTCCGAGCTGCGAATGACTTGTTCGTCGTGTTCAACGACCAATACGGTATTCCCGATCTCCTTAAGCTCGATCAAGGTTTGAATCAGCCGGGTGTTATCCCGTTGGTGCAATCCGATCGTCGGTTCATCTAAGACATAAAGAACCCCTTGCAGCTTTGACCCGATCTGGGTGGCCAGCCGGATCCGCTGCGACTCTCCTCCGGACAAGGTGGAAGCGCGTCTGGAAAGGCTCAGATAGTCGAGTCCGACATCCAATAGGAAGGCGAGCCTTCGCGAAATCTCTTTCAGCACTTCCCCCGCGATCTTTTCCTGCCGGTCCGTTAAGGGTAACGTATTCAGGAATTCGGCCATCGCGTCTATCGACAGTTCTGTCAGCCGGGCGATATTCCTTCCGTTGATGGTTACTGCCAACGCTTCCGGACGCAATTTTTGCCCATTGCACTCTTCACATTCCTTCATCCGCATGAAGCGCGACTCGATCCAACTGCGTATCTCGGCTGAGTTAGTTTCCCGATACCGGCGAACCAGATTTGTGTGGGCGCCTTCGAAAGGCCGCGCCATCTCGTAAAACCCGTCGGAAAACTCGTGCCGGTGCTTGATCTTCTCTTCCGTCCCGAACAGAACCGCATCTTGAACCTTCTTCGGAAGGTCTTTCCAAGGAACATCCAGACGTCCGCCGTAAAACTCGGCAACCCGAGCGATAGCGTCGTACAGATACCCCTCTTTGAACATCTTCACCGCGCCTTCTTTCAGCGGCAACTCCGGATCGATCATCAGTTCGGGGTCGACCTCCATGGTATACCCCAGCCCGGTGCAGCTCTTGCACGCCCCCCAAGGGGTATTGAATGAAAAAATTTTCGGCGTGATCGATGGAATGCTGATCCCGCAAACCGGGCATGTGTAATCCTCACTGTATAAGAAGTTCCTCTGGGTGTCCGTCTCTTCGATTTCGACAAACCCGTTCCCTTCTTTCAGCGCTAACTCGAGCGAATCGGCAAGTCGCTGGAGGTGGTCTTTATCCTTTTGAAACTTCAAACGATCGACGATCAAATGGATGGTATGGCGATTGTTCTTATCGATTTGGATATCTTCTTCGAGATCATAGAAGATTCCGTCCACACGGATCTTGGAGTAGCCTTTCTTTCGGAACTGCTCGAACTCCTTCTTGTACTCTCCGCGTTTTTCGCGCGCGACGGGCGAAAGGACCAGAATTTTCTCTTCTTCCCCCAGCTCCTGAACCAGCATATCCACAATTTCGTCGACGCTCATCCGGCTCAGCTCTCTTCCACATTTGGAGCAATGGGGAATACCGATATGC
>CAZMHO010000022.1:0-17732 GCA_964566085.1 uncultured Thermotogaceae bacterium | reverse complement strand
TGGATCGGGGATTATGGCTTACCGTCTTCTGGTCGATTGCCACGGCTGGCGACAGACCATCGATCATATCCACCTCCGGCTTTTTCATATCTCCCAGAAATTGCCGGGCGTAGGATGAAAGGGATTCAAGGTAACGCCGTTGCCCTTCGGCGTAGATGGTGTCGAAAGCCAGAGAGGACTTTCCGGACCCGGAAAGCCCGGTAATCACGATAAACGCATTTCGAGGCAAAGAGAGGGAGATGTTCTTTAGGTTATGTTCACGCGCTCCTCTGATGACGATCGAATTAAGCATCGCTTTCCGTCACCATCGTCGCGATCTCTTCCGCTATTCTTATAATCACGTCCATATCCTTTCCTTCCAGCATAATGCGTATGAGCGGTTCCGTGCCGGAAGGGCGCAGCAAAATCCTCCCGTCGTCACCCAAGGCGCTTTTATAGCGCTCGATCGCTTCTTTGATTTCGACGGACTCCATCACCCGCTCGCGATCATTCACCTTAACATTGCGCAACACCTGCGGGTATTCGGGGATTTGCTCGGTCAACCTGGAAAGGGTTTGACGAAAGTAGGCGGCCGCTTCGAGGACGGTCAAAGAAGTGATCAGCCCGTCGCCGGTGGTGCTTCTATCCAGAAAGATCACGTGCCCGGATTGCTCTCCGCCGATCACCCGATCCGAAGCCAACATCTTTTCCAAGACATAACGATCTCCGACACGCGTCCGTTCTAATCCGATCCCGTTTTCTTTTAAGAACACTTCCAAACCCAAGTTGCTCATAACGGTCGCCACAACCTGGTTTCCGGTCAGGATACCCTTATCTCGATAGTAGAGCGCAGTGACCGCCATCAGTTTATCCCCGTCCACCGGCTTTCCCCGCTCATCGATGAAGAGGCAGCGGTCCGCGTCTCCGTCATAAGCGATCCCGAAGTTAGCCCGGGTTTCCAGCACTTTTCGGCAAAGGGTATCGGTGTGCTGGGACCCGCACTCCAAATTGATGTTGAAACCGTCGGGTTCATCGTTCACTAGGACAACCTTGGCCCCTAACACACGCATAACTTCCGGCGCGACCTGGTAAGCGGCGCCGTTCCCGGGGTCCATCACGATACGAACGGGATTCTTATCTGAAAATCCGATGGCGCCTTCCGGATACATCCCGAGTACCCACCGCACGTACTCCCCGCGCGCTTGAGGGTAATCCGAAACCCTTCCGATTCCTTCGTGGGTAGCGCCGTCGAAAGTTCCGGACAGCACGATCTTTTCGATGGCCTCTTCCTCGGCGTCCGGAAGCTTGAATCCGTCCCGGATGATCTTCAGCCCGTTAAATTCGTAGGAGTTGTGTGAGGCGGAGATCATCACGCCGACGGCATGATGCAGACGGGTGATGTAGGCTAGGGCGGGCGTGGGCAACACACCGCAGTCGTATACCCGAACGCCGGCCGCCGAGGCGCCCGCGGAAACGGCGCTGCAAAGCATATCGCAGGAAATCCGAGTATCCTTTCCGACGAATAATTGGAACCCGTTCGAAACATCCCGATGCCGTTTCCCTTTTTCGATACGGGCGATCGCGTTTCCGACTTTGAAGGCCAGTTCCGCTGAAAGCTCCGTACCCGCGACGCCGCGGATACCATCGGTTCCGAATAGAATCCGCACCTTATTCTCCTAACGTTTTGATGGCGTCGCGGGCGAAGGTGGCGTACTGCGCGTAACCCTTCAGGAGGTTGGCGTACGCGAGGGCTTCGGTTTTTTTGCCCGCATCCATCGCAACCCTAACCAGGTAATAGAGCGCGTGGACCTTATAGGTCGATTCCTTCAAGGCGGTGACCGCCTGCAATTGCCTTTCCGCTTCCTTATAGTCTTTCATTTGATAGTAGGATAGGCCTAAGTAGTAAAGGACGTCGTCGTCATAGTCCGTCTTGACTTCGAGGGCCAGCGAGATCGCTTTTTGAAAGGGCAAAACGGCCGCTTCGAAACGGTTCCCTTTATAGTGGTCTATCCCTTCGGAATAGTAGAGGGATATCGCTTTTTGGTAGGTTAAATCCCGTTTTCGGGTATAGACCGTCGCCATGACTCCCAGGGATAAGTCTTTTAGGTTGGCCTTCTGAAAGTTCTCCGCGCTCTTCTTGTAGTTTTCAGCGAGAAGCGCGTCTTCACCCAAAATCAGGTATTTATAGCGCACGGCGTCGCTCTCCCCCGGAGGAATCGGTTGGTAGATCCGTTCCACGGTGAGCTGTTTGTAGAGGGACTCCTTTTCTTGCGTCAGAGTGTTGATACCGGTATTCAGGTTTTTGATCTCCGTTTCCTTTTGGGCCGCTTGCGTCAGCAAACTCGCCACCTGCGCTTTCAGGGCTGCAATCTCCTGATCTCTCTGAACGAGCGTCTGGTTGTTTTTTTGGTAGGTGTCGAGCTGCGCTTTCAGCGCGGAGATTTCGGTATCCCGTTCGGATGCAGCGCGCTTGGCGGAATCGAGATCCACCTGGGCTTTTGCCAGGTCTTTCTGCAAAGCGCTTAGTTGCGTTTGCAAGGTTTTGACCCGGTCGTCGGGAGAGCCTTGGGCTTCCAAGGTCTTCGTCAGCCGCGCGATCTCGTCGTCCTTCTGACGGAGGGAACGCTGAGACTTGGCGTATTCATCGTCGTAGGTTTGTTTCAGACGTATGATATCTTCCTGCAACGCCTTCTCCCGCTGGGAAGGAGTCCCCGTCTGAGAAGTTGACAGCAACGCGATTTGAGCGTTCTTCTTCTCCACCTCATCCTGCAGAGCAACCATTTGAGCTTTCAAAGCGCCGATTTCTTCCGTTTGGGTCGCTGCCGGGCCGGGCTTTTCCTCTTCCAACAACTTTATCTTCCTCTCCAGTTCTTGCTGGTAGATCCCCCTCCGGTTCAATTCGGTGTTCAACGTAGCGACCTGTTGCTTCAGATTGGCTCGCTCTATAACCAAAGCCGTCTGTTCATTATTCGCTCGAAAGTAAAACAAGAAGAAAACAATGAAAGCGGCGGCGAAAATCAGCGCTAAGACAAAAAACACACGGGCTAATTTTTCCACGAAACCCCCTCCAATTTCCAAAAAATCCGTTTCATCATAAAAACTACCTATTATACATTAAAGTGTCGATAAAACTTCGACAGTCGCGTTAAAATTCCGACGATTTCGTGAGCCACGCAGCGAAATCCGTGTTCCACATCCTTTTGTAAAGAGTGATTGGGGTCGTGCGATATCTATCGGAAAGTACGATACAGAATCTTAACGACAGCACTAAAAATCGCTCTCGAACCGAAAAATGCACTCCTGTTTCCTTTGAAATTTCTGTTGACAGTTATTGGGAAGTTGTGATATAATGTCCCGCAAGCCCAATTCTCCCAACGGGGGCTTGCGGACACTGGGAATACCCGGATAGCTTAAAAAATCATACAGTAAACCATAACCGAAATACAATATTACAAACTCTAGAGAGGGGGAGAAAAGTTATGGAAAGAAAGTATTTTGCCTTAGTCACCGCACTGTTAGTTGTCTTAGCAGGTGTCATGTTTGCAGTCAATGCTCCTGTTCAGGATGTTTATAACTTCGATGTCCGGCAGTCTTTGGACAAACTGACAGGTCTGAAACCCGAAGTTAAAACAGAACTCGTCGATCTCATTCAGTCGGCGATAGCCAAGAACATTGATCCCAGTATCGAGATTCCAAACTTTGGAAAGAGATTGCAAGTCGCTTGGGAACCCGAAACACCGATTACCAAACTGGAACTCTACGTCATGGCGGTTAAATTGCTTGGTAGAGAAGAGATGGCGCTGAAACTGTATCCGATGGTTTCTCCGACATTCGACGATATCCAAACTGGTCTGGAAAAAGATCCGTTTGCTGTCCAGGAGTTCTTATACCAAAGAGCTTACGGCTATGCCGAATACTACCAAAACTTCCTGTTGAAGGAATTCCCGAGACTGATGAATTTCGTTCCGGAACCGAAATCGTCTCTGGACATCAATGGGATACAGATTAGGCATGATATCAAGATCGATGGCACAGTCGTTTTCAGCACGCCCTGGACTCAAGCGGCGGACGATTCCGAAACCAATAGCGGATCCGCTGCCTTGTTGCAGAAATCACAAGCTACACGTGCGGAAGTCATTGAGTTTATCGTTCGCTTAGCCGAAGTAAAATTCCCGGAGCTTTTCTCCAAAGTATCGTTAGATGCAGACATTTCCAAAGCTCTTAAACTCGAAGACCAGGGAATCGTATCTGTATCGGAAGGGCTTAGTAAACACTTAAGAACCCTTTACGGGCAAACCTTGCCGGATAACGTCGGTTTCTTGTACGCTTTCGAGTTCTTCTTCTTGTCCGAAATGAACACCGAGAAAGACGGAAAGGTAGCGGCCCCCTTGTTATATATCGACACTTTCCGCTCAAGAATCGATGCCGGCAAGAATGTTGTACTTAACGCAAACTATGGCGCAAACAGAACCCTTTTGGCTGCGAACCCGGCAGAAAGATTCTGGTCCGTCGCGCTCTTTGCGAAAGTCTTCGCCGCTGAGAAAGTGAAAGTCGAAGGAAATATGAAAGCGCCCGAAAGAATTCTCAACAACGTCATCGCTTTCAAACCGGTCAACGCGTACAAGGGACAAGTTATGTTCAACGAAGTTGACTGTGTAGAAGGAGAAGTTTCTTCGATTCTTTGCGCCGGCTGTAAAGACGATGCCCTAGGCGCAGATGCCTCTGACATCCGGGCCACCTTCCTGAAACTAATCAATGGAAACTATTACGTTTTGACAGACATGACCCTGTGGGATTCCGAGAACGGTTACCCGAACGGTATCCAGTTCGCCAACACCTACTGTTCCGCTGATGGCGTCGACACGGAGAACCCGTGTGAAGTCGGCCTCGCTTACCCGCGATCGGTTGCCGCAGAGAAGTCTTTTACGTTAGAGGCAGTCGGGTTCGGTACGATCGCAGACAACGGCTCCAATAAAGTGAATGTCGACAAGATTTGGATTCCCCAGAAGCAACAGGAAGCCTACGAAAAAGTGAAAAACGTTTATGGTATGGAACTAAAAGATATCACCGCCAAATACCCGAAAACAATAGAGACGGGCGCTATCGACCTTTATCGTCTGTTCTTCCCCAATTTGGAAGATGTTACCCAAAAAGGCAAAGGTCTTGAAAAAGTCGTTAATATGATTGTCTTCGGCAAACAGGGTATTTACGATTTTGATCACTACGCAAAAAGGGCTGCCGACGCGGTTGCCGTCAAGAGTCTACTCAAAGGCGAAAAAGTTGCGTTCAACATCTCTTTCAACGTGAATCCTCTGGACGGTGGCGTCAGCTTGAAGAAAGTAGAAATGTTGCCCGCGATGGATCGTTTGAACCACAGAAACCAAGTGTTAACGCTGAAAGGCGTCAAGGAGTTCGTAGACCTTTATGACGGTCTTATCGAAACGATATCTACTGATCCGAACCAACCGATGATCGCCTACTACAAAAAGCTCTTAGAATTTGCCAAAGAGCACAATATTCCAGAGACGGCTCAACTTGTGGCCTTAGTCAAAACCCCGACCGTCGATCGCGAAGTCCAATCCACCACAACCCAGTACAAGATGATGGAGCTCGTTCTCGGGCAAGTCAGGGCTCTTGAGTACAAACCCGGCACAGATGCCAAACTGTGTGACATGGAAGCCGCGAGCGCGTATGATCCCGGTACATCGACCTCTGCTTTGTCTTGTTTCGGAGAAGCCCAGGAAGAGTACGTCGTTAACAAGTTAGATCAAACCATTTGTGAAAAGGAAGAAGAAGCAAAGAAAGTTTACAGAAACGGGGATATTGTGGTTGATTGTTGCATCACTCTGACCAAAGGTTTCTGGGCAGTAGAAGTCGATTCCTACGCCGCATATTTCTTATTCCACGAGAACACAAAAGTCGCGCTTTTCAACAACCTGGAGTTCAGCGCGGCGGGAACTGTTGATTTGTTGAGAATGGAAGCTTTTGGTTTCAAAGGTCCGATCGTTAGAGAAGCCGTACTTGTCAAACCGTTGGATCCGCTAAACTTGTTCCCACAACCGATGTCGGTTGTTAAAGAAGAGCTCTTAGTAAAAGCTTACGAGTTGAAATAAGGGTTGGTTTGTTTACGGTCTGTAGTTTTAACAACAGCTACAGACCGTTTTTTTTACTTAATGTATCGTCTGGCAAGGGGGAGGGAACCGTGTCTAACAAAAAGAAATGGACTATTATTTCTTTAATTGTCGTTGTTGTAGTCATTCTGGTGCTGCTGCTCATACCCGCTAAAGGAAAGATCGGTATTACAGCCGATTATGAGGCTTCTCAGAAACCCAATTTGGAAACCTTCCTAAACAAGCTCTTCGTAAGTGTCAAGGACGGCAAAGGGCAGACGGTACTGAAAGAAGCATTAGGAAAAGAACGGTACGAATCCATCGCGTTATCAAAAGGAAGTTACGTTCTGGATATCGAAACCGACGAGGGTGTCCGCATCAAGAGCGAAACGGTGGTTATCCCTTGGGGAAACCTTTTCTTCCAACCCAGAACGCAGGAAGTTCGCTTCACGATCCCCGAAGATTATGTCATTCGCCCCGATGATGTGTCGATACTCCTCAGAGACAACAGATTATGGATAGGTTGGAAAAATTCCGGCTGGAGTAAGAAGGCCTCCTTCCAAGTATCTCTGAACGCGTTAGCGTCTTTTACGACAGAAAACAATGAGTTGTCTATTCCAATAGAAAGCGATACGCTGGCCCATCTCGAAGCGCTAAAGCTAAGCATAGGCGTTCTTCGTGGTAACCAGTACGAAACGATATACAGCAAAGACTTTCCAATCAATCACTTTAAGGGGGCAACAGCGGAAGCGAGTTCCCCCGATAAATTGAACCTCAACTGGGAGCATGAAAAGGGTTTGTTCAACCCGACCGGTTATCGCCTGCTCTTAGACGGCAAGGAGTACAAGATTGTCGGCCCCTCTGCGACATCCGAGACCATAGACCTTGAAGCGCTGAGACCTCAACCGAACGAAGGAAAAAGAAGGGAAGCTACCGTTACGGTAGAGGCTCTGGTTGATGGAATCGTGCTTTCACGGTATGATCGCGTTTTCTATATGTACGAAACGATCTTTCTCTCTACGCTTTCAGACGATTGGCTGATAGTGCAGAAAAAGGCGCCGTTATCGGCTCAGATAAAGGGCCTCTCCCTTGACACGCGCCTCGAGAAAAATATCTTGAAAGCGTACTACATCAGCCTGCTGCCAGAGGAAACGGTCATTGTAGAATATACCGCGAATGGCTTCCCTATCGTTAGCGGGACCATGGTTTTAAAAGAGGAGAGAGAGACGGAACCCGTCGCATTACCGCTATTGTCAAAGGTGTTTTCTGCACAGGCGGAGGCCATAAACGATGAAAGATTATTTATACAATGGAATACCGACCACAGCGAAGCCAAGATCAACCCGACCTACTTTTTTGTGGAAACTCCCGGGGCAACCTATACGACCAAAGAGAATGCGATCCGCATCCCTTATGAAGTAAAGGAGCAAGAAATCAAGATATACTCTGTATACTTCGATACCGTTATTTTGTTGGGGAAAACGGTCAAAAAGCCCGAGAAACCGACATTAACGCTGATTCGCATCGATTACGACTACAAAGAAGATATCATTATGGTGGAAGGGCGCGCGACAATAGCGGCCCCTTATACCGTCCTCTATCGAGTCGACCGTTACGAACCCGAAGACTTCTCCGGTTTGACGGAAGCGCGCGCTGGATTAACTTATGAGGTGAGCCAGAAAGAGTGGACCGTCATAGAAGATATCGCGGCCTCAGAAGGAGGCAAGTTTTCTTTCTTGATCCCTGTTAAAGACCTGCAGGCGTTGCCTCCTTTAGAGCAACCGTTGAAAATCAACGGCGCGATAAAGGTTGTAGACTACCAAAACCAATCGGCCATGAAAGATTTCGAGGTCGTGCGTTTCTTACCCCCGAAAGTCGAGTTTTGTAAATTTTTCATCAATGACAAAAAGCTTTTGTTGGAGTGGAGACCTGAGGACCCGTCTAAGCTATCGGGATATCGCGCTTTCTCGGTGAATGTGACGACGCCTTCTGGGGAGAATTACCGGTACGAAGCCACCGAAACGAGCATAGAAATCGACTTGGGAGTATTAAAAGACAATCATTTAACCTTAACGCTGGAAGCGTTATGGGAAAACGAAAGGGTGCAATTGGATGATCGCTCTTTCGAGTTTCTTCCGATGGATTTCAACTGGCTGGTGGATTGGAATCTCGAGAAATCAGGGAAAGAGACATGGAAGATCGTATACCTTGTCAAACACCAAAAAGGGTTCGAGTCCGTCAGCTTCGAAGCTTTGGACCAGCAGCAGCAGGAGATTCTGAAGAAAACCTTCGATGCCGTGACCGGATCATTCGAATGGCCGGTTAAAGCGGGGAAGACCTATCTCATTCGCGCGGGAATCAAATACGATATCGAAACGAACAAAGATTCCATCGCGCAAACCGTCACCACACAGATTTCCGAGACGAATCCTCCTTCAGTAGGCGGAATAAAAGAAGTCTACCAAATCTCACAAGACAAAATCCGATTCGAAGCGATAGACTCGGCCCCGGGAATGGAATACTATTGGACGGTAACGAATAAGAACAATGAGCGCTATTCTTTTACCGCCTTTTCCCCCGTTTATGACGGCATCATCGGGCGGAAAGACGGATTGTCCGGGGTTTGGAGCGTTCATCTTCGGGCGGTCCACACCAAGACAAACACCGTGTTTAACGAAAGCAAAGAAATCTATACGATGAAAGCGGACGATTACCTCTACGAAGATATCGCTGAAAAGCAAGAAAAGACCATCAAAACCAATAACGGATTTGTTTCCCGGACGATAAAGATCAACCAAGACGGGGTATTGCGGATCGTTCAATCTCGTTTGAGGTTTCCGCCAAAGACAAGCATCTACGTTGAAATGGGTACGTTATACCTCGAGGAAGACACCCGCTTGAATGTTCTCGAGAATGAAAGCAAAGAGCTTTGGGAAGGTGTCTACTGCTTCGGAGGCAGAATCTATGCCAAACGGGCAGTCGAAGTCAGCAACGCGGTCATCGCCTTCCAGCTTTATAATACGGAAGCTTCTTTCGAGGATACCTCTTTCCTTAATTGCCAGAAAGGGATCGTTACCCAAGGGAGCAAAGTAAAAGTCTCGAATAACTGCCGGTTTACTAAGATTGGCTCGGCGATTACGGCGAGAAACTCTGAACTGACCGTTGAAAACACCTTTATGCGCGATGTCCAAGAGGGTTTCTTATGTATGGCCAACAAGCGGATCCGCATTCATCAGATCAACGTAACAGGGATCACGAGAAGGGCCGGATACATATCGACCTCCAAAGACGTCGAACTATCCAGTGTTACGGTTGACGGAGGGGTTCGCGGGCAGCAGGAAGGGTTTGATATCCGGGATTCTGTCGTAACCTTGCGCAATATCACTCTGAAAAACCTGAGAACGGGGATGGTTTTCGTCAACACGGACGCTTCTTTGGATTTCATTACGGCCTATCAGGTAACCGACGGGATTTATCTGGAATACTCCTACTTCGAGTTGAACAATAGCACGATAGAAGCCGACAATCTTGGGATTTACGCGATCACCTCCCCGATACTCCGAACGAAGGAGTTTCCGGGATTCCTGCCTGCCACGGGGAAAGCGGGTTCATTCGCCGGGTTGATCAGCAAAACGAAAGTATCGGCCGCAGTTGCGGTGAAGATAGAAAGAGGAGAAAACCACATTGCGGTGGAAAACAGTCAGGTTATCGGGGAGATAGCGCATGGGGGCATACAAGTCAACCCAAACGGAGTGCCTTATTATCGGGGTGAAATCATTCAAAAATAAGCCGGATGAGCTGTGAAGTCCAGCTTCTCTTTATCAATGGGGGTATTCATGAGGAGTAAGCGGTTACGGTTGATTCCACCTCTCCTGGTCTGTTTTATGGTCGCGCTGTACGGGGCGTCAAGCATACAGAAGGTGGAAACCGAGTTTTTCCCGTATGTGACGCTCACCGTTTCTGGAGAACGGCTGGCTTTGGATCAGGTTCGACTGTACGAGAACGATCTTTTGATCGAACGTATCGTTTCTTTCCAGTCTTTCGAAAGCTGGTCGCAAAAACCGTTAGATTTGGTTTTTGTGTATGATCTTTCCTGGAGCATGAGCAACTACCTCGAAAGCTTTAGATCGGGCTTGATTTCATTGATAGCGCAATTGCGAGATCAGGGTTACGATATCCGCCTTTCCTGGATCGGTTTTGCCGGAGAGCTTTTACATATTTATCCTTGTACTCAAAGCTGTAATCAAGACCCGGAATTTACTGATGATATCCGCGCTTTCGAGGATTATCTTTCGAAAGTTATGAATGAAGTTCGAATCCCGCCGGGCTTTGAAGAATGCCAGATACAAGCCCTTTACAAAGCTTCTATGTTTCGATTCCGAAACGATGCCGTAAAGCTCATCGTGTTGATCACGGACGAGGATACTCGAGACGATCCGACACGAAATGTCCCCTTCGTCGATCCCTTGAAAGAGCAGATACTCTCAAAAGGATTGACCATCGTCCCGGTCTTCTCTCAGGATGAACCGGACCCGGTCTTCGAAGAATTGGCCTTGTTTTCGGGCGGAAAAAGCTATCCGTTCCTTCCGGGTAGTATCATTGCTGAAGAGGGATTCACATTCGGCGGGTATTTTTGGGAATTTTTACGTATTCTGGTTGAAGAACACAGCGCTACCACGCGAATCACCTACTACTCTCCTGGAAAATTTGGGGAGAGAAAGGGAACACTCCGACACAGTGTATCGGAGACAGCGTTCACTTATCGTGTTCCCGAAATTAAGAGCAACATCCGAGTACTCGGCTTAGACACCCAGGACTATCCGCGCGTGTCCGTATACTTTACTCCCGCGCTCGGAGAGATGAGCGAAGCCTATTCCGCGATGGAAAACGGAGACAGCGTTGTATTCTCGCGTTCTGTTCATGTTTCCCCCTATCGACCGGAAGAAGTGGATCTGGTGTTGATCGTCGATATGGCAAACAGCGCGATATCTGACCCCCTAAAAATTAACGAAAACGTGAACACGTTAGTCCAGTTTTGTAAGGACTCGAGCATTGATCTGCGTCTGGGAGCCGTTATCCCGTTGGATAACCAAACGCTGTATCAAGACCTGACGCAGGATCTCGATCAGGTCAAGAACTTGCTATCGAGGTATGTGAAGGTCAAACCGTTTACGAATGCGAAGGCGATACCCGAATTTTTATGTAACGCTCTTAACTTTCATTTCCGGGCGAATAGTCAAAAAGCGGTCGTCTTGATCACCGACTCCTTCCAGGACGACTTAAGGAAAGGGTTCGAAGCCGGCGCCCTCCTCATCGACGCAATCGTTTCGAAGTCTATGAAAAACAATATCGGACTTTTCTTCGTTTCACAAAAGAATGATTACATCGATTACATAAATCGGATGACGCCGGGTTCTCGGTATGGGTTTGGGGAGAAGCCGACGCATCTGTACCTTGTCGATATTTTGGCCGATTTCTTTCAATACCAACAAGTTTTGACTTATGAGTCAGAGGCTCTTGACCAATCTCTTTATGATCCGAGTTTTTTTGCCTTATCCGAGAAGGGGGATAGGTTGTTCATCCAGTTTTTTCAATTTTCTGACTTGCTCTATCAAACCCGCTTGAGGATTAATACCGTCACAGCTTTTCCGAATATCCTTCACGTCAGTGAAGAAGCTCTGTTGACTTGTCTTGCCTACCCCCACAAAAACGTGGCCTACCGCTGGGAATGTGCGGAAGGGTCCTTCACTTCAGCAAACGGGAAATCCGAAATTGGGTGGAAAGCGCCTCAAAAAGAAGGATTTTATAACGTTATCGTAGAAGTTTCATCCGGTCAAATAAAAATGAAGGGTTCGGTTGTCATCGCCGTTCAACCGTGAGAGTAGGGCTTTGATGCAAAAAACGACGATACTTCTGCTGGCGTTACTCGGTATCTGCGGTTTAGAGTTCGCAAACGCTTATATCAACTCTCTTGAACTCCAGGATTTTCCGCTGGTGCGTTTAAGTATTCTTTTAGAGGGCAATATGAGCAATATCGCGATGAAGCTTTACGAAGACGGTCAAGAAGTGAAAGTCGAGTATGTGGAAATAAAAACCCGCCGGGAAAACCCGATGAGTGACATCGTGTTCTTAATAGACAACAGCCGGAGTGTCAAAGGTTTTGAGAAAGTGATCGTTCAGAAAACGGTCGAGTTGCTTCAATTGATGATCCAATATAAGATAGACTTCTCGATCGCGGTTATCGGTTTTTCCGATTCGATCAACACCGTTTCCTATCCGAAGACTTCGGAAACAGTCAATAACCCGAACGCCAATCCCTTCACCTCCGATCCATCAAGGATCATCGAAACCGTGTCCAATGCCGTCTTTTTTGACGGGAATCATCCGAGCAAACCCTTCGAAATGATAGCGGCAGCTACTTCTTTGCCTTTCAGGGAGAAGGCGAGCAAGATGATTATCCTTTTCTCCGATGAGTGCCCCATCGAATCTCAGATTAATCGCAAGTTATACCAGGCGTTGAGCGCTCTCTTAATCGAGAAAAGCCTCATGTTATCCATTTTTTACGATTTTCGAAGGGAGTCTTTTTATTGGGAGTACTATAAGGATCTCGCAGAAGGATCCGGCGGGTTTTTCATGGATTTGAACCAATCCGAAATACTCCTTCCTGTTTTAACAAGCCTTTCCTCAGAAAAACGGGATGTCTGGTTGTGGTACCGGACTCAAAAGACCTATTTTGACCACGATCAGCACGTTCTACAACTGAAGAATCAAAAAGACATTCCGATATCCGCTCCTTTTTTTTACCGGTTTCCGGATGATTGGGCTTTTCTTCGAATAAATACGATAACGGCGTCGCCCTTTTTAGTAGCCCCCGGGGCGCCACTCTACGTCAAAGTGCGCTACTATCCTTTTTCGGATGATATCGGGATCGTTTTCGACACCCGTCAGGGATTTACGCTTGTCGAACGATACGAAGAAGATGAGGCGCTATTGTTGGCCCCGAAAAAACCCGGTTTCTACCGTTTGCCGGTAACCGTATCGCGCGGGAAAGAATCACTAGACGGCTGCGTCGTCGTTTACGTGAATTAGAAGGTATGGAGGGTAAGAACCTATGCGAAAAACGACCTATCGACACCTCGTTTTAACGCTTCTCCTGTTTTGCAGTTCGCTGCTTTTTTCGGGAGAACTGCGATTTGTGGACATCAGCGCCTTTCTAAAATTCCCGGTCGTACAACTGCTTAACGATTACAAGATTCCCGTTCAAGCGTATCTGTCCGATTACGGGGCCGAAACGATGCGGACAACGCCGAAACGGGCGCTTGGTTGGTACGGACCGGTAAAGACCGTTATCCAAGAGAGCGCGGAGGTTCAACGAAAATTTGGCGTGGATACGGAGATATCGCGTATCACCGAATTGACCGTGCGGTTTAACGAGTACGGGGAAATGATCGAGGAGCGGATTTATGTTCCTTTCGGATTAGACCTGCTGCAAATCGACCGCTCCTTCATCAAAAAACCGCTCGAGGAACCCCTCGATTTACCGGACGGTGTGCATTGTTTTATCGTTCGAAGGGAAACGAACGTGTACGGACAGGTTACGGCCGAACGGATGATCGATTGGAACGGAGATGTGGTTTATGAGATAAAGAGCGTTTTCTCGCAAAACGGTGCGTTGCTTCAAAAAGCCATCCATTCGCATGAGGGCTTCGTTAGCGCGAGAACCTTCTCCTACGACGATACCGGTCTTCGTTTGCTTTCGATCCGGGAATCGGACCGTATCGGAACGACAACCTACGAAATCCAACTCGGGTATGCGGGGAACGGCGACAACGAATCCTACCTCCAGTCAGAGAAGCGCATTAACGGAATCGGCAACGTAGAATACATCAGAATAACGGATTCGGGAGGCCGGCTATTGGAAGAAGTGGTCAATGACCGCTATGGCCGACTCTATACGAAAAAGACTTTCCAGTATGAACACGGCAAACTTGTCTTGAGCGAAGCGTACACTGCCGAAGGACTCTACAACCGACAAAAATGGGTCTATCTATCCGGGCTGCTTATGGAGCGCGTTTCCAACGACGCCCAAAGAATGCTCGAAAGAGAAACCTATGAATACGACAGCGCCGGTCGACTGGTAGAACAAAGCCGCTATGGCATCAGCGGCGTCTTCCTGTGGAAGAGGGTCTTTCGGCCCTCCGCGGCCATTCCGCTCGAGATCACCCAGTACACTTCTCAAGGAGACGTCTTTTCTAAAGAAATTTTTACCTACGATACAAAAGGCCGCATGATCTCAGACAAGGTATACGCTTCCTATCTCGATAAAGGGATACGGGTATACTTCGTCGAGTCTCACGAAACGTGGGAGTATATCGAAAATCCGACCAAAAAATACGTTGAGAAGACCATCGAAAGCCAAATGCTCTTCGACCGCTCGAAAAAAATTTCCGATTTGGTAGTGGAAAGGCAGTTCGACGATCGAAAGAACGTGATCGAAGAGAAGACGAAGATATCTGGCAAAGAAGTGGACTATTACAAACGCAAGTTCGACGAATCAAACCGCATGATCGAGGAAGAGGTAAAAAACAGCAAGGACAACTACAAGCGGAAGCTATCCTATTACGCTTCCGGTCAGGTGAAAGAGATCATCTATCTTGATGGAAACAAGAGAAGTCGCGTCTTCGTTTACGACGAAGGGAACAATCTCATCACGGAGGAACGGTACGACGCTAACGAAAACCTAACGTACAAAATCGAATACGAACGGCTCTTCGACGCCTGGGGAAACTGGATAAAGGTGATCCAGTACGCTTGGGAAAAAGAACCCTGGGATGACTTGCTGCAAAAAAAGCCGCAGTTAGTCGTTTACCGGAGCTTCGAATATTATGAATAATGAAAAAGAAAGGGGAAGCAGGGTATGAAGACACTAACGATCTTTTGTTTCGTAATCTGTTTGGCGACTCTCAATCTTGCATTCACTCCGCAAGAGTTGTTCGATCAAGTCGACACGGCGCCGGTTCAGCTCGTGAGTTCGTCCTTAAAAACCTACTCGCCGGAAGACCTTCAGACGCTCCTTACGCTTCGTAATGCGGAAGGGGACAGTTTTCTGAACGCCGTC
This sequence comes from uncultured Thermotogaceae bacterium, assembly GCA_964566085.1. Classification (GTDB taxonomy): domain Bacteria; phylum Thermotogota; class Thermotogae; order MWEM01; family MWEM01; genus MWEM01. Next base: position 2,525 of record CAZMHO010000022.1, on the reverse strand, counting down.
ATACGATTAAAAGCCGAATCGATCGCGCTCTTCCTATTAGAGAACCGGGCCGACGCCTTCGAAATGGCTGCCGGCGCCAGCGCTTTTTCCCTGGCATGCGCGTTGGGTCTCTCTGAATTCGCCATTTCCGCTGTCGAGCGCCTTCGAACTTTTGACGGATTGCAAGAAGTCTTTTGGGAAGGGGCTTTCGAAGCGATGAAGCGGGGCGACACCCGTTTGCTCCGTTTGCTTTTGGAAAAAGCGATTCGCTACCGAGCCAATACATCCCTTCAAGCGCAGGAAGCGCTTGTAGAAGCCGTCAAAAACCGAGACGCGTTTTTAATGGTGGATCTGTTGCGCTCCGGGGCCAACCTCGATGCGACCGATAGAGACGGGAGGACGCCTCTGATGATCTCAATAAAAAACGAAGACAATCGCAGCGCCCTTCCTCTAATCTTTTTGGGAGCAAATCGCAACCGACAGGATCGACGAGGGTATACGGCGGGGATGTTCGCCGTGGAGGCAGGAAACATCGAAGTCCTCGGACTGCTTCTGGAAAAGGACATCGATCTGTCTTTAAAAACCGTTGACAGCAAAGATGTCATGGATTTCGCGATAGCGATCCGCGGTGAAAACGCGATCTCTCTGCTGCTAAACGAAGCCATCTCTCAAAAACGGTATTTTATCCTGTCCGATTGGGTAGCTCGGCTGGAAGAACGGCGCGACCGAAAAGCGGACAGCATCTCCCTGAAAATGACGGCGGATAAGAAGAAGCTACTGAACGAACTTGCCGACGCATTGACCGTATATGACAACGCCTTGGTAAAAGACCCGCAAAACGCTTTGGCGGTGTTAGGGCGAGCGGACGTTTTCTTCCTGATGAAACTCTATGAGACGGCTTTTGAAGAGTATCAGAGAGCAAAAGAACTGTACGCGTTCTATGGTGAAGCGTGGTTGGGTTTGGCGAAGACGAGAATGCATATTGCGGATACGAAGCCGGAAGCAGAGCAGAGAAAACGCGCCTATGAACAAGCGCGAGAAGAAGCAAAGCGGGCTCTCGAAATTAATGAAACGTATTGTGAAGCCTATTTCTACCATGGGTCCATACTGGTTCGTTTGTCCGATTTCCAGGAAGACAAGGCCAGGAAAGAAACCCTGAACTACGCGGTCGCACAGTTCGACAAAGCGTTGGCCCTCAACGCTTCCTACACGCCGGCTTTAGAAGCCAAAGGCGACGCTTTGAGGCTTATGGGCGAATTCAAGAAAGCCCTGGACGCGTACGCCGCCTTCTTAAAGCTCGATCCCGAACGATTGGAAATTTTCGAAAAACGCGGCGATACTTATGTGGAAATGGCGGAATATCAAAAACCCGCGCCTCCGATTAAAGACGTGATCGCCTATTTCAAAAGCGCGATTGTCGAGTTTGAAAGAGTCGTCCGTGTCGATACCGATAATGAACGGGTTTGGAAGAAAGTCGGCAAAACGTATGGAGCTCTCCAGGACATTGCGGTGACGGAAGCCCGGAAAGCCCAGCTTAATGGCGAGTATAAGAAACAGGATGAACAGGAGGCCGAAGCGAAAATGAATGCCACCAAGGCGGTGGAAGCTTACAAAAGATACTTGGACATACTCGAGCGGAAGAAAATCGAGGACGACCTCGAAATAAGGGAAAAGCTGGGCTTTTCCCTTTTTTATCGTCAGAGCTATTCCGAAGCCTTAGCGGTATTCTCGGACGTACTCGAAAGCAAGCCCGGGCGGTATTCCTGCGTGATCGGAATCGCGATGTGCCATCTCAAACTGGAAGATTTCGATACAGCGCTGCCCTTTTTTTTGCAGGCCTCCGATGAGGACGGTTACGACACCTACGCCGCATTTCTTCACGCGGAAACACGGTTCGCCCTGGAGCGTTACTCTGAGGCGAAAACCGTTTACGAAACAGCAATTGCTCTCAGAGACCAGAAAGAGAAGGACCTGAAAATCGGGGAAATCTGGTATCAATTAGCCTTTATTGCCTCTCTCGATGGGCGGTACAAGGATTCGATAGACCTGGTGAATAAAGCGATACGAGATAACCCGACCTTCGCGAAAGCCTTTTTCTTTAAAGGGGAGGAGCTTTTCAAACACAAGGAATACGCCGAAGCCCTTTCGGCCTTGATCAAGGCGGCGTCCCTGGATGGCTCTTACGCAGAAAAAGCCCAATGGGAGAGCAAAGCGGCCCATGTTGAAGGGGTATTCATAGCCTGGAAGAGCGGAAAAGACTATTCCAGGGCTTATCCGTTCTTAAAGACGACGAAGCGCGAAAATACGAACCGAAAAACCTGCAGGCGCTCGCGCGGTATAGCCGCCATAGTTTGGATGACATGGCTTTTTTGTTCGAGATCGGAGAATCCGGGGAAGCGTTAAAACGAGCGCAAACGCTCAGCGGCGTTCTAAAAAGCGCCGTCTCGGAGAGAACGTTCAAGAACCGAAGCGAAGTCGTCGTGCCGTATGTACAATCCGTCTATATGGAAACGCACATATCGAAAAAAATGTCCGCTTCTGATACC
>CAZMHO010000021.1:21913-25462 GCA_964566085.1 uncultured Thermotogaceae bacterium | reverse complement strand
GTCGTAATCCGCTATGCAGAGGGTAAGATACGCTTCAAGGCGCAAAGGGCCACGTCTGCATACAATGAGGTTTTCAACAACAAAAGCGGCCCCCTGTCGGGCATCTGCGAGTATCTCGATGATACCCGCGAGCGTGCTACAATGTCCTTCGCGCTTGCTCAGGAGGCCCGAGTCGCACTTGAGGGTCGGGGCTTTACCTTAGTCGAGGACGCGACGTTTCAACATGCCAGAGCCGCCCACGAAGAGAAAATGCGGGGGTTTGCCTCGATGGATCCGATTGTTGCAAAGAAACTCGCGGAGGGAATGTCACTCTTCCCTCATCAAAACAGGGCGGTCGAATTTATCGAAAAATCGAACGGAAGGTGCTTACTGGGTTGTTGTATGGGCTGTGTTGATGGAAATGCTATCGTAACGGCGCACCGGGCGGGGAGGTCTTTTAAGATAACTCTCAAAAAGCTCCATGAGAAGTTCCATGGAGGAGTAAGTGGACGCTGGAAAAACAGCAAAGCTCGATGGGATCCGAATATCCCAACATCTGTTAGGTGCCTATTTGAGGGGAAACTGCGGACCATGCCCATTCAAGAAACCTTCGCACGGGGCGTAAAGCCTGCCGTAAAGATCACACTGGCCGACGGAAAAACCCTCACCTGCACGCCAGATCACCCCGTACTGACTTCTGAGGGGTGGGTAGCTGCTGCTGACTGCGAGGGCAAGACAATTGTAACGAATGGAACTCCGGTGTGCAAAACTTGCGGAACAACCGAAAACATGGTGTCCTACAAATACTCAAAATACATCGGCCACTGTAGGGATTGTGCCGCCAGTATTCCGAAACTCGCACGACTCAAAAGGAGCAAGGGGTGTGTTTCTGGAGACGGCTATCGCTACATTAAAGTGCCTAAGCACCCAAACCATTCGAAGGCGAAGGGAAATTTAGGGATAGGAGAGCATAGGCTTGTTATCGAGGCTGAATTAAACAAGGTGAGTTTTGAAGAGTGGCTTACCATTTGCAGAGAATCGGAGCAACTGGACGGATACACTTTCTTATCTAAGGGAGTTCATGTTCACCACAAAGACGGCAATAAGCTCAACAACTGCGTAGATAACTTAGAGGTGCTCGAAGCTACCGTACATCTGGCGCTCCACGGAGACATCTCCACCCTGCCCATCTTTCACCCTAAGTCCAGTCTGTGCATCTCTGTGGTGGAGGCGGCCCCCCTAGAAGTCTATGACATACACGTCCCCTTCGCGGAGAATTTTGTAGCCAATGGGATTGTAGCACATAACTCGGGTAAATCCTGTATGTCACTCGCATATGCTGCAAAACACGGGCTCCGGGCAATCGTTATTTGTCCAAAAGTCGTGCGGCGTCAGTGGCCTGCTGAAGCACAAAAGTTTTTCCCAGACACTTTCCGCAATGTACTCGAACTCGACAAAAAGAAAAAGGGGATGCCAGACCCGAAGTCACTAGACTTAGTGTCAGTCAATTATGAGTCGCTCAAGAAGTGGGAAGAGTTTCTTGTAGCTGGTAATTTTGACCTACTTATAGTTGATGAAAGCCACCTTCTGAAAGATTTTAATTCATTACGCTCGAAGCGTGTTCGGGAGTTTTCCAAGACAATGAAACACGCTATCCTTTTATCAGGCACGGCGGTAAAAAACAAGAGGGAAGAACTCCACCCCCAGATCCAGCTCCTTGACCCGGAGACATACCCGGACGGGTGCGCTCTATTTGACCAGCCCACGGGCAAGTTTTGGCACGACATACAGCGCATTTATTTGTCGATGCCCAAGAGCGAGGTTCTGGCATTCCTCCCACCACAAACGATAACCCGACTGGATATTGACGTAGAAGACCCCGTACACATGCCCGACTCCATAGAGCTTGTCATGCAGTACAAGCACGAGTCCGCGAACTCAAAAGTAGACCAGACGGTAGAAAAAATCCGAGATATTATCGAGAACTCGGACGAGGCCGTGATTGTCTTTTCAGAATTTATCGACACAGCCGGGGAGATCTGGCGACAAGTCAAGGAATTTCACCCGCAAGCTCTCAAGCACTGGAGCGAGGGCATGAGTCACGAGCAAAAAGAGGCAACAAAGGCTCAGTTTATGACGGACCCCGCGTGCAGGGTTCTAATTTCTACCCGCCAAAGCCTCGCCGTAGGCGCTAATCTCGTGAAGGCTACTCAAAGTATCTTCAACGATCTGCCATGGAACGGGGCAGATATTCAACAGGCGCAAGACCGCCATCACAGGATCGGCCAGACAAGCCCTGTAACGGTGCACTGGGTCGTAGCCGCAAATAGTGACTTTGATGTGGCCTTAATTGGCATGATAGAGCGAAAATTCCGACTGCAAAAAGCGGTGACGGAGGGCAAGAAACTGACGCCCGAAGAGGTCGAGTATCTCAAGAAGCCAGAGTCCCAGTGCTTCTCAGACCTAATCGGCAGCGGCAGTAAGAAAAAGAAAAAGAAGGTCGAGGCTGAAGTAGAGATCTCTTACTCGGACCTTCTCTAAGTCGTCGCTTTTGACAGTCGCTCGAAGAGCGTATGGGATATTCGGTTCAATTCCTCTCGCCCTCTCCCTCGTAATTTTTTGAATCTTTCCTGTGTCTGGGGATGATAAGCCCACCGGCAGGCGTCGATCGCGAGGTCAATTGCTTGCTCTGCGTCGTCGAGATTGTCGATGTTCCCGAAGAATCTAAACTCCCATGTATTGCCGCGATACGCCACAAACTGGGTGCGGTCCGCTGTGATACCTCTTGCATAATAGTCACCTTGCTCACTCGCCCGAGTCCACGCGCTCTGGGGTATTCGTTCGAAGTGGTCTACGAGATACTGGATACTCAGATACTGCGAAAATTCGTCATATTGCTTCGCCATCTCGCGGAACGATACATGAATATGAAACGAGCACCCATTATCAACAAGAACCTCATGGTTTCGGAAGAACAACCAGAGTGCGCTCTTTACGCGATCCGGCGTGTCCCCGTCCTTGTCCTCGCACGGGAATTGAAACTCAGGGCCGCTCACAGTGCTGTCCCGCACCGCGCCGAGAGTGAAATTCTGAGTGTGTGCCAGCATACCCTTCGCATCTTCTAAAAGGTCTCCCGCAGGGCCTTTACTACCAGATTCGGGGTGATTGCTATCGACCCACTGGATCACTCACTTGCCTTAGCCAGTGGTCTAGGACACCACTCTCCCGAAAAGTCTCCTCAACTACTTCGTAATAGTCGATCTCCTCTCCGCCATTTCCACGAGTCAGATCGTCCCAAGTGTATCCGTCGAATGCCTGAGTTTCTAGCTCTACGCCGATCTTCACGTTTGTTAAATTCTTCAGAGGATTTTGTCGGTACATGGTTGCTCCTTTCAAAACTCCGCACATACAATGCAGAATTTACCTGTGTCATAGATTACGGAAATGTCGCACGCTTCGGGGGCTGCCTCAAGTATCTCATGAAACCAGCGCAAGGAGGTTTTTGAAACCTGAGTCGCGGTCCCTCGGGTGAGATCCCGGCGCATCGAGAAGATCGCGGCGCGGTCCGCG
>CAZMHO010000021.1:0-21903 GCA_964566085.1 uncultured Thermotogaceae bacterium | reverse complement strand
GATACAGGTGGAAATGACCTTCTCGCGCATTCTGGGGTTCTTTATGACGTTGAGAACGTAGGTGCATAGCACAACGTCCTTTGTCTCCCTCGGGAGCTTGTCTAGGCCCGTAAAATACGGATCGTAGCCCCACACGTCGGGGCACCCGGCTTCCCGAAGCGCAAGCACGTCTCGCCCGGCCCCACAGCCGTAGTCGAGAATCGACCCACGCAGAATCCACTCGTAGCCCAAATCCCGAATGAGCGTCTGGAGCGGCGCGGAGGGGTTCTTGCGAATAATTGCAGTATTTGCTACTGACATCCTACTCTTCCTTATCTAAATAGCCGGGGAGGTGCTGGAAGACGTTCTCTAAAAACTCAACGGCATCCTCTGCCCCAGCGGGCCCGTAATAGAGGTCGTCTTCGTCATAATCCCGCTCAGCAAGTGCAGCGACAAAGCACTCCTCCAGTGCCTTCCTGTCAGACTTCGCTACCATTCTCTTGAGAAAGCTTAACGATATTCCGCCATCCCCTACGGGTATTGCCACCATGTAATCCGACACGCTAAAGACCACTTGCTCCTCGTCGTCGCTCGTATGGTAGACCAAAACCGCAGGGGATTTTGTGAGTATGTAATTGTTCCCGTACCTACTCCCCTTCGTGTCTGCGTCCTCATCAACGGGGTAGCCGAAGCCGAGGTCTCCTCCGATGTATTCCCCTCGGTCAAGCTTGGTGATCCCGCATGTGTCAACGGAGACACCCTCCCACCCCTGCTTCAAAACTCTTTCAGGATCTTCGTTGGTGTAGTGGGCAATCCACCCGGAATAGGCCTTGAGGGATTCTGGCTCAAATATCCCCGAGCCTGCGTGACTGGTTTTACTGTCTTCGAGAACACCGCGAGCCCACCGCTCTTGGACCTCTCGGGAACTTTCAACCGCGTAGCGTAGGGCACGACGCTTGTTCTCCTCTTCCTCGTCTTCGTCTTCATCCTCGCACCCCGAATAATCGACCTCAATATCGTACTCCTCGGCGAGTTCTTCTAGATTCTCCGACTGGTCTTCAATCCAGTCATCGAAGCCTTGCCATCTGCGGTCCCCAACAAGGTCTTCGATAAGGCCCGCCTCCCCGCGAATAACGGCGTAACAAAAGTCCCCTAAATCTCCGCCCAACTCCTTTGGGATGTCCTCAACGCTCAAGATTGGCTTGAAGCTTTCCGAGTTATACCTCATTGCCGCACCAGCCTTTCGAATTTATTGATGAGAAGTTTTCCCAGCCTCTCACATGCCGCAAGAAGGTTATTCTTCGGACGTGGGCCTGCAAGCAAGCTTGAATACTTCTCTCGCACGTCTGGGTGGAGAGCCCACCGATAGGCATCAACGGCAAAGTCAATGCAGGCGCAAGCATCCTCATAGTTATCGACATTACCGAAGCAGCGAAACTCCCAAGTATCCAACCGAGGGGCCACAAAAAGATACTTGTCCGCCCCTAGCTGAAACATAAAAAATCTCAACTCTTCTTCTTTCCAACGGTCGGCGATTCTCTCGACGACGGAGAGCGGGTACCTATGCGAAAATTCCCAAAGGTAAGTCAAAAACAGAAGTTGGGTGTACATCACGTCCGCAGGGAGATCCCACTTATCGTCTAGCTTATTCACCGGGCGCACTAGCGACTCATCGGAAACGTGTATGTGGAACGAACAGCCAGCGTCAACTTCAACTTTGTAATTCTCAAAGAACTTCTTAAGTGCGTGCTTGACCTTCTCCACGCTGGCCCCGCTCGTCTCCGGGAACTGAAGCTCGGGACCATCCACACTGTCGTCCTGGGTGACACCTACGAGGAGCCCAGACAGTCCGTACATCTCATCGCTCAATGTCTCCGGGCGAGTGTAGATCTCTTCGTCGATGAAGTGTGTCAGGGCCACTCTCCAGTCCTCCGGCACCCTCGAACGCATGTTCTCCCAAGTATCCTCAGCAAACTCTCTGAGAAACATCTCGAATACGGACCCCCTCAAGCCTGCCAGCCCGAAGAGTGCCCGATACTGCATACCCGGAAGGCCCTTCCCGAATCCCTCCTTGCAAACCTTCATAAGAACTTCTCGGAACTCTTGGCGAGACAGAACGGCTTCCTCTGGTTCTGGAGGATTACCGACCGAGAGCAGGAGCGCGATGTCTGGCCCGTAGGCGGTGACGCTCCGCACTTCGCGGACATCTGGCGGCAGGCCTTTGGCGAGCACGGCCAATCCCGCCCTAAATAGCCCCCTAGCGGTGTGGTCCCGTAAAAACGGGTCGTACTCAAGCGCAGCCGGGCTCAAGTGCGACATGCCGCCATGCAGCACGTCCCAGAGGGGTGCCTCCAGTTCCGCGAACTGCTGAGGCGTCAAGAAGATCTTCGCCTCGTCAAAAGCCTCCACGACCCTTTCGAGGAGGGTATCGCTCCTAATGAACATATTCCAGTAGGGCTTCGGGTCAAACTTCCCGTAATAGTCATCCCAAGTGTTCCCGTTTAGGCTCTGTGTTTCAAGCTCTACGCCTATCTTTATGCCAGACAAGTCCGCGCGAGACTTGGCAATCTTCCGACTAACTGGGTTTGCTCTCATTTGGCCCCCTTCAAAATTTTCTTGAACCTCTCCAACATATTCACCCGCAACAAGTGGCATAAATTGAAGAGCTTTCCTACACCGTGCTTGTAGTCCTCGAACTCCTCGCGAACGTCTGGGTGATGGGCCCATAGAAAGGCGTCTATCGCTAGGTCTATGCAGATGTTGGCGTCTTTCATCGTCTTTACGTTGCCAAAGCAGCGAAACTCCCATGTGTGAATGCGGTCCGCTACGAAGAGATGCTTCTCCCCTTCTCGCAACTGGAAGTCATAATACTCGGAGGTGGCCTCTACTCCCATGCCCTTGACGACCCTCTCCATCACGCAGCGGGGGAAGCGTTCGGCGTTGTCCGACAAGAATTTTAGCATCAAAAACTGGGTGTAGATTGCGCCCCCGCCAACTCTCATGCCCTCCGAGGAGATGTGTATGTGAAAGGAGCACTCCCTATCCACCACAATGGAGTAGGTCTTTAGGAATCGGTCGAGTGCCGTCTTCACTGCGTTTGGCGGGGCTCCGCACTCGCACGGGAATTGAAATTCCGGGCCGTCCACGGACCCATCTTGATTCACACCTACAGCAAGGCCGCACAAGTCTTCTATTTCCTGTCTCACTCTATGTATGGTTTTGGGGCTTTTATGGTCTATGCAATACTGCCCGAAGCACTCTCGATAGAACGCGGAGGCTGCCTCATCCTCATAGAGACTCTGCAACAACTGTACCACTTCCCGTACACTAAACACTCCGTTATTGAGGGCATGGTGTAGGAGGTCGATAAAAATAGGCTCTGGGATGCAAATGTAAGCCTTCCCCTTCTTCGGCATATCGGGGAGCATGTACTCCACAGGAGCCCGGAGAACCCCGCCCACGAGAGTTGGGCTACCTAGCAATAATGCGCTACTTAAAACCTCTCCCGTGTCCGTCGTCGAGGGGGACCATCTCGCATGTTCCCGGTCTAGGTCTCCTGATGTCCACTCAAACCCTAGCAGGAGCTTCTCAAAAAACGCAGGGGCTTTGAGCTTCGGTAATAGGGGGAAGAGCCTACTCCCTAGCGCCGCCGAGTTGTTCGGGCTAAATGACGCCACGGGTATCTCATGGAGGCGTGCATTAAACACTGGTATGAGTGTGTCTTCTGGCTCCCTTAAGTTATAGAGGCCGTGCCACGTCATATTCTCGAACTTTTGAGTTTCTAGCTCAACTCCCACTAGAATGTTGGTCATATTGGCGCGAAGCTTCGTGAGATGTTTGCTGACGGGGTTACTGAGAATTTCCAAGGGGCGACTCCTTTCGAGAGGGTACTACCCTCCAGAATACCAGAATCGCAAGGCGGGTCTACTTGAGTCGGCGGAGGGCCTCCGAAAAATGTTCGTAGAATGCTGTTTGCAAGGTTTCGATAGTTACCCCCTCTCGCTTCAGCAAGTTCTGGTAGTCGAACAGACTGCAAAGGACCGACTTAGCCTCCAGTGCCATCATCGCCTCGTCTACCATATCTCCATCGAACCCTTCGGGTGTTGAGCAAAATTCAATGGTGATTCTCTTCTCCGGGTACTTTGATTCAATCATTATTCTTCCCCTCTTCGGCTGCGTCAGGCGGGACTTCCTGCAATTCCTGCACCTTTCCATCCGACATCCTTACAAGGTATCTTCGCTTGGCCCGCATAGGGAACCAGACAACTCGCGCCGCAACTGCGATAGACATGGAGAGCGAAACTAGCGCCACTCCGAGACTAATCGCGGATAAAAGACTCTCAGAAACAATCATAGAACTCCCTTCAATCGAGGTAAAAATTCTCCCAAAGAAATTCTAGCCCCTGCTGCTTCGCGTCGCCCACTCCCGCCGAAAGACTCTGCACACTCTCTTGCGGTGGTGTGTGCGCCAGCCTCCGACCGGAAGCTTAATCTTACACCTTTTGGATCCATGGACCACACAACTCCAACGCCTAAGCTCTCGGACGCAGCCAGAGCGTTCCCTACTTCAGAAATATCGCTCTCCGTATTTACGGCAGGAATCTCCATGCCGTTCTTCAGCATGAATCGGTGGCACCTCTCCCGGTAGTGCTCAAGGACTCTCAGCCCTTGGTGCCGAACTAGCTGGCTTCCTATGCTTATCGCCTCCTCTAGCTTGTGAGGCCGCGTGCATAAGTCATAGAAAATCGGCAACCATTCCGCTCTGGCTTCTACCTGAGGTCCGACCTTTGTCAACCACTCATGCAGAGGTGCCGTCCGAGAGTCTGAAAAGTCCCAGCCATCGCGAGCGCCAATCAACTGGATAGCGTCGGGAACTGCCTTCCCAGCCACTGCCCACGGAATGAGGCAAGCCCCTTTTGCTTTCGGATCGAAATGCACAGTACAGCGACCCATAAACAAGCTCTCGATTGCTTCGATGTTGGGCACGGCCCCTTCGTGATGATCGATCACTGTGATGTGTGAGATCTCTTTGTCGAAAAGCTCTTCGAGGGTTTTAGGATCCGGGCACAGATCTAGGAAGACCACGGAATCCTCTGGGAGAACGAGCTTCATGTCAAAGAATCTCTCCTTCACAGAAGAGGTTACAATAAGTCCGAAAGTATCTTGCTGCACCAGACAGTGCGCCCAGCTAAAATAGGTCGCTATTCCGTCCATATCGTGATGGTAAAATATGTGGGTTGTCACGTCTTAGGCTCCTGACAAGGGTAAAACTCGTCCTCTACAAAAAGGCCGCAAATCTCGGGGTAGCTGTCCGCGCTTGGCGGAGGGTAGTCTTCATATTCCGCGTGCCATTTCCCTTCCAAGAGCATGTAACGAACCCCGGATATGTCGCGAATCTGCCCGCCGCGCTTGCAGTGCTCGATAAGCCGTGCGTCAAATTCCATTGAGACTCTCCCGCGTCGGGCCGACACTTTCTTTGTTAGCTTCTGCGACATCCGCCGCTTCTTGAGCGTCCCACTCCGCCAAGCCCTCACGAAGTTGAGGTACGAGCCTCTTGATCTTGTCTTCTCTTTCCTCATTGCTCAAAGGGGCAAGATGGAGGCAGAATAAAGAAAATCCCACGCCCCCCATGACCTGCAAGCGGTCTTCCTGACTCCCGGCCAGCGCAATAATGGCGTTGGATACAGTGCCCACCCGTTGAAGAATTTCCGCCTCTACGTCGATCGTCTCTTCTTTCCGAACTTTCTCCATAGTCCCCCCAGTAAACTAGCCCCGTCAAGGCTAAAGTTATCGCCCTTAATATACGCCCATGCAGTAGTAACCCCCTCCATAGTCTCCACGGGCACGAGTGCCCTTTTATACATGTCATAGAGCGCATTTCCCTGGAACCCTTCGAGGCCATCAAGCCTCTCAAGCACCTCCCCAAGGAACGCTTCGGACCCCTTGAAAACTACCAGATCTCCATAGACAGGGAACCCCGAGACGACCTTTGACAGTCGCAGCTTTCTCCCCTTCTCCGCGAACTTCTCCGAGAACTCGTCTTGGTTCTGGAGATCCTCTTGGAGGTTCTTGTGCGATAGGGCCAGTATTCTATGCTTCACCCGAGTCACATTGAGCATGGGAAAGCTTCCCAAGTCATAGAGATCTCCAACGGTCCACGCATTCCAAATCTCAGAGTGCCCCGCCATGAGCGGGTGGTTAGACTCCCCCCTCTTCAAGGTGCCGTATACAAAAATCCTCAGTGTTTTCTCCTCACTCGTCATACTTAGAGTCCGCCTTTTCTGTGATCATCTTGTCAATATCTGCTACCATCTCCGCCTCCAAGACTACAAACTTCCTCCCCTCTTTGATAACTATGCAAGGAAACTCTTGCAGAGCAAGGTCCAAAGGCCAGTCAAAGAGGGTGTTCTGAGGGTCTATCCAGAAGTGGTTCAGTGTATTTGGATTGAACATAAAACCCCCTCAGAAAGGAATACCGGAATCATCTGTTCCCGGACTATAATTATTCACCGTCGGGCCCTTGCTACCATTTCTAGCCTGAGATGATCCGGGCGGAACGTATGGGCTTCTGTCGTCGGTGTCCTTTTTCGAGTCAAGCATCTTCATCTCTTTAGCGACCAGCTTCCAAACGTACTGCTTTTCTCCGTTCTTCTCGTATGTTTCTTGTTGCATTCTCCCAACAAACATAACGAGCGAACCTTTTGCAAGGTACTTGCCACAAATCTCAGCCAGCTTGTCCCACGCAGTCACGCGGAACCAGTCAGTTCTTTCCTGCTTCTTCCCGTCCTTGGTCCACGTCTCCGATACCCCTACAGACAGGGAGCAAACGGCTGTTCCACTAGCAGTCATGCGCAAGTCAGGATCTTGCCCGAGCCGCCCCACGATCGTGATTGATTGATACATTGTCAGTTCCCCGCATATTCTGTGATGTTGTCCAAACTAAGTGCCTTAGTGAGTTCTTCCCCCGAGAGGATCACAATCTCGCCCCCCGGATGGCAAACCCGCGCACATACCGCGTGGTCGTTGCTAATACTTCCTCGAAGCAAAACCCCAAACGTCTCCACACTACGGACCACCGCGATCGTATCGAGCTTCAGTGAAGACCGCCAGAACAACAAACCGCACGTTGCGGCGTCATATGTAAAAGCGTCGAAGTCGTCTATGAGAACTAGCCTCTTTTCTGATTGCGTATCGCGAAGCTGGCCTCTCCAAGACTCTAGACCCACTCCGATTGTGGGGCGCAAGAGGACAACTTCCTTTTCCCGCCCGCGCATAAGGTTATAGAGAAACGTGGTCTTCCCTGACCCGGCCCTCCCTGACACGAGTGTCAACATGGAGTGCCTCCCATTCCTTCGGGATCGATGTCAAGCAGGATAACCAGCCCTCCCTCGATAGTCGAGAGACTCACGCCAGTCACCGCCACAATCTCCTCGCCCAAACGCGCTGCGAGTGGGGTTACAGCGGCCACCTCCTTGCCTCGCTGCTTCGCGAGGGCTACAAAAACTTGCATCACGTCATTAACTGCGAGGGTCTCCGCTGCCCGCGCCCTTCCGTCAAACTCACCTCGTTCTGCCATGACAATGCCTCCTACTTCTTCTTTGAAACGGTGATATGGCCGCTAAACCGAATGTCTGGCACTGCGTCTATCTGCATGTCTATAGACTTGGCTGTGACCTTCATCTCTACTTCGGCCTCATCGGTAGATCCGTCCTCGAAAACATGCACATCATATGCCGTGAGGTCTCCCACCTTAAAATCAGTGGCGGAAATACCAAGGCGATATTCCTTGCCACACAACACCCAGTCACCCTTCCCAAACTTCCGCATACTTCGCCCTTTCTTGTTTCAAGCTGTTCGAGAGTTCCAATACATCTCGTCGAACATCACACCCACATAACAAAAGACTCCCGATTTTCTCCACTGCCTCCGTAAAAGCGTGATCCGTGCTGCTTGATGCCACTTTCTGCAAAATGCTTGCCCACCTACCCTCTGGCAGGGGGTCTCCGAAGCACCATGTAGCAATCTGAGCAGTGGGAACAAGCTTATCAGACAAGCAAAAGACTCCCAAATCATCCATAGCTATCCGCCAGTCCACGGCCTTGTGCCGCAAGCCCTCTTTCTTCAAATACTTGAGGAACCTCTCCCGAACACCGAACTCGTTTTGATTGTCCAGAATCCTCACGCTCCCGCAGCAACGACCTCGCAAAAGGGTCAGAATCTCCTCACTAGGCGTGCAGTCCAAAAAAAGGACTGGCTCCTCGGGGGAGAGTTTCGGCATAGCATCAGCACTGCCGTAAACGGAAAGCGACGCTACTTCTATTTGAGATATTGCCACAAACGCTGACATAAACCCGTCAACCCCAGCCCGAATAACAACATGCACACCCATAAATCCTACCCCCCTTCGCACCACTTCACGAGTTCCGAATGCTCCTTCTCGCTGAGCCTCTCACCGGCCCAAGAGTAGAGGCTGCTCGTGCCCGTGAAAGCCAAGAAGGTTTCCCCCAACGAGCCCACGACTATTACAAAGCCCCCTCCGTGATTTGGCAGCTTCTCGAAGGTAAGCTCCCCAGAGGAGACAAACACAGACTTAAACCCGCCAACCCCGGCCCGAAGAACAACAGGCACACCCATAAATCCTACTCCCCTTCGCACCACTCCATGAGTTCGGAGTGCTCCTTCTCGTCCAGATTCCTACCGGCCCAAAAATAGAGGCCGTCTGTATCTGCAAAGGCTAGGGGGTCGATCCCCAGAGCACGCACGATTATTACAAAGCCACCCCCGTGACTAGGCAACTTTTCAAAGGAGAACTTCCCGAAAACGCGGGACTGTGCTAGCCTCCTGATGATTTCGTTGACGTCCTGCGTACCCTTCTTCTGCCAAAGATTCAGAAATGCCTCTACATTCTCCGGGTACTTTTCCGCGAATCCCATGAGGGTGCACATATCGTCCCCTCGTCCACTATCTCCCAAGTGCTCATAGACAGGGTAGAGAGGGTCTTCCTTCGATATTTCACGAGGGACGTCTATGAACAGCACCTCCTTATCTATGTAGAAACAGCCTGCCGAGGCATGTATCGAGTCCGCAAGCCCCAGCATGTCCGATGTGTCCTTGCAGAAGAACTCTATAGTAACGCACAATGCCTCTTGCAGAAACTCCCCACACTCAGGGCAGTCTTCGTTGTCGTCGTCCGCCATCTCGGAACAATTAGCGCAACGAATCTTCCTTACCTCGAAATCACTTGGCTCTGGTCCCATGTCAATTCCCCTTCACTTATTGTTAAAACCCCAAGAGTTCTCCGCAGTCGCCACATCAATAAACACCCACTCTCCCGATTCCGCAGGCATGAAGTCGAAACTCCAAGCGCGGTCAGGCTTTAATCTGCTCAAATCCCTAGCGAGGTCTACGCAAGCCGGGTCTAGAGGAGTCTCCTCATATATCTGCTTGCGGGTGGCGATGTCGAGTCCCGGAGTATTCTCAGGCCAATACTCAATGACTCCTAGCGCCTCTCCATCCTTTGCAAAAACTCGATACTCGGCGGAGACGGGCATTCCTCGATAGGCTTCTAACGACTGCCTTGACTTCGGCTTGATGAACTCTCGTATCAACAAGTATTTTGTCTTTTCGTTGCACCCAACGGACATCGCCCCGTAGATAACCTCTGCGAAGTGCTCTGGGATAGACTCCCCGGCGGGTACAAAGCAAGCCCGGTTGTACTCGAACTTCCCCGAATACAGACCCGACCGAATGAACCTATCCCTCGGAGGAGTGTGAAACATCGCAGGTATTACCTCTTTCAGCTTCTCCACCACTCCCTCGGGATCAGTGTCCATGCTTTTCATAACATCCCGCATATTTGGAATCGCGACAACATCAGTGGTTGGCATAGCGACCCCTCTTTTGGCGCAGAGTAGCTGCACCTCGAAGGTAAGCCAATGCACTAGACTGTCGGGACTTTCTGGGAGCTTTTCCCAGTTGGCATCCATCTCATGCGGGGTCGGCAGGCTGTCTACGAAAGCAGCTATTGCTGCCGTGATGTTTTCAAAGTCCCTCACAAAACCCGTCATTGGCCGTCTCCTTCGCGATTAGTATTTCGGCAAAACTTGCAGAAGTTCCGCAAGATTCACAAACGTCCTCTGTCCCTAGAATCGTTCCGCAGACCTTGCACCGGGGCTTCTTTCGATACTTTCTGCCCGGCTTTTCGAAGACTCTCAGTCTTCTTGTCTTAGTCCTTTCATAGACTTGGGGCTTCTCTGCGATCGCTTTCAGTAGCTCCGTGTTGTGTAGCAAGAAGTCACTATACTTGCGCCTCAGCACGGGATCCTCAATCAGTGCCATCACCCTCGCTAAGTCTTCTTGAGGAATCTCTCTATCCCCGACAACCCAACCAGAGAACTTCGATCGAGTCACGCCGCTCTTTATTTGCAATTCGGTCTGTGCTCCGCGCCTAGCGACCACTAGCCTCAACAATTCTTGCACAGTGACGACGGGGCCTTCGCTAGGCTCTGGAGGGAAATCCATCTCCCGGACGCCTGATATTGCGCGTAACTTCAGCTCTTCGTATCGCAAGTACTGGCAATACTGAGTAAAAGCCGCAGGGTCTTCCATCTTCGCAACAGAGACCAACTCCGCTAACTTTTCGGGAGTCGGCGGGCGCTGGCCCACATGCCAAGCAGATAATGTTGACTTAGTTACGCCTATAAACCTCGCGAGATCTCTCTGCCCGCCAATAAATGGTGCCGCAAGGTGAATGAGGGTTACAAGCCCCCCATGGCTTTTGAAGTCGATGAGGCCGATAGACGTAGCTGTCACTTGAGATCTCCTCGGATTATCTCGCACATCACAACACTTCGGATGTCTTGAAAATTCCACTCCTGCCCAATCATCATGATTAGCCTTCCATTTTGCTCATCAAGGCACTCTCTAGCCCGATCCACAAGTTCTACGTCTTTTTTCCACAGTGTGGATCCGTAGACCTCCGTGATAATAGAGCCGAAATACTCTTTGTGCGCTGGCAGGTTTCTATCCAAAAGTGTCACCTTTGCCCGAGACTCCGCCTCCGTCGTCGCACTGGGTGCCGCCGTCACTGCGTTGGGGGCTTTTGTCGTCGCACTGGGTGCCGCCGTCACTGCGTTGGGGGCTTTTGTCGTCGCAGGGGCGGGGGCCGCCGCTGGCGTCAAACTATCTGCCTTCTCGGTAGCAGCTAACAGCGCCTTCTCCGCAGCTTCCCGAGCTTTTTTGCCAGCTTTGTAGGCGTCCTCGGCAGCGTCAGCCGCGCCGCCGGGGGTCGTCGAGAGTCTTTGGTGCCGCTTGAGCAACAGAGCTTCGTTCTCTAGAGCCTCATCCAACTCCGCTCTCGCGGCTTCGAACGCCGCCATAGCCTCGGCAAGAGCCTTGGCCGCAGCTTCTTTTGCGGCAGCTCCGGGATCAACGAAGCTCGCGGGAAGGGTCGCCATGTTAGGCACTGGCTCTACGCCGTCGTCCACGTACTCGGGGCCGCTGCGAGGAGCTTTGTACTCTGCTGCTTTTTGTTGCAAAATAGTCTTCGCGTTGTCTAGCAGCGCGTTGATTTTAGCAGCATTCAAAGGAGGTGGCGGCAAGTCCACACAAAGCAAGTCCTTCTGGTAGCCGATCGCATAATAGATGATCAGAAAGTTCAAGCCATTCATGTTGTACATGGAAATGCTGTTAATGCTCAATCGGGTTTCTCTCTCGTCCATATCAAATCTCCTACAAAATGTCTTCGGCAGGGGTAGTGTCTTCCCCATACTCGCAGTTGATGTTCATGCCAGAGTTCTTGGCTTGCTCCAAATAGTTCAGCACGTTAAGACGGAAGACCTCTTTTGTGATCTTCTCATCGCCGTACTTAAAGGGCCTCAAGTTCGTTCCGTACAGCACGTCAGTGTTAGGGGTCATGTACTTCGTATTTGTGTAGCACCTCCCCCCGTGGCATCGGCTCCAATACTCGCAGGGTCGAAACCAAGCCATACACGACCCATAGTTTCTTGAGGCGATCTGTCGATAGTGGTAGATGTTCTCTGCGAGACAAAGATCGCTCAAGAGATGTCTTATGTGATCCGACCGCAGTTTGTATATGTCCCCCGCGCCATACTCGATCACGAAGTCCCATGCACACTCCTTCTCCGCCTTGACCTTCCCTCGGATCTTCTTCCCAATCTGGCGGACCCAATAGTCATGGCATGTCTCTTCGGGTAAAGGCTCCGCGTCGCGAGTGTCCCCTAGCTTAAGCGTCGGGCGATACCGGCAACCAGCGAAATTCTCGGGACGGATCTTCGGATCTTGCAACACGCGAGCAATTTCTATGTGAAACGCAGCGTACGTCATCATCTGGGGGTCGAACTTGAGCGATGCCGTCCACTTTTCAATTTCTGCTCTGCCCGTCGTCTTAGTGTCCCCAATCCACCACACTTTGTGCGTGTTATCGTACAATATCTCATCGACGATGCCGACCCACCAGCCGAGATCAAATCGCACTTCGGAGTACAGACACTCCAAGCCAGACTTGAGGTGCATGTCGAAATAGTTCTGAGCGCAGTAGTAAATCCCGTGCAGCTTATGCCCCATCCGATACTTCTCGCCAGCTTCTCGCGTCAGCTCCAGAATCCTCTCCTGATCCTGTCGCACCCGGTTTGTATGCTCCAAAACATGATGGACGGCGGACCCGAAGCGCAAGTTTTCATCGTCTGGCGCGTCGAAGTCTTTTTCCACATGAGTCTTCGCAAACAGCCACTTGCGCTGACAGGTGTAGAGCGTAGTCCGCGCAGAGTGCGAAAGCTTTATAGTCCACTTCGACTTCTCCGCCTTTTCCGACTTTTCTGCCTCCTCTGTCATAAAACCTCCCCGCTGTCGCACTTACTGAAGGAGCCGAAGGGCTTCTCCTCCCAGTCGGGATGCTCTTCCTTCAAAGGCTCTTTACTGATCACATACTCCCCGCACCATGCGGCAAGTTCTGTATACGGAAAGCCTGTTTCCGTGACTGCATTGCGCCTACACTCGTTGTACTCCTCGTGGTAAAACCGACAAGTGCCGCAAACGTGGTCTTTATTCTCTCTACTCATGTTTCCCCCCCTAAAGCAAGTCCGCGTCTGGTACTTCTTCCTCGGCCACTTGCACATCAAAATTGTGTGCCCGTCGGCCTCCGTCGAGCTTATCCTCTCCGATATAGGTAATCTCGCAGTACGTCCCAGGCTGAATATCCTGAAACTTGTAGCGAAGCTGACCTGTCTCGAAAATCTCGTGGCGCACGCCATCTGAGTCGAAAACGAGGTTCTCGAACTCCTCCCCCGTTTTCGCTTTTTTCCGAGTCATCCGACCCTTGAAAACCCCGGCAATTATCTTCGTGCCGGGAGTGAAATCCTCAGCATTGTGAAACACGATCGGGGTGCCACCCACCGACCTCATACGACGAAAAGCCATGTCACTTCTCCCTCTGGTAGCAACACAAGTTACGAATCATTCATAAACCAAGCAGGAATCGAAGTCAATACCAAATAGGAATTATTTTTCAACCTATTGGAATCACAGGATGTCGGCGTAACCCGCCTGCACCGCGTCAAGGTACTGGCAAAAAATTGCATAATCCTTCGCCCCCTTATCTTCAAGGTACAGGGTCGAGCATTTTGTTTGCTGCCCGTTCGACAAGGGGAAGAATAATCCACCCTTCTCCGTACGTTGTATGCCGGGAAAAGTTGCCGTGTAATCCCTTGACCAACTCTTCGCGTCCATCCTAATTTCTCTACCCATGTAATACTTAAAGCCTTTTTGCATTGCCTCAAAAAGAGACACAATCGCTCCCAGATCCTCAGAGTCGTGCTCAATCACCAAAGCGTCATGCAGCGTCGCGATCACATCGAGTCTGGCCTCCTGCGCAAGGCACACTGACTTCCGCAGAATGGCCCCGCCAGCTCCCTGTACCGGGCAATTTCCCACACTCTTGGGGTTTTTGTTGTCACCCCACATCGTCCACCCGTCCACTAATCGCAAGTAGCCGTTGTCCCGGTATCCTCCCAAGATCTCCTTGCGCCATTGAGCAAAGTCGGGATAGATTGCATAAAAGTCCTCAATCAATCTCGCAGCAATTTCCTTAGACATGGCGAACTTGGGGTCAAGGGCTTGCAGAATCTTCCCCTCGCTATCGACCTTGCAAAGCACTCTTCTCCCGCCTACTGTGTGGTACTTCTGGTCAAAAGTCTCCCACGGGAGGTGAAAGGCCCCGCCTCCGTTTCGAACGATTTTCTCCGAAAGGGAGTAGGCCCCCATCTCATACATGATGCCTAGAACAGTGGACTTGTAGCAATCCCGGATCGCGCCATGACTACTCTTCGTCGCAGACTGAGGCACCGCTCCAGTCTTTTTTGCATAGTCGAGGTAGATGTCCCCGGAGTCATAGGACTTCTTCAACGCCTCATCACCAGACAAGCAAGCTGCAATAAGAACTTCTTGGGAAGAAAAGTCGATAGACGTGCAGGCGCGGCCAGCCTTCGGGAGCAACAAGGTTCGCATCCATGAGGGCTTGAGGAGAATGTACCCGGTCGCCGCTGGCTGGCTTCGCGAGGTTTGGGCGCGGAAAATGCCATAGTGCGGACGACACCGACGATCTGAGCCCACCCGGTCGAGAAACTCCGGCTGCGTGGCCCCCTTTGGCGTTGAGAATCCGCGCAAGGCTGAATCGAACTTGCACCAGCGCAGCATTTGATCCGGCACTGTTGGCAGACTGGGGCGAACATCGCTCCCGCGAGCATCCCAAGACTCCCGATCCATTTTGTACCCGCCTGTGTCTGTGAGGGGCCAGTCGGTGCCGTAGGTCTGCTTAATCCATGCGGAAAGTAGCCCGTTATCTCGGTGCCACTTTCTATCCTTCGGTGAGAAGCTAAAGATCCGCGCAAGTCCTTTAGTGCCCTCTCCGTTGTACACCCAAGCGAACTTCTTTGGCTTTCCCTTCTCACGAGGCAACATCACCCTCACAAAGTCATGCAAGGCGTCTCTCGTCATGAGGTTTACTTGTTCCGCCATCTCTCCGCTAATGGCCCCTACGGAAGCGATGAAATTCTGGAGGCGCTCCCAGTCCAAAGGCATACCCGTTCTCACCATGTGGGCAGTTCTCACCGCATACTCGCCACGAGACCACATCTCTTCGATGAGGTTTATCGAGGAATCCGAATACAGGTCAGACACGCCGTTATAAATCTGTGTGAAAAGTCTGAACAAGTATTCAACGTCACTCAAGCAATACTTCAGTATCGCCTCTTTTTCTTCGGGATTGTTGACGTAGGTGCTATGGATAATCGCCTGTCGCATGGCCTCTTTGTGGGCGGTGTCTATCTTCACACCTCCCAAGAGCTTGAAGACTGCTGCGGACAAATTGTAGCGAATGTCCCCGCCAGACACAATATCTGTTCCGTCGGGCTCCTCGTGGCCGCCGTAGTCAGGATACTCGGGATCGTCTTGATATTTGTTGACCTTGGCCTTGATAAACCTCACAGACCCGTCTACCAAGTGTCGCCCACAGCACACAGCATTATTAGAGTTTGCGAACATCCGATACTCGATATAGAGATCGACCCACTTAAATTGCAGGGGCTCGATGTCCAGGGAAAGGAGCGACTGGGCTTCAGCCTCCGCAGAGTAGGAGAGAATCTGATATGTGTCCCTTGCGTCAAGCATGAAATTAGCGAAGCGTATTCTGGCGTCCTCATCCCCCTCTAGCCAGATAGCATCCGAAGTTACGAGAGACCCCCCCGCTGTGTATGCTTTGTATGCCACACAGACGACGTTTAGCACCGCCTCCGCCGTGCCGTTAAATTCGAAGTCGAGACATAAGTAGCCGTATTTTTTCATCGCGATGTCCTTAGAGCAAGTCTGCTGCGGCGAGTTCTTCTATAGAAATCATCGGTGCAGGGCGGTGTTTCACTCGCGACACATCCGCGCCCCTCGCAAAACCTCCAAGCTCATCTACGAAAAAATCCTTGACCATATCCCGCACCCCAGACTGCTCATTTATGGGTATCTCGTACCCGGCAGCCGTCAGCTCCCGACAAAGCTGTACGGCAGTGTGCGGGACTGACCGTGCATCTTCCTCACGACCGGGCACAAATTTTTCTCTCAACAGCTCTAGGGTCTTCGCCTTCAACGCCTCACCCGAGAGGGGCATCTTCCCCCTCTCAGACATCTCGCGATTTACCTCCTCCGTAGATTCGGTAGCTAGTGCGGACTTTTTGCGGACATTTAGGAAGGCACCACAGGAGAACTTGCACCCACACTCCTCGACAAGGTATCGCTGCAACTGCCGGAAGTGCTTTGTCTCCAACTCAGTCTTCTTCCCTTTCGCCACAGTAGCGACCATGCTCCGCACGTCGGCCCACGGAGCATAGCTCCTTTCCGAGGTGACGACTTCGAATTTTTCAAAAAAAGCATCCCTCGCTGTAAGGAAGTTCACGTCAATCACACAGGAAGGAAGTTCCGTCTGTTTGATACCCTTAGCGCACGACTTACCCATATACACTCTCCTACAATATCGTAAAAACGGCCAAAAACTTTTCGCCAACTGCTTCGGCCACTCGAAATCCTGCTCTCCCGTCAGGCTATGCGGCGTGGTGACGCGCACATACAGCAAGCGGGATCTCTCGTTATTCGTGGGGGAGATCTGCGGATCATAGTTGGACAAAAAAACCATCTTCGCCTGTGGCTTTACAGAGACCACACCGCCATATTTAATCTCCAGTGACATCATATCTCCGCCCGTGACTTTATGTGCAAACTCCCCATTCAGGATGCTGGGATGTCGGCAGTCTGCATCCAATATGAGGCGCTTGCCTGCGACCGCAGAAATTTTGGAAAAGCGGTCCTCTTCGCGAAAACTCGTGATCGTAGCGGCTACTGGCCCCAAGAAAGAAGAGATCGTCTCAAAAACCTTGCTCTTGCCATCCATTCCCGCGCCCGATACCCAAAGGACTTGTCGGCCTTTGTCCTGGGGGTCAAATATCGACCAGATAAAAGAACAAAAAATCCCGCGTTGCTCGTCATCCTCGATTCGGTCGAGAAACTCACTCCACGCGCGGGGCGGCGCTTCGTCAAACCGTCCTCTCGATCGGATGAGGCCCGGATTCAAATGGAGGTACGCTAGCTCTTCTGGATCCCACGAAATAGGTGCCGGTTCTTTTGCGATATGCACAAACTTAGAGAGGTTATCTACGTCAAAATACTTCTTAAACACTGCCGAAGGTGTGAGGTCGGCCAGGTCTTTTTCTATCGACATTGCCCGGTTGTTATTTACCTTTCTAACAAAGTCGAGGAAGGGTTGTGTCAGGTAGCTAGAGGTCACTTTCTGCATAAATATCGAGTGACTATCTGTGCCATGGGTAATCTCGACTACTGTCGGAGTGTTCTCTCGAAACTGAAAAAAGTAACGGCCAGCTCCCCCCGTTCCAGCTAGCTCCTCCGCGTCCCCGTCTTCCTCCCACTCGTTAAACTCTCCCCCCGACTCGACATCCGCCTCCACTCCGACTCTCTTTTCCTGCAACTCCTTGAGCTTTTCTGCGTACTCCTCGGGAGTGAATTTGAACCCCCCCAAAAAAAAGAACTTGCTCATGATTAGATCACAAAACTCCGCCTCTAAGGGGTCAGTCGGGCGATTTGCAGCACTCGCCTGCCGATACTCGCGGATCGCCCTCTCTGTAGCCAGATCGACAAGCTCTGGGAAACTTAGGTCAGGATTCTGAGCCCGGAGTTTCGGCAGCAAATCCTCTATCTCTTTTGACAGGTGCTTAGACATAATCGCTCGTTCTGCCTTGGTTATCTTCGCCATACGGATCCTCTCCTCGTTGAAAACCTAGAGTGATACTCTCACAAAAAAGGGGGAGCGTGTCAAGCGAAATTCCTATGGCTTAGGAGTTACAGGGAGTTGCCACAAATAGAACGGGTCCGATGAGAAATTCCCTAGATAGAGGCCTTCTAAGAAGATACAGGCATTCCAGCGCCACGGAGTACATGCTACCCTTAAAAGTCGTTGTAGGGCTTTGAAATCGAAAACTCGAAAGCTCCTGAGAAATCCCCCCCTAACCCACCACACCTGACATGAAAAACATACAAAACCCTCAACTTGTCTCGGTTTGTTAAGTTTATACGACAGGTGCAATCGAGGGTAGTGTAGTGTTGTACATCGACAGTAGCCCCCGGAGCTTGTCTGATACGAGATGCTTGAATATACCAGCAAAACCCTCAGTTTGTTAAGTTTATACGACGTATGAGGATGGGGGTGATGGTGTAGTGTTGTACATCGACACTTTTTAGTTGACGTACAACTTACACACTGACTCCCCCTCTAGGGAGATTTTTACGAGTAGGGGTGCCTGACAATTGCAGCCGAGGTGCGGCCATCTCACACCTGATTTTCTGTAGCTATCCCTACAACATTCGCATGGAGGGCTTCGCCTCCAAAATCGGGCCACATCCTCCACAATGGGAATAGTCCCCCTTGACGCGTTTTGAGAAATTCCGCCCCCAAACATACACACATGTTCTTGATTTTACTGATAGCGATTTTTTAAGGCTAGTCCCACTTGCACAAAAAATACAGCACGCTTACTTATTCATAGTTAGAGGGAAAACTTCTCGATGCTGAGTCGCTGTCGCGAAACTAAAGAAAGTTTTGCTTAAATACATAGGCATCTAGGATTTAATTATTTGAGGGCCTACGCCTATTTTTTGTCTGACTGCGTACTGCGGCCCGCAGTAGTCACCTACATCCGCCAGAAACCAGCAGAGCAGCGTTTAGAGGTATTTTCTATTCTTAGGGGTCAAATCCTCTAGCGATGTACTCCCGTACTTCGGTGAGTTTATGGCTGCACCACGACCCCTAAAATAGTTATTTCAGAGGGTTTTAATCTGGTTATTTTGGGCTCCGTGGCGGAACTTTCTCTATCTGGCATACCAACGAAGCTTCTGGGGTAATTTAAGCCGCTGGCGGGTGCCCAAATCGCCCCAGAAGGGCTTTTTTTCTGGGGGGCGCACTCCACGCCACCAAAACTAGACACCAGAACCATAACCCAACGCCATACAGCTCACGCGCCCGCAGGATTGCGCCCTCACGCGCGGGCGCGATCGCGCCTGTAAAAACCTAAATCAATTTTTTTTTTTTTCTCCGATCGGTCACAAAGTTTTGTCAGATCGCACTAACCCGTACGAACGGTGCGTTTGGGCTCTCACTCGAAAAATGGTATATATTTTGTGGGTGTTCACTGTTGAAGCAGTATACTTGTGGCCTAAAAAATTTAATACTATTCGGGCAAATCGCTTGGATATTGAACATCTAAAACGGGGAGTGCGAAACATACAGAAGGACGGCAAATCCTTCGGTATGCTTTTGGTGTAGAGTTCATACACCTCTCCAAAATCATATCTTTTCGCGAGTTTCCATTTTGCATTTCACCCTGTGGAACCAAGGGACGCGACAAGTCGTAGAGGTGTGGAAATTTTTGGGGCCCTATAACGCTTGTTTCGGCCCGAAACGGCTCTGAGGGCTCCTCTCCCCCCTACTTCGGGCCGCAAAAACCCACATACTACATTAGGAAGTCCGATTTTCTGGGTTTTGGGGGAAACTCTACTTATATCTGAGTTATCCACTCCAGGCGTAAGTTACGAGAGCTAAACTCCTTACAACTAAATGAGTTTTGCTTACTTTCATATGGAAATAGGGACCGATACCGACGCCACGAACCGAAAAACACTTAAACTATTTTAGTTGTAGAAAGTTTCTGCACTTTTCACTACCGTTTCCCCTAGGAAATCATTGAAGAAAAAAGTACGTACACCTACGTACGCACGTTTTTCTTGTGAAAATTGACAAAAACAGGCCTGTTTTTTTATGTACATAACCAACCCATGGTTTTTGGGTCTTCAGCGCAAGTTTCGAACGGAGTACGTCAATTGTGCTCTTCTCTTACTTGTGCCTGATACTCGTGCCGAACTAAATTTCTTTTTTTCTTCCTCGCCGTGATGGATGGAGAAATCCCCGCCAGAGGCGGATAACCCGCGATATGCGGAAATGCACGCGTAACTTTTCCGCCCTCTAGATACGTTTCTAAGGGACATCAAACTCGTGCGGTGAGTGCTGCACAAGTCGAAAGGTGCCCTAGAAAGTCTCTCACCGAGAGAAAAGAGGAAACCGTCGAGAAGTCCTAGTGGAAGTACAACCAAGCTCGATGAATGCTCCGCGACGTTCGACTTTTCTTGAAGACGTGTGAGAGTGTTTTGACTTGTCCTTTATATTCAAGGTACGGTTCCGCGTTCTCCTTGTTTTCATGCGGTTCTCGAAAACTCCCCAATAAGTCGCCAGAAGCCCCCTTCGAGCATGACTTCTGGCGGTGTGCTCATAGGTGATGCCTTAAGGGGCTTAAGGCATCACCTATGAGCACAGACCCCCGCTTAGGGCGGTCCCGTGGGCTTAATTGATCTTATACGGGTGTTTAGAGTCGTTCCGTGGCCTTAATTATCCAGATAGGATCACTAGCCCCCGTCCGAAGGATAGCCATCGCCAGAGGCGACAGCCGCACCTCTCGAAAGGTGTCCCCTTGCGTAGGGGTCGTGTCCGCCGTATAATAGAGTAGGCTTTTTTTGAAGGAGAAGAGAGATGTCCCATATATCTAGTTACCCCTGTCGGTTGTCTGTATGCCTCCGAGATAACAACACGATCGGCGGTGTTGCTACCGAGATTGTCCACTCGTTTAGCGAGACGGATCACTCTGTCATGGCGAGTGTGGTTTGGGATGACCCAACATACCGCGCGGAGTCTGGCGCGAGTCTTCATCAAGTCGCGGACTTAATCTTTCTTGATGAGGAGTCCGATGTCGTCGGCCAAGTGAAAGAAACGTCTGAAGCGGGTATCATTGTTGGACAATGTATCACCTATTGGGGTGGGCAGCTCTGCCACTTCTTGGACTTTGTAGACGACAATGTAGGCTTGCTCACAAGCTATCACCCCTCACAGATTGTTACCGAAGCGGTTGACGTTACCGAAGAGGAAGAAGACGATGAGGGTGAAGAGGGCGAGGAAGAAGAGGACGTGCTAGGCGCGACCTCCGAGGCTTCCATGGATGCCTATGGCGTAGCCGCTGGCATGGCCCCCGAAGCAAGCGCCCCTGAATATGCCCCCGCAGAAACGGCCCCCCTCTCCTGATTTTTCGGTTGACAGTGCCTTGCCCTCTAGGGTACTGTCTCAACGAGACGGCGAGAATGCAGGCGGGAGAAATCCTACCGAGCGAAGCGTCTCTAGTCGGGGGAGTACAGGACGAGACTCGCTATGCCCCCGGCGACCAATCCCCACAGAAATTAGCAAAAAAAAATCCCCCGAAGTAGGGTTTTCAAGTCCCTCCGGGGGGCGTTTGTTCACGCGGGCCTTTCCCCGTATGTCAGCGAGGTAGGTCTCGGCGACTCTACAGCAGGACAACTCCAGAGGCAAGTCAAAAAAGCCCCCAGCCTAAAAATACCCCCGGCGTATCTGCCGAGGGTTGCAATCTATCTTGATATGGGATTCCCTACAGGATAGTCCATAACCTTATGTAGGTCCATCACTTTCTCCGAAGGCCCCGGCAG
Source organism: uncultured Thermotogaceae bacterium (assembly GCA_964566085.1). GTDB lineage: Bacteria > Thermotogota > Thermotogae > MWEM01 > MWEM01 > MWEM01. The sequence goes on along the minus strand of CAZMHO010000021.1, from coordinate 315 downwards.
GCAGGGTCCACTTGTCTGGCCGGACTAGGATCGGGATACTGGCGGGCCACTCTTTAGAACGGAGAGTATCTAGAATCTTTCGATACCGGGGGTCCGTGATTGGGGTGTAGGGTGCCCCTCGGCGGATGTATTCCGGCAAAGAGAGCTTGCGGTCAATGGTCGTGTCGAAAGCCTGCTCGTATCTAACGAGCTTAGTGAACCTCTCGGGCATGGCAGCCTTGAAGCTCGCGAACTGGGAAGGGCTCCCGAAGACACAGATCGCGCAGGAGCACCGTCCAAATCCCAACGAATAGCACGGGTGCGGAGTAACTCCGT
>CAZMHO010000020.1:0-25603 GCA_964566085.1 uncultured Thermotogaceae bacterium | reverse complement strand
AGGAAAATGGTTGGAAGACCATCCCAACGTCTGTTTTCATTATACGCCCACATCAATGAGCTGGGTGAATACGGTAGAAATCTGGTTTGGCATCTTTACGCTAAACGTACTTCGAAATTCGAGTTTTACCAGCGTGGAATACATGGTGCGCAAGATCATGAAATATCCCGAAGCGCACGGGGAAGACGCCCCGCCTTTTATTTGGAAGAAGGTAGTTGTCGGGACCCAGCTCGTAGATGATATTACAAACTTATGCGAATAGACGCTAGGGATGATTTGGATGTCAGCCGCGGGACTATTTTACGTTAGATAAACAATCTTGGGATGTCCGCATACAAGTTCGTAAGGAAATGGAAGTTCAAGATATCTCAAATCGATGAATGGATACGTTCAAGAAAGGCTACTGCCAAGAAGTCAAAAGAAACATAATTATCGAAAGAGACCAAAGATATGATAGAATTAAATCTTAAGAATACTGTGTGAAACCTGCCGAGGAGAAGGTGTGCAATATGCCCGACTTCGTAGACAGGAAAGAAGAATTCCGGCGTTGACTAATAGCCGGTAATTTATAGCGATTTTCACCAGAAGCCATTTTCTCTTGCATAGACATTGTATCAGACTACGCCATCCGTAATAAGGTGTCGGAGATCGGTTTCTGGAAGTATACTCAACCAGAGCCGTTAACCTTCTCTACGAATAATTGGTTGAGTCAAAACTGATCCAAATCACCCAATAGGAGACCCACAAAACGTTCGTTTCTGCCCGGTAGTTATATTCGCTCTTCTTAAATGAAAACTCATTGAGGAATAAAGTAACGGCCACCACATTCGAAGAGAAAGAGGAGGAGTCAGTAACGATGACTGTAAAACCGAAGCAAGAGGATATTAATCCAGATGATGTTGTAGCTTGGCTTATAACGCAGAAAAACGCCATCGGAAAGATTTACAAGGAATACGTTGTTCGAGGGTATATGAATGCTCTTCGTAATATGCCGAAAAAACTTGAACTGCCTGAGACCGTAGACATGAATATATTCGCTTGTCATACCGTAAGTGAATTTGATGACATTGACGAAAAATTCAAAGGTTCACGGAATTTTATCGAGATGAAACAATCGACGTCGTATAGTAAGTTTTCGGCAGGGATGTCCGCTTATCGGCGTTATTTGAAATACCTCGAAAACAACTGAGATACGTTTACCACTATTTGGTATATAGAAATATCAGAACCGGAAGAGCACATAAAATCAAGTGATTCTTATTCTTCCGAGGGAACAGTGGAAAGGGAAAATAAACCGGTTCTTCGACATGTTGTATAAAAGCTAATAAAACGAAGCTTGATTCCCACGTACACGCACAAGGAAGGTGCAGATGGGGGATATCGGATGAAGGAACATATGGAAGCGGCAAATGGGACGTATGATCGGCTTCAAGGCCTCGTGGATAAACTTGATCCGAAGATGAAGGAGATATTGTCAAATGTTGTGGAATAAGCAAAATCGGGCGTATCCTTCATAAATCCATTAACCGACGACATTTTCCATTCTTGAACCGTTGAGATATTGCTTCCCTACAATTTGATTATAACTCGAGCCTCTATTCCGAATTGGTCAAGTATCCTTTCCCAACTCATGATCTATTTCGAGGACAAAGGCATTGACTGGAAGAAGTTAGTATCCTAAAACTTATGAAATGACACAGAAAACTTTACAACCCCAGCGTTTTTTTTAGTCGAAAATTGGGCTAGAAAGTTGGCTTTGAGCCCTACTTCGTGTCCTTCGTGGATAGTCTATCTCTTACGCTGACGCTGACGATAGAACGCGACGAGGGAGTATTCCGAGTTGAACGCTTCGTGGAAGGTTTATTCAGAAAATCCTGATAATCGAAAATGCCGGTAAGGAGGCCATTCCATGAGGCACTCTTTCGCGGTGATTCGATCACTTGACAAATCGATAGAAAAGGAGTATTATACCGTGCCATCAATAAGGTGGTGAATTATTTTCTGGAGGAAAAAACAGCATGGTAAAAGGCACAGTTAAGTGGTTCAATTCCCAAAAGGGGTACGGCTTCATCACTCAAGATGGAGGAAACGACGTTTTTGTTCATTTCTCCGCAATCCAAACTGACGGCTTCAAAAAATTAGAAGAAGGCCAACGCGTCGAATTTGAAGTTCAAAAAGGTGACAAAGGACCTCAAGCTGCGAATGTAAAAGTGATCCAATAAGGATACTATTCGACCGCTAAAACGGGGGGGGAATTCCCCCGTTTTGCTTTTTCAGGGGGAGTATGGGCGATTTTGTCTTTACCGATCTCTACGAAAGAGCTACCAATTATTTCAGGATTTCATTCAGAGAAGCGTTGGGAAAATGGAAACAGGTTTCTTTCGAGCAACACCCCATCGCCAAAGGCCTCACTATCGACTCTTATCGATGCGAACCCTTTCAAAAGGCGGAAAAGCTTCTGGTCATTACTGGCGGGGAACACGGCATTGAAGGATACGCGGCAATCGCGTTTTTAGACATCTTTCAGAAAGAGTTCCTGCCGCTCATCGACCGAAATCGGGTCGGTCTGCGTTTTCTGCTGCCGATCAATCCCTGGGGGATGAAGCATCATCGCCGCGTAAACGAAAACAATGTCGATCTGAATCGCACCTTCGTTCTGGAAGCGGACACGCTCGACCGCGCCGTCAACCCCGCTTACCCCGCCGCATTGAAGCTCTTGCAAAAAGAGAAACCGGTAAGAGGATACAACCTGGCGCGATTCCGTTTCGCCTGCCGGTATCTTTGGATGGCGGGCAAGATAGGGTTCAAAGCCTTGAAGGAAGCCTTAACCTTCGGGCAATTCCTGTATCCCCAGGGCTTATACTATGGGGGCGCGATAATCCAACCTTCCACCGCTTATATGAAGCGGTACTTCGATGAGGTGTTTTCTTCCTGTGAAGATATCGTGCATCTCGATATCCATACGGGCGCGGGGCAGAAAAACCGGATGACCATCATCAACTCGGCTTTTTCTCCGGGAGAGTCAGCCGAATACGAGCGACGGTACGGTTATGAACCCATTGTGAAAGCGACGAATGACGAATTCTATGCCATGATCGGCGATATGATCGATTATCTCAATCAAACGGTACCAGCAAAATACCCGACAACAAAGTTTTATTCCACTTGCTTCGAATACGGCCTGGTGGGGGAGAGCCCCTGGGGAAAGCTAAAAAGCCGGCAAGCGATCATCCTGGAGAATCAGGCCTTTCATCACGGAGCGGAGTCGGAATCGGTTCACCGCTTGATACGAAAACGCTTCGAAGAGGTATTTTACTCAGGCTCTGAGGAATGGCACCGCGCCATGGTGGAAGACACGCGCCGGGCGTTGCAGGGTATCCTTCGCGCCCATCGTTTTATCGTGTCGTGAACGGCGGCCAACACCGTTTGTTCGCTTTCTTGCCACAACCCGCGGGAGGTATGGTAGAATAGGTTGTTCCTCATTCCATCATAAGACCGGGTGAAACCATGTACTTACAGGATATGATCCGCAAATTGGATGGCTTCTGGGCTTCCAAAGGGTGTTTTATTTTACAGCCATATGATATGGAGATGGGCGCCGGCACCTACCATACGGCGACCGTTTTAGGCGTTTTAGGGCCGAAGCCCTGGCATTGCGCCTTCGTTCAGCCAAGCCGAAGGCCTACCGATGGAAGGTACGGAGAGAATCCCAATCGGATGCAGCGTTTTCTCCAGTATCAAGTTCTGTTAAAACCTTCCCCAAAAGACTCCCAAACGTTATATCTTGAGTCCTTGAGGGCTCTGGACATTCGGCCTGAGGAACATGATATCCGTTTTGTGGAAGATAATTGGGAATCGCCGACACTCGGCGCGTGGGGAATCGGGTGGGAGGTGTGGCTGGACGGGATGGAAATCACTCAATTCACCTATTTCCAGCAAATCGCGGGATATGATGTGAAACCGATTCCTCTCGAGATCACCTACGGCATCGAACGGATCGTGATGTATCTTCAAGGTATCGATAACGTTTACGATTTGAAATGGAATGAAAAGATGACCTACCGAGAGCTGTATTATCAAAACGAAGTCGAGTTCTCGCGCTATAACTTCGAGAAAGCGGATACGGATATGCTCTTCCGGTTGTTCGATATGCACGCCAAAGAATGTGAGCGTTTGATCGCCGACGCCCTGGTGCGCCCGGCCTATGAACAAATGGTGAAATGCGCCCATACCTTCAATCTGTTGGACGCTCGGAACGCGATCAGCGTCACCCAACGGCAAACTTATATCGGAGCGATCCGGAACATGACGAAGAAGTGCGCCAAAGCTTACCTTGACGCTTTAGGACCGGAAAAGAAAGATTTGACTCCTTCGGAGAAGGAAGAAAGACAGGAAATAAAAAACAACGGGATTTCGTCAGAATAGGAAGCTGAAGTGATTTTGCAGGATGGGTGAAAAAATGGAAGGAACGAAAAGATGCTTATTCCCTGAGGAAAGCAGAGAGATCGTAGAAAAGTTCCGGTCCGGTCAAACAGAAATCGCGTTTCTCGAGTTGAAACATCACATCAAAGATTGCCCGGTATGCGCGCAACGCTTCGACGCTTTCTGCGCCGTAGACCACTTATTCACCAGGGCAAAAAAAGGCGCAATGTTATCCGATTATCTGAAGCAAGTCGCGAAACGATGCGAACGCGCCGGTATCGGTCAATCGGAATGCATGACCTTATACGAGGTTTTCGTAGCGCATACTTACACCCAGAACACAAACGGTGATTCGGAAATCGGGAAAGAACTTTCTTTGGCGCAAGAGTTCTACGACCTGTTAGAGGTCAATTTACCGGTGGACGGGAGAAACGTCGGTAAACAAAAAGGATTCTTCTATCGATGGGCGACCTATATGGCGCCGGCGGCAATTGCTTTGATCTTTTCCATCCAGTGGGTTTCGGGACCATTGTTAGCCACAATCAACGAACCATCCGTCATAAAAGGCACGTTTTTACCCACTTTTGATTCTCAAGCCTTTTACACGCCAAAGGAGGCGTATAGCACCAGCAAAGTGGAACCGGAGTACCGGAACTACACCTTGCCGGTTGACACCGCTTTGAGGAAAACCTATGATTTGACCTTCGATTCCGAGGAGACGGAGAATTCCTTCAAAATTTTCAATATTTCTTTCAAATAGATCGTAACAGGTTTCTTATGCCTTTCATCGTCTATCCGAAGATCAAAAAACAGTCGTTTTTTGATCTTTTTTTATGCTCATCATAACATAGAAAAGGAGAAGCAAAAAGATGAATCGAACACTTGGAAGAATCCCGTTTTCCGAAACCTTGAAGTATACACAACTGGCGCAAAAGATGATCGAACAGGGAAAAGACATCGTTCGTTTGACCGCCGGCGAACCAGACTTCAATACGCCCGACGCCGTCATAGAGGCCGCTTATCAGGCGATGAAAAAAGGGATGACGAAGTATACGAACAGTTCCGGAATCGAAGCTCTTCGAGAAGGGATTTCGCAGATGCTCCAGAAATATGGCATTCAGTACCAACCGGACGAGATCGTCGTTTCCAATGGCGGAAAACACGCGCTTTTCAACGCGCTCTATGTGTTAACGAATCCAGGAGACGAAGTCGCCGTGATCACCCCCGATTGGGTCAGTTACCTTTCACAAATAGCGATTTGCGGATGCCAGGGGGTCAAAATTCCGACGCTATTCGAAGAGGATTTTTACCCGAGACCCCAAACGATCCGAGAGCACATAACTCCCAATACAAAGGTCCTTATCATCAATTCGCCGAACAATCCGACCGGCGCCGTCTATACGAAAGCGTTGCTCGAACAGATCGCCCAAATCGCCGTCGAAAAAGACCTTTGGGTCATTTCTGATGAAGTTTACGCCAATCTGGTTTACGATGGCGAACACACGAGCATTTCGACCTTTCCGGGCATGCGAGATCGCACGGTTGTGATCAATGCCTTTTCGAAATCCCACGCGATGACCGGATGGCGGTGCGGTTATTCCGCCGCGCCTGTAGCCGTCACGAAAGAGATCGGCAAATTGCAATCGCACATGACCTCCAACATCAACGCGCCGACTCAAAAAGCCGCTTTGAAAGCGCTGGATGTGGATACCCATGAGATGTTCGAAGAATTCAAAAGACGCCGCGATTTCATCTGTGGGCAGCTGGAGCAAATCGGATTTTCATTCGTTTATCCCAAAGGCGCGTTTTATGTGTTTATGGACTTCAACCCGTATATGGCCTCTTTCAGAGACGACGACGAACTTGCGCAAACACTCATCACCGATTTCGGGGTAGCGATGATCCCCGGAAGCGCCTTCCACGCGCCTGGTTTTCTGCGGATGTCTTACGCCTCCTCGATTGAGGATTTGAAGAAAGCGGCGGCTCGGTTGGAGAGTTTCCTGGAACGCCACCGTCAGTAAACGCTTTATAAAGGGCTTAAGCCATAACATCTGACGATGGGAAGGTTTAAAAGGTGGTCCGACCGGACGCCTTTTTTATTCATGAAGGAGGGAAAATATGGAGTTAATAGCAAAACGAAAACCGCTTGCGCAGCTGCCAACACCGATTACGACACTAGACCAGTATATCGAAGGCTTAACGGTGGAGGTCAAGCGCGATGACCTGACGCATTATCTGGCTTCGGGCAATAAAATACGGAAGTTGGAGTATCTGTTTCAGGAGGCGATAGGCAAAGGGTGCCGGCAGATCGTTACCTGCGGGGGAATCCAATCGAATCATTGTCGAGCGACAGCGGTGATGTGCCGGGAAAACGGGATAAAACCGATTCTGTTCTTAAGAGGACAAAAACCGGCCTTCCCGGAGGGAAACCTGTTTATCGACCATCTGTTGGATTCGGAAATACTCTGGATCACGCCCGAGCAGTACGCGCTGCGGGACGAATTGATGGCCGAATATCGTCTTTCCCAAAAAAACCCCGATCAGATCTATATCATTCCAGAAGGCGGCTCCAATGCGTTAGGCGCGATGGGGTACGTTCAGGCCGTTTTGGAGTTGAACGAACAAACGGTTTTGGAGAACCTCGAAGGAATTTTCATTCCCGTCGGCAGTGGCGGTACCTACGCCGGTATTTTGTCGGGATTGGAGATGCTGGGGCTTCAGGTGCCGGTATACGGAATCAACGTGACCAAGACGCCGCGCGAGGATTTCGCGAAAAGAATCCTCGGCATTATGGGGGAGATGCAAACGGGTTTCGCCGTTCCGTTAAGGCAAGGATACGAAAAACGGGTCCTCCTTTTGGACGACTATGTGGGGGAAGGGTACGCCATACCGACCGAGGAGGGGATTAAGCGATTGAGGTCTCTGATTTCAAAAACCGGAATCCTGATCGACCCCGTTTACACGTCAAAATGCTTCGTCGGTATGCTGGACATCTGCCGCAAGAAAGCTCTAAAGCATGTTCTATTTTGGCATACGGGCGGGGGGTTCTCCGCTTACGCCTACGCCGATCGCATCTACAAAGGCGTTTAGAGCGTTTGTCCAAAGGATTAATGTGTCAAAACGGCGGCAATAAATTGTGATATAATTCGGCGATATTATGCTTGATGCGTAAGAGGAGGAATTAGATGAGGGATTGGTTTAAGAAATGGGAAAAAGTGATCATCTGGGTGGTAGCCGTTGTATTTGTGGGCGGTATCATCTGGTGGAGCATTGCGGAGTACATCAGCATCGGTCAATCGACCAATCAGCGCAGTGCTGCCGACGGCACCTACACCCCCAGCAGAGACGAGGCGCTGGCCGTTTTAACGAAGGATGGCACGGACCTCAAGAACGATTATTGGGTTTTCTCAAACGAACTGTCAACGACGCTTCAACAGCTTATGGCTTATTATAGACAGATGGGAATGGACCCCGATGAGCTATTCGAAGAACCGTACGTTGAGTTAAACGCCGTGCGCAGTTTGATCGACGGAAAAGTCTTGTCCTATTACGCCGACAAGACGAACATCGCGCCGACGAAGGCCGAAATCGAAGCCGGGTTACAACAAGTGATCGATGAAAACATCACGACTGACGAAATACGCCAAGCCGTTATCGCTCGATACGGGAGCATCGAAGCCTATAAAGAGATCATTCGGCAACCGATGACGACCCAGTTAACGCGGGATAAGGTCAACATCATCGTTTCGCAACCGACTGAAGCTCAATACCTGGAATATTTCGAAGGCAACTTGGACACACTGCAAGATAGCGGGAACCAGGTGAAGAGCGCCCATATACTCGTTGATACGGAATCCTTAGCGGCTTCGCTTCTTGAGCGTGTCAAATCGGGTGAGTTATCCTTTACACAAGCGGCCAGCGATTTTTCATTGGATACTTCAAACGCTCTTAATGGCGGGGAATTAGATTGGTTCGGAAAAGGGCAGATGGTGAAAGAGTTTGAAGACGCCGCCTTTTCCGCTTCGGCCGGAGACTTGATCGGACCGGTGAAGACGGATTATGGGTATCATATCATCCGTATCGACGACAAGAAAACCCTTTCCTCCTTTGAAGATTTCAAAAACCAAAGCGACCTGTGGGAAAAGGCCAAAGAGACTTTAGAGAGCGAAAACTACACAAAATGGCTGGCGGACTATAAAGCGAAAGAAAAAATGGATTACCAGCTTAACGACAACGTTCTCGCGATCTTCGACCAATTCGTTAAGGAAACAAATGAAAGCGAGGTTGCGACGGCAGTTGTCGCCTTCCGCTCGAAACTGGAACCCTTTATTGTGATCCCGACGGAGGGGAAAAACGCCTGGGCGCAGGATGTTGACCCTCGCATCTCCGCGTTGTTCCTAAAGATCCTGGAAACCGAAAACGAGGAACTCCAAAAAGACATCACGCTCTACAGTCGCGCCAAATTGCTTCAAAACAGTCTGAATCCGAGTTTGGCCGGACTGAAGATGGAGGAAGTATTGGATCGTATCGCCGAATTAGACAAGCAATTGGCGGGGACGACAGAAGGGGCGACCCGTACCCAACTCCTCAACCAGAAGTTCGAACTGAAAGACGTCGAAGAGTACCTGCAGAGAGCGGTTGAGGTTGAGATCAAAGGCGTCGCTTTGTCCGGAATCGATCAAGCAGTCGAAAAGGTCCGGGCGAAGATCGCTCTAAACGACGATTTGAGGTTAATGGGCTATAAAGAGCTGTATAACTATAATACAACCTCGAAAGCGGTTATAGAAAATCTCCACACCATGATGCCCGATGATCCGCAGGTTTCGCTGAGATACTACCAGAGTACGCTCAATGATTTTTTACCGTATATCCAAAACAAGAGCATCTACCTGCAATACCGAACGTATCTGGAACCCCAGATGGTGGAGATCCAATCCAACTTAATCGGTTTGGCGCAAAACGGGAACACCCCGATCGATACGCGCGTAGCGGCCTATGAATCCTTGCTCTCGATGATGGAATCTTTGGAGAACTTTACAGAAGAGGTTGTCTATCTCAAAGAGTTGAGGACGCTGAAACCGAGTTATCCGGATATCGATCTAATCATCAAGCAAGTGGAAGAGGCAATAGAAACCGCCCGTTTGGAAGCCGAAGAAGCGTTAAAGAACGCGACTTTGAACGCGACAGCCACCGGCGCGAACTAATCGAAAAAAAGCCCGGGAAGGTGTTTCCCGGGCTTTTTGTGGCTGGGACGGAGAGATTCGAACTCCCGAATGTCGGAGCCAAATTCCGATGCCTTACCAGCTTGGCGACGTCCCAAAACGGAGGTATTTTACCTTATTCTGGAAAGTTTGTCAAGAACCGAAGCAAACAAAAATTTGATGTGGAAGTGAACAGATTTGATTCATCTCTCCGTAATCAATAACGAAACCGATTATACTTTTGAAAAGCCGATCACGGTAGACGCGTTGTTGAAAACAACCGGAATGAGCTTTCCGCGACCGGTTTTGGGCGCGCGTGTCAATAACCGTATACGCGAGCTCGCTTCACCCGTCTTCATCGATTCGACCGTGGAATTTTTCGATCTCACTTCTTCCGACGGATTTCGCATGGTTCAACGCGGTTTAATCTTTTTGCTTTATTTAGCGTGCAAAGAACGCTTCCCTGAGCGGAAACTGCGGGTACTGCACAGCATACAGAACAGTCTCTATTGCGAATTCGGGGATTGGGTATCCGACAAAGATATCCGGCTGCTGAAGGAAACGATGCGGGAACTCGTCGAACAAAACCTCCCTTTCTGGAAGGAGACGTTGGATAAGATCGTCGCTTTGAAGTTTTTCAAATCTGCCGGGGACCATGACAAGGTGAAGGTTTTTAAATTCCGGAAGAAAAGCACGGTCAGCATCTATCATTGCGGGGAGAAAGCGAATATCAACTACTTTTACGGGTATATGCCCCCGAGTACCGGATGTTTGAGCGTTTTCGACCTGAAAGTCTACAGCCAAGGATTTCTGCTGATACATCCGACACCGCTTTCCCCAGACCGCCTTCCGGAGTATAAAGAATTGCCGAAATTTTCACAGGTATTCTTACAATACCAGCGATGGGGGGATATTCTGGGAGTCAATAACGTCGGGGACCTCAACGAGTGCATCGTAAACGGACGGATTCGAGAATTGATTATGATCTCCGAAGCCTTGCACGAAAAAAAAATCGCGCAGATAGCGACGGAGATCGCGCGTTCCCCCAGTAAACGATTGATCACGATCGCGGGGCCTTCCTCATCCGGGAAGACGACCACTTCGAAACGGTTGGAGCTGCAACTAAAAGCGGACGGGCTCTTTCCGATTTCAATCTCTTTAGACGATTATTTCGTCGCCCGGGAAGCGACGCCCCGAGACGAAAAAGGAGAGTACGATTTTGAGGATATCCTGGCGCTGGATCTTGAGTTGTTGGACTATCACCTCTCCAGCCTGTTGGAGGGAAAAGAAGTGCATTTGCCGAAGTTCGACTTTGTCACCGGCACTTCCAAACCCAGCGGTCGCGTGATCCGGATCAATAAAAACCAACCAATCATCATCGAAGGAATCCACGGGTTGAATGATAAACTCACCGCCAGTATTCCGAGAGAGATGAAGTATAAAATCTATGTCAGCGCGCTAACCCAGCTTGGGATAGACGATATCAACAGAATCCCCACCACGGATACCCGGCTCGTCCGGCGTATCGTTCGAGACCATCATTTCCGCGGACATAGCGCTATCCGAACGATAAAAATGTGGCCGTCCGTCAGGAGGGGGGAAGAAAAGTTCATCTTCCCATTTCAGGAAGACGCGGACATCCTGCTCAGTTCTGCCTTAACCTATGAGCTCTCCGTTTTGAAGATTTACGCCGAGCCGTTATTGGTCCAAATCAGCGAGGATAACTACGAGAATACGGAAGCGAAACGGCTCTTGAAATTCCTGGAGTATTTCTTGCCCATAACGGACACGCATTTGATCCCTCCGAACTCGATTTTGAGGGAGTTTATTGGCGGATCGATCTTCGATTATTGATTGCCGGTATCGAAGGAGTACCCATCCTATGGAAAATGATCAGAATAAGCCCGTCATCGTACGTTTAAAGAAAATAGAAGGGCAGGTGCGTGGTCTCCAAAGGATGATCGAGACGGACAAGCCCTGCGCAGAGGTTTTAGTCCAGGTTTCAGCCGTTCAATCCGCTTTGCGGATGGTGGGAAGGAAGATTATCGAAAACTACGCGTCCATCTGTTTATCTGACTTTCATGCGCTTGTGCCAAAAAACGGACAGGATGAGAGCGCGCAATCGTTAGCGCTAAAAGAGAAGTTAAAGGTTCTATCCGAGTTGATCGGCCAGTTGATGGGGTCGGAGCAACCTTTTAAAAACCGTTTATCGGAGGGGGAAAAGGAATGAAAAGATTTTTAAAAGTCGCATTGGTAGTGTCAGTCGTATTTACCGTTATCTCTTTTTCCTGGACGTTGTTTGCCCAGACCCAGAATGTCAATGTCTACGAGAAGTTAGAGCCGTTCTTCGAATCGCTCTACTTCATCGAAAAAGACTACTATGAGAAAGGCGGAATCGACTACGACAATTTGGTCGACGCCAGTATCCGCGGGATGCTCAGCGGGTTGAAGGATCCTTTTACCTACTACCTCACCAAGAAGGATGTGGCAGAAAACCAAATTGACCAGGAGGGGAAGTACGGCGGTGTCGGTTTGGAGGTAACCTACCACGCGCAGATGAAAGTTCTTCAAGTGGTAGCGCCCATGTACGGGACCCCTGCCTACAAAGCCGGTGTAAAGGCAGGCGACCTCATTATTACGATCGATACCGACCCCGTAGAAGAAATGACCTATATGGAAGCGGTCAATCGATTGCGGGGAGTTCCCGGAACGCTGGTTACCATACAAGTATATCGGGAGAACACGGGAGCATTGGAGTTCATTCTGGGCCGGGAAGAGATCCATACCGCGATGGTTCAGTTTGGTGTCTTAGACTACTCGGGACAAAAGATCGGGTATGTTCGGATAAACAGTTTCTTCAAGAATACGGCCACCGAACTCCACTCCGCCTTGCAAAAGATCTACGCCCGAAAACCCCAAGCGTTGGTTCTTGACCTTCGGAACAATCCCGGAGGATATCTGACTCAAGCGATTCTCGTCTGTTCGATGTTTGTCGACTCAAACGAAGTGATCGTGACCACGCGCTCTTCAGACGGATTTACCAATACCTACAAATCGATTGGAAACGATTATCAGAACCTTCCGATGACATTGCTGGTCAATGGCGGCAGCGCTTCCTCTTCCGAAATCCTCGCCGGGTGCTTGAAAGACTATAATCTGGCGACCTTAGTCGGAGAAAAAACCTTCGGAAAAGCGGCGGTGCAAACGCTGTTCCCGCTTTCAAACGGAGGCGAGTTATGGCTGACGACGGCGCATTACTTCACGCCGAAGGGCAACGATATTCATTTGAAAGGGATCGAGCCGGATATCGTCGTAGAACCCTCAAAAGAGCAATTGGAAGCTGTTTCAGAGAGCAACAGCACCCAATATGAAATCACGATTGATCCCGGGAAAGACATACAACTGCAAACCGCATTGGAATTTTTGATCGATCTGTTGTAAAACGATGAAAGAAGTTGGTTTAAAGCTCTTTGCGTTCTTGGCAGGAGTGATTGGTATCGTTTACGGCACCTATGGGGTTCTATCGTTTTTCATCTCTCGCCCCGTAGACCGGAGGAGTTATACCAATCCTCCTGTCCTTTCTTTGAAACAAGCCGAGACAACGCGAACCCCGGGAGGTACCATTGATCCACGCGTTTCGTTTTTCGAAGAAAAGCCGGATATCGCGACACGAGAGGATGGCGTGTACGAGGTCGGCACCTTCCGATCCTTTCAACAATACACGCAAGAGTATTGGAAGAATAACCAAGATCCGAAACCCGAGGTAACGATTTCGAGATCCGGTTTTTTAGGGAGGGAATATGTTTCCTCCGCCATCGCGCGAGACGCGCAAGTGGTGTTGTTCTACCGTCCGAAGTTGTTGGTGTTGGTTCACGGCTATGGAGACGAGGCGACATTTTTAGGATTGGAGGAGAGTCCCTTTACGCTTTTAAGAGGTATTGATGTTTCTAAAAAACAGGCGCGTGAGACCGCTGAAAGCTTCCGCAAGAGGGGCGTGCCCTATTGCGCGATTACCTACGCGCCGACTCCTTCTTCCAGCTTGACTGCCTTGCTTGAAAGGACGCTATTCCCTAACCAATGGATTTTGAACAAGAGGAAACCCATCGCCTCCGCTTTGAGCGAAGTGGCGGAGACACGCGCTCTTCGCGTGAAACGTTTGCTATACGATGCCATTCTCGACGCGATCGATTCGGGATTCGGGACAGTCGAACTGGAGGCCGGTTATTTGGAGATAGAAACGCTCAATCATATCCTGGAAACGCTTGAACCGTTGCCCGTATTCCTGACAGACCAATTGTTTTGGTCGACAGAAGGGGTCTCTTCGACCAGCCGGGTAACCTCATGAAAGAGCTATTCGACGCTCTATTCTTTCCGAAATCGTTTTTTTTCAAGTCGATCGCGAAAATTCCCGTTTCTATCGAAGCCTTTCTTATCATATATTACACCAATTTTTTCTCCTACTTGTCGTTATTCCCGGCATCCGGGAGTTTTCTACTGTTCCTCCTCGTTTCGGTTGTGGCCGCTCCGTTTTTCCTTTTCTTTCTTTTGCTTGGGTTAGACCTGATCGTTGCCGGGTATGATAAGAACCATCGGTTGCAAAACTTTTACGGTTTTACCTATTGTCCGTATCTTTTTTTGCCTTTCGCGGTTGGTTTCGCGAAACGGGAGTCGTTGTTTTCCGCGGTTTTCGGCTTCTCGCTTTTCGTGTTGTTGTTCTTGTGGTCAACACTTCTGACCTATCGTGTTTGTGAAAAGAAACGGGTGCTGGTGTCAAAATTAGTTCATGATCTCATCGTCTTTTATTATTTATTGCGACTTTAGGGGGGAGTCTCGTGTTTAATCTCTTGTCAAAATTCATCTACCGGTTTTGGAAGGAAATTTTGCTGGTAGGCGTCCTTGTATCGATTTTGATGACCTATCTTTCTCTACAGATGTCGATCAAGACGGATTTGCTCATCTTGCTTCCCCATAATGATCCCTATAGCCAGAGATATCAGGAGATTTTCACCGGCGAAGCCGTCGGCGAAACGTTGATGATCGTGATCGAGATCGATGGAAGAACTGACGAAGCAATGAAAGCGGCTGAACATATTAAATCCGAGCTTGAGAAAATGGTCGGAATCATCAAGAGTTTCCGCAAAACCGATACGATATCGCTGATGGGACCGGCGGGCATTATGTTGACCAACGCCAACCTCTTCGAGAAGCTCTCGTCCACGCTTGATTTCTTTAATTTTCTGGTCGCCAATCCTGCCGCTGTGGACTTCGGCATTATCCGGCAAACGGGCACTTCTTTGAACAAGGTAATGGACTTGCTCGGAGAGATGAAAGAGATGGAGTCTTTGGAAAAGTACGCCTTGATCAGCGAAGACAAGCAGATTCTCACCATGACGGCCGTCTTGACCCGTCCCGCTTTGGATTTAGCCTTTACGCAAAAAGCGCTTCCGCAGCTAAAGGAGAAGATTAGCGAAATCCTGAAACCCTACGGGTTCTCCTACGGGTTCTCCGGAAGCCATCAAGGCGCATTAGACTCCCAACGCATCATTTTCGGCGATTTTTCCGTGACGACGCTATTGACTTTAGCGCTGATAACGGTCCTGTTCCTTTTTTCCTACGGGAATATCAGTATCACCCTGGGGATATTCTTATCGCTGGTAACCGGTTCGGTTTTCTCGCTCGGCGCCTTTTATCTGATTTTTCAAAGCCTGGAATTCACGTCAAGTTTTGTCCTGGCGCTTCTTCTGGGGCTCGGGATCGATTTTGGAATACACCTTTCGAATCGCGCGATGGAGTATCTGTCGGAAAACCATCGGAACTTCAATTCTCTCGCAAAAAAAGAAAAGCGCGGCGTGATGCGCAAAGCGGTCCAATACGCCATTCAGAAGGCGGGTAAAAGCATCTTCACCGGCGCCTTGACAACCATCGCCGCCTTCTTGTCGATGGTATTCGTTGATTCTCCGGGGTTGCAGCATATCGGCTTGATGACCGGGCTCGGCATTATCCTATTCTTCGTCTCTATGCTTCTATTATTACCGGGATGGTTAGTTCTGTTCTCTACCTTCATGCGTATCCGGACGCCGAAAGAGACCCGTAGAAGAGAAAAAGAAGCGCTGTTTCGCAGTTATTATTCACGATTCTCTCGTTGGGTTATCTTGTCGACTACGCTTCTGGCCATACCCTGCGCGGTTTTCGCCGTCTATAACTTCATACACTTCGACTATACGCCGACGGCCGCGCTCCCTGAAACAATCGAAAGCATCAGCTCCTTAAGGTCGCTCCAAAAACACGGATTAGGTTTTTCGGTGGATGACTCGATCGTCGCGTTTGCGGAGGATCCGCTGAAGCTATACGCGATTGAGGAGACTTTACTGAAAGAATCAAACTACATCGGGTCGGTTATCTCGTTGGCAACGTATTTGCCGCGATCGGTCATAGAAGATTTCGATACCTTCCGCCAGGAGACGATCCGCGTTCTCAATGACGCCCAAAATGCCTTCACGTTAATCGTTTTAAAACGGCTTAATGTCTATGATGAAATAGAGGAGATTCTCAATATCCTCGTCAAGAGTAAAAACTTCGCGCAATTTGCCGGATTCCTATTTGAAAGCGATTTGTTTCCCCCCGAGGCTAAAGAGTTTTTCACAATGGAGATCAATGGGAAACTGGCTTTTCGCGTTTATGCGTTCACGAACGTTAATATCTGGCGGGAAAACCGTTTGAAGTACTACGTAGAAGAACTCAACGAATTGGGGTTTGAGTTTTTCGGGTATCCCATCATCTACTATCAGATCGCGAAGAAGGTTATCTCCTCGATCATCTTCATCGTTCTGATCGCGATGGTGATGGTCGTGATACCGGTCGTCGTAACGCTGCGGGATTTCCAACTGACCTTCCTCGCCCTTTTGTCTTTGATTATCAACTTGGCGCTCCTCTTCGGTTTCAGTTACCTCTTCGGATCCGGTATCAACTTTATGACCTTATTGGGATTGCCTCTTTTGTTGGGGATGGCGATCGACGCGCCCGTCCATTTGTTGCTCCGGTACAAAGAAGAACGTTCGAAAGGGAGGGCATGGCACACGGATGACTTCCTCAAACAGGTGTTTATGGGTACCGGAAAAGCGATCACGTTGAGCGCGCTGACCACCGCGATCGCGTTTTTCAGTTTCCTGATTGCTGCTTCCCCCCTGTTATTGGAGTTTGGCCTGATGTTAGGATCCGGAATCATGATCAATTGTTTGTTGACCTTCGTATGGGTGGGCGGCATCCGCATCCTGATCGACCAGAAACGGAAGAAAGAAGGAGAGGTTGAATGATCGGGCTGGCTTTGAGGGTTCATCCGCATGAACTGTGGGTGAGCATAAACCGAGAGTATCGAGATCTATCGCCTGAGCACTTCGAACTGACCATCGACCACCAAAAGGCGAATATCCGTATGGTTGAAAAAATCGCCCCTTCGGAGTGGATTTCCGAATTCGGATGGAAAGAGGGATGGGATCTTTGGCGCTTGCGTTTTTCGACCGCTCGCGTTGATTCGTCTCCCGCTTGCATACGGGTCGCGCTGATTTGGAACGGCCACGAGGTGTCTAAAAAAACAGTGACGCCTTTCCGGACGCTCTTATCCGATCTTTTCGACCCGGAGAAGAATCCATATCCTTCTTGGGAAGCGTGTTTTCCGCATTGTACTGAAGACGGGAGCAGTTTTGCGTTATGGGCTCCTTTCTCAAAGAAAGTCAGTCTGTTGTTCTTCGACCGTCCGGAAGCGCAAAAACCTTCCTGGTTGCTTTCGATGAAACAGGAGGCGGGAGAGGATAACGGGATTTGGCGTTTGCGCGTGCCGGGCAACCTGCATGGGACCCTTTATAAATACTTGGTGGAGGCGCAGGAAGAGGTCTACGAAATCCTGGACCCCTTTTCTATATCTGTGACGACGAATACGCGGCATTCCGTTCTTTTAGATACCCAATACTTGAATCCACCGGGATGGGAGTCGGATAAGCGTGTCCCATTGCGCCAATACAATGACGCCATCCTTTACGAGTCGCATATCCGAGATTTTACGGCTGACCCGAATACCAACCTGGATTCGAAAGGGTCATATCTCTCGTGGACCTGTTCCGGTGGAAGAACGGCTGAAGGACACGCGGCCGGTTTAGACCATTTGAAAGAATTAGGGATCACCCATGTGCATCTTCTTCCCGTTCAAGACTTCGGTTCTGTGGACGATACCCATCAAGCCGACTATAACTGGGGTTACGACCCTTTGTGCTATACTGTCCCGGAGGGATCCTACAGCCTTGATCCGTTGGATCCGGCCAAGCGGGTTCTCGAAATGAAGCTATTGGCGCAAAGCCTTCACAACCAAGGATTAGGGGTTATTCTGGACGTCGTTTACAACCATGTCTGGAACCCGAACGCCTTTCCTCTTGCTGCGTTGTTTTCCAACGCCCTTTTCCGCCAAAATATAGACGGGTCCTTCTCAAACGGGTCCGGTTGCGGAAATGAGTTCGATACGAAACACCCGGCTTTTCAGCACTATTTTCTCGAAACGCTCCGATATTGGATACAGACGTACCATGCCGACGGGTTTCGGTTTGACCTGATGGCGCTAATTGACCGCAAAACAATGGAAAATACAGCCAGGGCGTTACACAAAGAATTCCCCGGCATTTTGCTGTATGGGGAGCCGTGGGCGGGAGGGAGCACTCCTTTGCCGTCGCAAGAGCGTAGCACAGGCGGTTTTCCCAAAGACGCTCCGATCGCCGTTTTCGATGACCGGTTCCGAAATGCCGTCAAAGGTTACCCGGACGATCAGACGACCGGTTTTGTCACAGGTCACTTTGATCAAACGCAAGCGGTTTTGGAAGGGATGGTTTTAATCGAACACTTCGAAAACCGAACCTATCGGAACCCAAGTGGCACCGTTATCTATGATTCTTGCCACGACAATCTCACACTATTTGACAAATTTCGGAAGAGCCGGCCGGATCTATCGATCCTCGAGGTGGTTTCGCTCGTGAAATGCTGCCATTTTCTCGTCAGTTTGTCACAAGGTATCCCTTTCTTTCACAGCGGCGAAGAGTTTTGCCGAACGAAATACGGCCAATCGAACTCCTACCAATCGGGGGATCTCTATAATGCCATCGATTGGGGGAGAAAAGACACATTCGCGGAGGTTTTTCGCTACCTGCGGGGGTTGTTGAAAATCAGGAAAACCCACGCCCTCCTTCGACCAAAAGACACAGAGAGCCTAGCCCAAAGCGTGTTCTTCTTAGAAAAATGGCAAGAGGGCTTTGCTTATGGGTTAAAGGGCAAAGGAAAAGAAAAACGTCTCTTAATCGGCATCCATTTGGGAGCTTCGGAGCGTACGGCCGAAATCCCCGCGGGGGAATGGGAGATTTATGCGAACGCGTTAACCGCGGGAGAGAATCTGCTCGGTATCGCGAAAGACCATCTGTATTTTCCACCGCGTTCATGGTACTTTGCGGTTAGAAGATCGTTTTGAGTATCAGAGAGTTAGGTCTCCGGATGAAATACAAAAACGGGAAAGGAAAGGTTGAATGATCTACGCCATCAAAGGAAAGATCATCGGACGCCCCGGTGAAGGATTGATTATTCTCGAAAACCGCGAGATCGCGTACGAGATATGGGCAGACAAAGAACTCTACGAAACCCAAGAGTCCGAAGTGACGGTATTCACGATATTTTTACCTTCCGAGACAGAATGGCGTTTGTTCGGTTTTTTGAAGAAAGAAAAAAAAGGATTCTTCCAACTCCTGACCACCGTTAACGGTTTGGGAGCCAAAACGGCGATGAAAATCCTATACGACGCTTCTGTTCGAGAGATCGCCCGCAGTATCCTGGAAAACGACCTCACGTATCTCAGCACCTTGCCTAACGTGGGTAAAAAGACGGCGGAGCGCATTGTTTTAGAGCTGAAGTCCAAAGTGAAACAGGTCCTTCCGCTTCTGGAAGAAACGCAGACGGACAGTGCCGAAATCGATCTCTCCCTCTTTCAGCAAGCGACAGAGGCGTTGGAAGCGCTGGGGTATTCTTCGATCCAATCGCGGAAAGTGCTCAGAGAGCTCTTTGAGGAAAAAAAGGATTGGGGGATGGAAGGGCTTTTGAAAGCGGCTTTAAAAAAATTCTTCGAAAAATAGTCATCGCGAGAAATCGTTTTCTAAGGGTATTCTCACCCGTTTATCTTTATAATTAACTGGATCCTGCCGATAGAATAAGGGACATCGTTCGATGTTGGAGAAAAATAGAACGAGGTGGTTGCTATGCATCAAGCAAAACGAAAACACCCGAGCCCGGTTTTTTTGTCGTCCGTTTTCCTTGCGCTCGTTCTGGTCCTTTCCTCCTGCGTGTTATTCACGGGGAGGGGGGCAAGCAATGATTCGACGGGTAATGCCGCGAAATACGGGATATTCCGGTTCTTAGACCCCGCAACCGGTAGTCCTGTGTCGGGGCCTTTCACACCGCCGGCTTCTTTTGTTGTCGATTTCGCCTACAAGGGAAGGTTGCCGGTGATCAAGCTGGAACTGTCCGCCTTTCGAACCGAAGACAACGAATACTGGTTAGGAACAGAAGCGGCTAATACAAGATCGGCGACCTGCCTTTTCAACTCCGAAAACAGCGCCGGAAATTTTTCGTTCTATGCCACGGTTACCGACTTCTACAAGAACGTTCGGGCTTACGAAAAAACCTTGAAAATCGCCGATCCCACCCCTCCTATCCTTGAAACAATGGAGTTTTACACAACGGAGGAAGCAACGCTGATCCCACTTGAGAAAAACTTAGCATACCTTTGGATGCAGCTTTGGGATGCGCAATCCCCTATCTTTAGCGACGATACGATCGGGGCTTTGAGAGAAAAAACCCGTTTTTATTTGAACGGGAAAGATATTACCTCCACCTTTTGGTATGCTCCTCAGGAAATATTCACAACCGGAGCTAAAAATCGTTTGATCTGTATCGCCAACGTGGCGCTCGAAGGGATGAGAAAGGGCGAAAACGAGCTGCGAATGGTGATGGGCAGCTACCAAGAAGACGAACAGGATTTCGTCCTCGCAACCGCAACGATCAGTTCTGCCTACCCCGACACAACGCCTCCCGTTTTTTTGGATTACGATTTCCAACCGCAGGAGCCCGGAGAAGTCTTCGTCGATTTCAAAGTCACCGATGAGTTTTACCTGATCCTGTCGGTGAAAGACCGCGCAGACAAACTTAACTACGAAGCCAGCGGCTTGAAAGAGATTTCCTGGCTCGTCGAAGGTGAAGGCAAGACGCTTTCGGGCGTATACCCGTGTAACTCGCTGATCGAGATGAATGCGACGATCCCGATTCGCCTTCGGCAGAACGCCTTCCCGGACGGGGTATATAGCCTGCTTGTCATCGCATCGGACAATCAGGATAACCTGGCCACTCTCGGCCCAATCTACTTTCAATTGGGTTTGACCCAGTTTGAAAGCCTAACAGTCGTCGATGAGAAGATCGGCGGGAATGCTCTGCTGACAGAGTATCGTTTGGGTGATACGATACGGTTTACGATCGACACGGACTACGCTTTCGATTCGGCGCCGACCTGGAACATTTACCCCTCGAACGCTCAGTTCCCGCAGAACGCTTTGGAAGCGCTGTACAGCAACGCCCAAATCGGAAACCGCGAAGTGACCGTGATGGCCTATCACAAAGGGATTCCGTGTTACGGACGAAAAGCGATTACGGTTCAATCGACACCGGTGTGGGAAGACACAATCCCGCCGGTCATTTCTTTCAGCGAGCTTACCATCGAAGATCCTTCCCTGCCTTTTGTCGTTACGATCACCGACGATACCAGCTTGGGAACCGTATGGGAAGAGATCATCAGACCCACCTATTACGCCATCAAAGAGCCGGTCGCTGCCGCTTCGGGCACGACCGCCATGCCTTACCCCTTACAGGTATCTTTCTTGCCTTTAGGCAACGGAACCGTCTTTGAGCAAAAGTTCCAATTTTTCCTGTCCGATCCGCTGAACGGAGGAAACCCAACCCTGCAGGCCGGGGAGAAGATTAAGGTATATGTAGAGGCTCAGGACGAAAACGGGAATATACGCGCGAGCTCGATTCTTTTCCGGAAGTAAGCGTCAGATTCGAACACGTAGGCGAAATCGGTTTTCCGCGCGCTGTCGTCTAATATAGAGCGGATGATTGTAACGTAGGGATGCCGTTAAGCCTTGCGAGTGAGGAGTGAGAACGATGAAAAAAATCGCGGTGGTGGCTTTTATCATAGTATTCTTTATGCTGTTATTCAGTTCTTGCGCGCTGCAGGATCTTTTGGGGGGGGCTTCCCGAACGACGAAGGTTAAGGTGACCCTTACGCCGGAAACCCCTTCCTACATTGGGCAGACCCTTAAGGTTCGCGTCACAACGACTCCTAAGAAAGACCTCGCGTATATCCGTTTGACGACCAAAAACTTCGTCACGGGAGAAGAAAGGGCTTATACACAGGAAGACGCCAGCTCCCACGAATTTTCTATCAAGCTCAACTCTTCGCAATTCGGTTTTTTTGTTGAAACTCCCGGAAAGACCCGAAGTAACGGCAAAGAAGTCTGGTGGCCTTCTAAAGAAGCTTATATCGAGATCGAAGACTACACGCCGCCAACAGTTACCGTAAACTTGTCCCGTGTCAGCGAAACCAGCAATGATTTCGCCGTAACGGTAGTCGCCGACGAGTCTGAATCGGCTGTATCACGGCGCTGGGTTACGATAAACGGGACAGAATACAATCTGGAAGGGCAAAGGGATTCGACGGTATTAACCTTGCCGATCGGCACACACGTTATCCGGGGGTATGCGCAAAACCGTTACGGATACACCGGCAGCAGCTCCAATAAGTATATGGAGGTGACTCCCCCGAGAAGCAACACACCCGCCAATATCAGTTGGAATCATCCGAAGCAACTGACGCCTTTCGCAGACGAAATTGTTACCTTGAGCGCCCAGATCACCGACAATATTTCCTACATCAAGCGGATCGAGCTGCAAACGCAGTCCGGGAATAAAAAGACATATAATTTCGACCCGATGGTTCAAACCTATTCGCTTCGGTACAACCTTAAGGCGACGAAATCGGAAAAGGTGACCGTCACCGTTACGAATGGGAACAATATTATCTCTCCGGACAGCGTAGACCTCTCGATCATCAACCACAGGGCTCCAAAAGTAACCCTGACAGGCCCTACGGGAAGCTTTCCGATAGATGAGTCGAAGACCTATACCATGACGATAGAAGCTTATGACGAAGCGTTGATTGAGAACGCCTGGTTTTTGGTGAACAACACGACCGTGAGCGCTTTCCAGGGAATTGCAGAGGACACGCTCACAAAAACCCTCACATACAACGTGTTGAAAGGTAAAAAATACCTGAAGGCGATCGCTAAGGACGATAGGGGCGCAACGGGCCAAAGCGACGAAATCGAGGTCGTCGGGTATCAGGAGGATAAGACGCCGCCGAGGATTCAGCTCTACGTGCCGAATGTCGCCTATACGAACGTCCAAACGGACCTGTCTTTCTTGGTTCAAGACTCCGATTCCGATTTGGCCGGTATCCCGAGCCTTTCGATTCTTGAAGAAGGGCTAACCTTGAATCCGCTCACCTACGACAATGCCTTTTATTTTTCGAAATGGACGCCCGAAGCGACCGGAACCCGGACGGTTCAGGTGAAAGCGGCAGACACCGCCGGAAACCAAGCCACCGCGACCGCATCGATCATAGTTAAGGACCCGACGGGTATCGTACGGCCGACCCTCGGGGCGCTCTCCGCTTACCCAAATTCCCTGATGCTTGGTTCGACAGTTTCTTTGGTCCTTTCGGTAACGCCGCCCGTACAGAATCCCGGCGGTATTACCCCTGTCGTCGAAATTGCGGTTACGGCCCCAAACGGGGGAACACCCTATAAAATAAACAACGTTACAGGAACTGGCAATATTTACTCTGGGACGTACCGGCCGGTGGCCGCTGGAGTTCATACGGCAGTGGCTTTCATCCAATGGGGAGAAGACCAGTATACAAAGTCTTGCACCTTCCGCGTGGACTCTCCCACCCCGACGATGGTCTTTACGGTCGAACCTCCGGAAACCTATATCGGTAATGCCGTTACCCTGAAACTCTCACCGGATACGGCGAATCCAAACGCTTCCATCACGATCCTGGAAATAAGCGTAGAAGACGAGGCGTTGAGTTGGGTGAAAACCTTCGGCTCAGGAGGCAGCGTTATTTATGTCGCAACCAAATCCACGCTCGATATGAATCCCGGAACCAAAATGGCCAGAGCGAAGATACGGGACAGTTTCGGCAACGAAATCGTGAGTACCGCCACCTTCCTCCTCCGCGCGCCGGAATTACGCATCGCAGGGTATAAATATACCACGGACAGCGGGCAACCTTTGAACGCTTACGATCCGACGAGTTTCGAGGTATATATGGGTAATCACGTCCCCGCTTCCATCCCCATCAGTGGTGAAATCGCGATCACGCGCACGGGCGCTTCAGGCCAGAGAGCGTCCATAGAAACCTATCCGCTGCAACGGGCCTCTTCGAACGCTTACACGTTTATCACCTCGGAAAAGTGGATTCCGAAAGAATCAGGCACCTACGGGCTTACGATTCGTTTAAGCGGGATCATCGGCAGTCAGGCAACGGAAACCAAGCTGGCGACTCAGGTGAGCGTTGCCGCTGCGCAACTGAACATCGGACTTTCAGCTACCCCGGTAGAAATCGATAAGATTCGAACCGGAGAACGCGTTTCACTCGTCTTTACGGTGACCGGCGCTACTCAGGTCGATCCGATCAGGAGTTTCTCTTACGGCATCCGATCGGGTACGGCCGTTCACCAGACTGAGACAGCGTTAACACCCTCTGGGACTCACACCTACACGCATACGCCTCCCGCTTTCAGCATCGCGGGCACGTATACGATCGTGGCGACGGCCGTTACCGTAAGCGGGAATTCAAAGGTATTGTCACGAACGATCGAGGTTAAGGTGCCTTCGATCACCATCAGCATTGAATCCAGCCCGGTTATTGATAGAATCACGGTCGGCAGTCCGGTTGTTCTCAGTTTCTCTGTGGACGGAGTACCCGCAACCGACCGGATTAGCAGCTTCGCTTACGCGATATGGAAAGGCAACGCGATTTATAAAGACGTCGTATACTTTAACGCGCAACGCGCTACCGCTTACACGGACGCCATCGCGCCTTTCGTCGAGGAAGCGACCTACACGATCGTCGCAACCGTCACAACCGCCGGGTTGTCAGTCGTGTCGAACAGCCGCGGCTTTGCTGTGCTGTCTGCTGAAATCCGAAAGAAAACCTTCACGTTGGAAGGAAACCCGAATCAATTGTTTATTGGCGCGCCACTCTTCTTCATACTGGAATTGGAAAACCCGAAAAACCTGACGGCGCTTTCTGTGCGCATGTATGTAACCGATGAAAACGGGAACCCGATTCCGGGAATCGGCCCGATAAACGCGGCGTCGGCTAATAACAAGACTTACAAGAACGTGGAACCGTTCTATATCAGCGCGCCGGGCACCATCACCGTCTACGCCTCCGTCACGTTAATGCAGGTTCCGCAGATCGACCTGCCGGCGATGCGTTCGGACAGCGATTACATTATTCCGCCTTCAACTGTGGGTATCTATCTTGATGAATCCAAGCAATACTTAGCCGGATACGAAGGCTCGCTGCGCGTGACCGTGACGATGCCGCAAGGGATGAACATCCAGAGCCCCCGAGTCGTTCTTGCAAACGCCTCGGCGGGAGAGATCGATCCGACCCCATACGCCTCCGACTCAAGCGGCAATACCGTCAAATACTATACCTTCAAGTTTACCCCCACGCTTCCGGGCAGCCCGGTGGTGGACATCTCGATCTACGACGCTTCCGACTTCTCCTTGCTGAATCCGTTGACGACAAGAAGAGCGACGCTGAGTGTCAT
>CAZMHO010000019.1:24543-25635 GCA_964566085.1 uncultured Thermotogaceae bacterium | reverse complement strand
GCCAGTCGGAACCCGATTGGGCTTCTAAAAACGCCAGATGCCGTTTGTCTTTGGAATGTCCGTTGAGAGTGATAGAGATTGTCCCGTCTTCGGATAGCCGATTGGGGTCGATCAAGACTTCCGGCTCTCCCTCGAAGCCATCTTGGATATAGTAGACATATTGGTTTTGAAGGCCGCTGTTGTACCCGAACACAGTTTTGGTCCCAATGACGGAAAACGTATTGTACTTTGGATAATCGTATAGTTCTCGCAAACGCTTCCGGATGGTTTCTCTCCCCGGCGCTTTCTCGAGAAAGGATTGTGTAAGCCGTGTTTGCGCCTCAATCCACGGGCGTAGGTCTTCGTCGTTCTCATTTTCCATCCAACGGTAGGGGTCTTGAACCTGAACGCCAAAGCGATTCTCTCCGTTTTCGGTTTTTTTTGCCTTCGGATAAGTGTCCATGTTTACCTCCTATGTTCCCCTAAATACGTTCACTTACACAGTCTTCCCGATAGAAATGGGGTTATCTGAAAACTGGGCGATACGGTTTCTGCCGGTGTTTTTTGCTTGATAGAGCGCTTTATCTGCCCTGGCTAACAGTTCATCGAGCGTGATTTCCCCGTGAGTTGTTGCGACGCCGATGCTGACCGTCACCGAGATTTCTCCGAGGGTGGAAAGCCACGGAGTCTGTCTCACGGTATCGCACACTCTTTGAAAGACGGCGGCTTCGGAACCTTCTTTTTGTTTCGGAACCACCAGGATGAACTCGTCACCGCCAAAGCGCGCCAACAAGTCTGTCTCTCTCAGACAGGACTGAACGACGCGCACGAAATGTTTCAGCGCTTCGTCCCCGATATGGTGACCATACTGGTCGTTGATCTCTTTAAAATGGTCAAGATCCATCATGCCAATGCTGACATTCACCCGAATGCCATCTTCTTCGATTAGGAGCGCCTTCAAAGAATCCATGATTGCGCGTCGATTGAGTATTCCCGTCAAATGGTCATGTTTCGCCTCATACTCCAATTGCTTTTCGATTTGGGCGCGCTGTGTCCGAGCGATGTTTTCCCGTTTTTGGATTCGCTGTTGTAGAAAGAGCAAGTATCCCACTC
>CAZMHO010000019.1:20459-24533 GCA_964566085.1 uncultured Thermotogaceae bacterium | reverse complement strand
CCTACCGAGTGGGTTATGGTTAAAAGGAAAAGAACATTGGCGCCGTATAAAAACGTGTCCAACTTGCTCTTCTGCTCTTCCAAAATTTTCCGGGCGACGGAGAAGGATTCCTGGTTTAATTTTCTGGATTGAACCAACGCGCCATTCAGGCGCGAAGCGATGATTTGCAGGACCTTCGGGTCATTGTGGGGGATTCCCGCCACCCCTTCTTTAATCCAGACGCCGGCGTCGACCAGAGCGGGCGCCAGCGTGGCATGGAAGGAAGACGCCTGGATGAGGTTGTCAAAAACGAATGACTCGCGCAAGACGACGATATCTTGGTAAGCTTTCTCAATCTGCTCTTTCAGTAAACGGATATTTTGCTCAGAGGTTTGCGCTCGGGATCTTTCGGCAAGATTCAGCGCCTCCGCCACCTGTTCTACGATGAGAGTCAACTGCTGAAGCTGCTCCAGCAACGTATTCGGCAGAGTGCGTTCGACGGCTCTGAGCGTTGAATTCGTGTGCAAACCCGTAAAGATGACGATCGATAACACCGCGATAACGGTTATCCATTGAGACAATCGCGATATCCGAGAGAAGGTTTCGCGCATCAGGGCCCCTGTTCTAAAACCATGCCCTGTTCGGTGTAAAAGCGAAGCGCGCCGGGATGGAGAGGAATGGAAATACCGTTTAGAGCGGTTTCGAGTGTAATAGAAGCCCCCTGGGCGTGACCGGCGTTGACGAGCGATAGGATTTCTTTCGACCAGAGGCTTTCCGTTAGGGCGTAAGCCAACGCGTTCGGGAGATCCTGATGCACTACCAGCAGCGCATAGACTTCAATCGTCGCCGTTTCTTCTATTCCCCGATAAACCCCCGCCGGGATGTGCCCGGGGAATAGATAGGGGTGCTGCTGATGAATGCGATCTGCAATCTGCCGATCGATGGGGACGAGGAAAAAGTCCGCGGAGGGTAATCTTTCGATCGCGGAAACGGGAACCCCGGCCATAATGCAAAACCCCTGCAACTCGTTTTTAATAAAACGGTCGACGGTAAACTCCGGTTTAAGGTAAACGGGTTTGACGTCGGTTTCGGACATTCGATGGGCGTCTAACAGAATGCGCATCACGGTTAATGTACCAGAACCGGCTTCATCCAAAGAAATCATCTTGCCCCGTAATTGTTCGAAAGAGCCAACTTGGGCGTCTTTTCGGACGACGATTTGCATTTTTTCAGAGTATAAGCTGGCGATCGCGCGAACGGGGCCCGGCTGCCCCAACCCCTCAAAAGGCCCTTTTCCCGAATAAGCCCAGTAGGCGATATCCGCTTGGACCAACCCCCCTTCGGTTTCTTTCTCTAACAAAGAAAAGATGTTTGCGACAGATCCTCCGGAAGTTTGAGCGACAAAGATCGTTTCCGCGATATCACCGGGTTTATCGATGCTGAAAAACCGCGAAGTCAATCCTTGAGCGATCAGTTTTCCGATCGGATAATACACTCCCTGCAATCCCCCTGTGCCGATTCTGAATAAGGAGGGATTTTGAGAAAAGGAGACGCTCGTTCCCAAAAGCAAACAAAAACATAATATACCGATTGTTTTCATGATGATTACCCTCCCCTTTAATCTGATGAAAAACCTTCGGAAGAAAAGAATTCTATTTTTTGTCGGTTTTGAGAACCGCACAAGCGTTCACGGATTATTATAGCATACAGGTAAAAGGAAAGCGTATGAAAGAAGAGGCAATCCCCTCGGTTCGCGATCCGCTTTGATAGGGACCACCCGACTTTCGTCGGGTATGATGCCTCTTTCACGAACTAAAGGAACGAATACGCCGATGCCGCTTGCGATCGTTTTCCGGGATGGTTGTCGCGTCGTTGTCGTAACCGCACGCCGACGTTTCCCCCGGAACAAGCCGCACGGGACGCTGTTGCAGCACGAAGGAGCCTGAGGGGACATGGCTCGATCGCTCAATCTGCGGAAAAGACGATTTTCGCGAGTCGATAGGCGAGCATCGTGAAGTCATAGTCGTCGAGGTTGCTAAGAACGATGATCGTGAGATCTTTATCCACATATCGGGATAGGTGGGTGGAGGAACCGGCGGTGGCGCCGTCGTGAAAGACCAGACGATACCGGTTTCCGTCGAACGGCGGATTCTCGATGAAGACGCCCAGACCGTTTCCATAAACTTCGCTTTGCGGTGTTTCCATCAACCGAAGGGATTCTGGTTTGAGCACTTTCCCTTCGTTCAAAGCGGTCGACCACCTTAGAAGGTCTTTCGCTGTGGCGTACAACCCTCCCGCCCCGTACGGGATCTCCCGGTTGACCCAAGGCGCTGGCTCTACCCGGTCAGGTTCGACAGAAAGGCGGTGGCACGGAATCGCCCAACTGTCATCGTAGGTATTCGGATCATACCCGGTTTCGGTCATCTCCAACGGAATGAAGAAGGTTTCTTTCAGATAGTCGGCATAAGACAGCCCGGTCACTTTTTCGATCACCGCGCTGAGAATCGCGTATCCCCCGTTGCTGTAATAGAACCCTTTCCCGGGTTCGAACCGCAAAGGCTGCCCGTTCAGGTAAGCGAGCGTTTTTTCCAGCGTGGTCTCTCCCGGAAAGGTTTGGATGCGCTCGTTCAATTCCGATGAAGTGTTAAGAAGCGTCACGATGCCGGAAGTGTGCGTGAGAAGCTGGTAGAGCGTGATCTGCGGGTGTCTCGAAAACGCCGGTAAAAATTTGGACAAAGGGTCGAGCAGAGTCAGTTTGTTTTCCTCGTAAAGCTTTAGGATCGCGGCGGCGGTGATTTGTTTCGTGATAGAGGCGATACGGAACTTCAACTCGGGATGGATCGGCCGCGAATGGTCGCAATCGGCGAATCCGTAACCCTTCTCAAACAGGATGTCCTCTCCTTTCGCCACCAGAACAACACCCCAGAATCCCATCCAGGTGTGTTCTTCCAGACACAGCGCGTCGAGACGTTCGGAGGGCGCGGACAGCGAAAATCCAGTTGTCGTTGAAACGTGAAGGAGGATGAGAACGACCACCGTTGGTATCTGTCGGAAACAGTTCAATGCCATCTTCTCTCCTTTCGAAACCGGGTCGACGTCTACTGATCGCTTCTACCGGGATCACAACGCCGATTCGGAGATTGGGGTTATCGCCGAAACTGCCAGCGCAAGAAGTCGGAGACCTCCTCCCACGCTTCTCGGACTTCGGGAATGAAGTCCCCGAATATCTGGAAAACATGGAACATGCCTTCGTAGCGGGTCAGCGTCACGTCGACCCCGGCGGATTTCGCCTTTTCATAGACGGTGATCGCGTCACTTTCAAGGATCTCGTGCGCGCCGACTTGGATCAGGATTGGCGGGAATCCCCGATAATCGCCGTAGGCGGGAGAGAGGTACGGATCGTCCAACGGGTGGTTTCCGGCATAGAGGTTCTTAATCCCGCTTTCTCCCTGTGTCGGTTTTTCCCAGGGCAGCAATCCAAACATCGGGTCTTTGTAGAGATTGGAGCGGTAGGACTCACCGGAGGCGGTCATATCTGTCCAAGGCGACATGCAGAGGATGGCTTTCGGCATTCCCCGCCCGTCGTCGCGCAGCTTCAGGCCCAATGCCAGGCAGAGATTGCCTCCCGCGCTGTCTCCGACGGCGATGATGTTTTCCTCGCGATATCCCTGTTCCAAAAGCCAGTTCCACACCGTTTCGGCATCTTCCAAGGCTGACGGAAAGGTGTGTTTTGGCGCCACGCGGTAGTCTACCAACGCCACCGAGGCGCCCCCACTGAGGGTGGCGTATCGTACGGCGAGATCGCCATAAAGGTCGACCAGCCCGATCACGTAGGCGCCCCCGTGCAAGAGCAGAATCACGCGGTCTGGGTCTCCGCGTTTCTTAACCAAAAGCTCAACCGGGACGCCATTGACCGTATATTTCGTGTAAGTGAATCCCCAAGGCGCTTTCCATGTTTTGCTCGCAGGAGCCGAAGCAGAGGCGGCGTCGATGATCCCGGATCCTGTTATTTCCATTGCTCCGACCAGCATCCGCAAGGCCTCCCGAGCGATAACGCCTTGAACGGGAGGGGCGGAAGCGGTGCGGAAGACGAGG
>CAZMHO010000019.1:18823-20449 GCA_964566085.1 uncultured Thermotogaceae bacterium | reverse complement strand
ACTTGCAGCAGAAGAAAGCAGAACCCGTATCGAAGAACGGTATGTCGTGTTTTTTTTGTCATAAAGGCCTCCTTTTTGCCTGGTTTATCTATGAATATCAGATCGTGAAACGACCTAATATCAATCGTAGGGTTCACTAAAACATAAAGAAAAGGGTATCCGAACTCAAATAGGGCGCTCCACCCTAATCGGTTCGTCCGTTCTTCATGATCCGATCCGTTTATAGGCTTCCAACGCCAACAGGCGGCGTTCGGCGTGGGTGACGATCGGGTCGGGGTAATCTGCCGGAAGACGCTCCAACTTTCGATTTTTGCTTCCCCCTACGCTTTTTGGCGGTTGATGGAAGAGCGCCGGATCGGAATTTTTCAATTCCGGAACGTATTTCTGAATATACTTACCTTCCGGGTCGAACTTTTTCGATTGCTCATAGGGATTGAAGATACGGAACCACGGCTGGGCATCGGTGCCGGTCGACGCCGCCCACTGCCATCCGCCGTTGTTGAGGGCCAAATCATGGTCCAACAACCGGCTTTGGAAGTATTCCGCCCCCCATCGCCAATCGATCAGCAGGTCTTTGGTCAGAAACGAAGCGGTGACCATCCGGAGGCGGTTATGCATCCACCCTTCGGCATTGAGCTGCCGCATTCCGGCGTCGATGAGCGGAAAACCCGTTTGGCCTTCGCGCCAAGCGGTGAACCATTCCGGATTGTTCTCCCACGGAATAGCGTCGTACTTTCGATGAAAGGCGCCGTTTTCGACGTAAGGAAAATGGTACAGTATCTGGACATAGAAGTCCCGCCACGCGAGTTGGCGGATAAAACTTTCGATTCGAAATCGTTTTTCCGGCGGCAAATCCCGTGCCACATCCACGGCTTTGGCATACAAA
Source organism: uncultured Thermotogaceae bacterium (assembly GCA_964566085.1). Lineage (GTDB taxonomy): Bacteria > Thermotogota > Thermotogae > MWEM01 > MWEM01 > MWEM01. The sequence goes on along the minus strand of CAZMHO010000019.1, from coordinate 19,563 downwards.
ACCCTGACTGAAACAAGCCCGAACCGCAGGTAGGGCGAAAGCCGAGAGGTGCCTTCCAAAGAAGGAATATCGCGGTTATCTTCGTAGTTTTGAACCTTTTTGCCAAAGAAGGTTTCTATCAAAGTTTCAGGATTCATCGCCATCACGGATTTCGGAGGAGATTGATACTTCGATTCCGGTTGCAACCCGGAAGGAATCGAGAAGGGGGTTAATGACCGCCATAACCCGGAGGAGAACGGAGGCTCTTTTTCCAAACGCAGCCATTGACGGTAATAGGGGGTGAATACCTGATAAGGATCGCCGTTTTCTTTCGTGATCTCTTTTGGTTCGTGTAGGACGGAGTCTTTAAAAGTCAAGACCGGTACGCCGATTTGATTCCCCATCCCTTCGACTTCTGTGTCTCTGCGCAAGGTGTGGGGTTCGTAATCCCGGTTCAAGCAAATAGCCGCGACGGTGTTTTGTCGGCAGAGTTCTCGGAACACCGAGACCGGTTTACCATATAGGATATGGAAGACCTTTTTTTGCTCCGAGAAGAGACCTTTCAGCCGATCCAGCGACTGCCGTAAAAAATCTACCCGCCGTTGCGATAAGCCTTTGCGCTCCAGGATTTCCGGATCCAAGATGAACAAAGGAACAAATCCGATCGGTTGAGAAGAACAGTAAGCAAGGGCGTGATTGTCTTCCAAACGCAAATCCCTGCGAAACCACATCAGATTAACCGCCATCTTTTCGCGCATCGA
>CAZMHO010000019.1:0-18813 GCA_964566085.1 uncultured Thermotogaceae bacterium | reverse complement strand
CCTCCTTCATCCGATCTCCTTATCATACCAGAAAAAACGGATTTTACGCGCCCGTTGTACGAATCAACAGAGGTCTTTATCGGTTTATACCCGTTTAGTCTTCCATTTGCCTTGACGATAGGCAAGAACCATAATGATCGATTCGCTGATTTCGGAGACGGCCAAAGCGATCCAAATGTGTTCTATCGGCATTTTCAACACGATGTTAAAGAGGATGAGCAAAGGAACCTGTATTCCCCAGCGGCTGATGACGCTGGACGTCGTGAACGGAAGCATATACCCGGCGCCGCCAAAAGCAGACCCCAAACCGAAAAAGACAGCTAAAAAAAGAAAACTGAGGCTTAAGATACGGATCATCGTGGTTCCGAGCGCAATCACCTCCGGGTCGTCGATAAACATGTTCATAATCAGATCCGGGAAGAGCATCTCGATTCCCGTCGGCAGTCCGATGCTCAGTAATTTGGAATCGATGCTCCAATCCAGTTTGAGCAATCCTTTTAGAGAGGGTTTAACCCCTCGTTTTCCCGAAAACAACAGCCAAAAACCAATAACAAACGCAACGGTCGTAGAGATGACCGTCGCCAGCGCCGCGCCGAAAACCCCGATAACCTCGCGCCGGTCCGTTCCCCTCTTACGCGACAACGAACGGCGGCGAGCAATTATACCACGATGAAAGAAGCATTAAATAAAGAAAGTTATGTATAGAATAATCGGTCTTTTGCTCGTGAATGGGTCTTGCGACGGCAAGCCGTTGACAGAGAAAGGAGGTTCGCGAAACCGTAGGGTATAATAGGGGGAACAGGCGTAGCCCACGCGAACGGGGAACCCCCGGTATAGGAAGAGGCCCGGGAATCCGGTTTAAACGAGGCGAAAGGAGCAGATTCTATGACGAGAACGATCATCGGTCCCGGAAAATATATCCAAGGGTATGGCGAAATGAAACGAATCGCGAGTCATATGGCCGGTTTAGGCGAGTCTTTTTTCTTTTTGGTCAGTAACGGCGGATTGAAGCGGGTGGAGGAAGATATCCGAGAGAGTTTTCGGGACAGCCCGGCCAAGCTCGTTTTCGGCGTGTTTCGGGGGGAGTGTTCCCGCGCGGAAGTCGAACGCGTACGCGCCCTTTATCGAGAAGAAGCATGCGCCGTCATGGTGGGTGTCGGGGGCGGCAAGATCATCGACGCCGCCAAAGCGGTAGCTTTCTATGAACGCGCGCCGGTCGTTGTCGCGCCGACGATCGCTTCAACTGATGCCCCGTGCAGCGCGCTTTCCATCCTCTACTCCGAAGAAGGGGTGTTCAGCGAGATCCTACATCTCCCCCGAAACCCGGATAGGGTTGTGGTTGATACCGAAATCATCGCCCGCGCCCCGGCTCGGCTAATCGTAGCAGGGATGGGAGATGCGCTGGCCACCTATTTCGAAGCGCGCGCATGCTTCCGATCGGATGCGGACACAATGGCAGGGGGAAAGCAGACCTTAGCCGCCGGCGCTTTATCCGAACTCTGTTATCGGACCCTTTTAGAAGACGGGGTGAAGGCAAAAGCCGCGGCGGAAAATCATGTGGTGACGCCGGCGCTTGAAAACATCATCGAAGCGAATACTTTTCTCAGCGGGATCGGTTTCGAAAGCGGGGGATTAGCCGCCGCCCATTCGATCCATAACGGATTGACGATCATCAAAGCTTGCGGGAGCCGATACCACGGTGAGAAGGTTGCTTTTGGAACCCTTACCCAACTGGTCTTGGAAAACGCGCCCATCTCGGAGATACGAGAGGTGTTGGGTTTTTGCCGATCCGTCGGGTTGCCGGTCACGCTGAACGATCTGGGAATTGCGAACCCGAATCCGGAAGAGTTGATGCAGGTGGCAGAACGCTCTTGCGCGCCGGGAGAGACCGTCTTCCATATGCCCTTCGACGTGACGCCGGCCTCGGTTTATTCGGCGATCCTCTCAGCGGATACCTTGGGCAAGATCGAAAGCCGTTAACCGATCATCCGCGGTACTGTTTTGCGGCGGAAACTTCCGGGGGCCGCGCGCGGGAAGTTTCCTCCCGCAGAATGGCGACCTCCCCGGAGATACCGTTAAGGGAAACGCGCATCGAATCTTTCAGATTCATCGCTCCGGAAACGGAGACGATCGCCGGTATTCGGTATTCCCGCGCGATGATCGCGGCGTGGGACAGAAGGCCGCCCGCTTCGGAAATGACGCCTCCGGCCTTCAAAATCGTCGGTGTCCATCCAATATCCGAAAAAGGAATGACGATGATATCGCCTTTGTCCACTTTACTGGCATCTTTTGTGGTTTTAAGGACTTTGACCGGCCCTTCAACATACCCGCTCGAGACGCCCACGCCTTTCATCATGCTTTGGGGTCCCCCTTTAGGGTAAACGGTCGGCAGGTCATCTCCGAAGACTACCTCCGGCATTTCGACATCCTGTAATTCCTCAAAATCTGTTTTGCGCTTGTTAATGATCGTGGCGATCTCTTTGGCGTTTCGTTCTGCGAGAAACCTTTTCACCTCTTCGTAGGAGAGGAAAAATAGATCGGTTTCGTTCTTCAAAAATCCTTTGTCTTTTATGCGACGGGCGATCTCAAGAAACAAAGGCCGGAAAAGGCTGTAACCGTAAGTGTATAAAAAACTGACCCGTTCTTTCAATACCCGAAAGTCGCAAGCTTTTTCGTATTTTCTCGCGGTCGCGTGAGATGTAAACGCCTCCGGTCCTTTCTTGGAAACCTTTTCAGGAACAGATGCAAGAGATAGGATGAGTTTCATTACAGATGCGGGATCCTCTTTCCATGAAACCGTCGAAAAATCGTTGCCGCTGTCGCTGAGATGGCCGAACTTGCGTATGAGTTCTCGGAATAAGCGTCGAAACCGATTGGCTTGTAAATCCATTTCGGGGATAATAAGATTGTCTTCTTCCACGCGCACTTGCTCTTTTTTCTCGATGCCATCATAAACGGTTTTTATTTCTTGGAGCCAAACGGCCGGTTGAATATCGGCGATCCGGTTTTCTACCTCCGAGAAGTCGATGTCTTCCAGACGTAAATTTTCGGTTTCTATTGCTTTACTCAAGCGATAATTGTAATAGAAGGCGCTAAGCAGGGGCGTGACGATATTAAAGTAAGAGGCTTCCGTACACCTGACTTTCAGCGTTTCTATCCGCTCGACCAACTGCTCCATCGAATAAGACGAGGGGCCTTTCAGATCCAAGCTCTGGAAAATAACTTCGTATTCGGATAAAAACGCGATAATCCGTTTTTTGATGGACAACGATTTTAAAACGAATCGGAACAACCTCGGCAGATGTCGAACGATAGAGAAGCCGGGGCGGAACTTCGGCCGCTCTTTTCCGGTGTTTTCTATTCCCAAGAGTATCTCCAGGAGTTCACGTGGCATTCCCAGAAGTTCAAACAAGTCTCCGAGAACGCCCATGTTGAAATATGCCCGATAGTGGATGGATCGGGCCAAACGGAAGATATCGAGGTCGTTTGGCCCGAGCAGCTCCACGAAGAGGTCTTTCCATGATTGGTTGACCACCGGGATATTGATCGACCAAACCAGCGGTTTGATCATGCCCGGCAACATTTCTTTAGAAATGCGATTGGAGTAGATCGACTGCCGCTTCCCCGTGGTGATCTCTCGGAGCTGCAACCAATAGATCGACTGGCCGTCGAACGCCCATTCCATATCCACGTCCGCACCGAACTCTTTTTTAGCCCTTTTCACCTCTTGGATGATCTCGGTAAGGAATTCGAGATGATAATCGAACCCACGCGGCGTTTCTTTCCACTCCCCCCACTTGTAGATCGCGCGGAACGGTGTCTGCCCATCTTGCAGGATCCTGGCGTTATGCCCTTCGGTGTATTCGATAATGATCTCGTCGAGGCCGGTCAACGGGTTTCGGCTAAAAACGACGCCGGAGTAACGGGGATGGATCATCTCCTGCAAAAGCGCGTGCATAACGATCGGTCCTCTATCCTGTGACTGAGCTTGAGTGGCTTCGACTCTACGGTTCAGGGGTTGTTGGAAAAGCAGCCGCAATTTTTTTTCGATCTCTTTCGTTGAGGAGAGGTTCAGAAAAGAATCGAATTGCCCGGCATAGGAACGGTCCAAACGGTCCTCTACCGAAGCGGAAGACCGTAAGACATAGGAGCGGTCTGAATGCAGCCATTTTTCGAGATTCGGGCTTTTATCGGCCGTGTCTGTTTTTAATAGGATATACGACTCCGGGATCCGGAATCGATGCCGATATAAAAACGCGCAATGGTCGATCTTGGCGCCGAATCCTTCTCTTTGAACCTTCGACAGCGGAAGGATGCGATAGTTAAGCGTTCCGGCCTTTACCCCAATTCCATTCCTCCAAGCGTTCAAAGACGTGATAGCGTTCAAACTCATTTTTCGATTTCGAACTGCTGATAAGAAACACGGTCGAAACTCCGAGTCCAAAGAAAAAGAAAGGCCATTTCATGCTGATGAGTAACGATATGAACGGATAGGCGAACGCGGCGATCAGAAAGGAAAGATGCGGCTTTTTAAACAAGAAGGAGACCATCAGCCAGAGAATACCGATCGCGATTGCCACGAGGGGAGAGAGGAACAGAGTGGCCCATCCTGCAACGGTTCGCCCGCGCCCTCCCCGAAAGCGAAAAAAAACCGGATATATCGTTCCTGAAAGAGAACAAAAGACCCAGGCGAGGGTGAGAGTCAAGCTGCGATTCGAATAATATCCCGAAATTAAAACCGGGAGTAAGGCTTTTGAAAGCTCGGCGGCCACCGTTAAATAACCGGCTCGAAGGCCTCCGGCCCGAAAAGCGTTTGCCACGCCCGCATTCCCCGACCCATATTCTATAAGGTTTTTCCCCGAAAACCAGCGGGTAAACATGTAAGCAAAGGGGATCGAACCATATAGATAACAACACGCGCTCCCAAATAACAGTTTCCAGACCATCGTTCCACCCCCCCCAGAGCATCAGGTCTTAGGCAATTATAGCATAGTCTGGTATCTCGAAGCGCCTTGTCTTCGTTTCTAACCCCCTGGTTCTGAAAGGAATGTGCCATCCGACGGGGAAAACGGTTTGAGCTGAACCCTCACAAAGCTTTCTTATGAGATAAGATTTCTCTATAGCCGCATGGTTCCAGTAGGTATAAAGGTTTCTCATGCCCGACTAAAGTTCATTTCCGTAAAAATAAGAGATTTGCGAGACATGACTGTTTGGATTTCCGAACGTTTTCCCGCCGTAAACGCGCAATAAAAAAACCGGCCTTTCGGCCGGTCATAGAAACGATCGAAAATCGGTTATTCTCCCATTTTTTTATAGCGGTTGTAGCGATAGATCATGTCGCTTTCCGCTTTTTTGTACAGCCATTCCGCCCGATCCGGGAACATTTGGGCGAGCGAGGAGAACCGCACTTCGCTTTGCAAGAACTCCTGGAACTTGCCGTCGAGCTCTTTCGGACCGTCGAACTGGAACGGGTTTTTACCGGCTTCTTCCAATCTCGGATCATATCGCCAAATCGGCCAGTATCCGCAGGCGGTCGCTTTTTTCTCTTCTTCGATGCTGAAGCCCATACCCGCTTTCAATCCATGGTTGATACACGGGGAGTAAGCGATGATGATCGATGGGCCCTTATAAGCCTCGGCTTCTTTGAAGGCTTTGAAAGCCTGGTTCATATTGGCTCCCAAGGCGATTTGCGCGACATAGACATACCCGTAGGTGGTCATCATCAATCCGAGCTCTTTTTTCTTCGCCGGTTTTCCAGCGGCGGCGAATTTGGCGATCGCGGCTGTCGGGGTGGACTTTGAAGCCTGACCGCCGGTGTTGGAGTAGAGTTCGGTATCAAGAACAAGAACGTTGATGTCTTCTCCCGAGGCCATCACGTGGTCTAATCCGCCGTACCCGATGTCGTAGGCCCAACCGTCTCCGCCGATGATCCATACGGATTTCTTCACGAAATAGTCCTTCAGTTCGCCAATCTCGTTCAATAACTTTCTATTCGCGCCGGAGGCCTTGGAAATCGCCCGCGCGAGGGCGGAGCGAAGTTCTTTATCCGTTTTTTTCGTTTCTTCCGCGTCTTCTCGTTTGGCGACCCAGGATTCAAAGACCACTTTCGTCTCTTCCTCTAAACCGTTTTGAATGGCTTCCTCCATCAACTGGGCGATTTTGTCGCGGGTTGTGCGGATGGAGAGCGAGATCCCGTAACCGTACTCGGCGTTGTCTTCGAACAGCGAATTCGCCCAAGCGGGCCCTTTTCCTTGGGCATTCGTGCAGTACGGCGTGGAAGGGGCGCTTCCTCCATAGATTGAAGAGCAACCGGTTGCGTTGGCAACGACCATCCGTTCTCCGAAGAGCTGGGTCAGCAAACGAATGTACGGCGTTTCTCCACAGCCTCCGCAGGCGCCATGGTATTCGAAGAGTGGCTGATTGAACATCGCCGTGTTCCACATCGCGTCGCCTAAAGGGTTTTTAACCGGGATGTGGTTGGTGATCATGAAATTTTTCTGGTTCAGGTCGATAGCGGTTTCGAAATCGACCATCTCAAGCGCGTTTTTCGGACAGACATCGGCGCAGTTTCCGCATCCGGTACAGTCGAGCCCGCTGATTTGCATGGTGAACTTATAATCGTTCTTGATCTTCGGATTGTTGGGTGTGAGGGCCTTTAAGGTCTCGGGAGCGGCGGCGGCTTCTGCGTTGGTCATCAGAATCGGGCGGATAACGGCGTGGGGACAGACCATGACACACTGGTTGCACTGGATGCACTTATCCGATATCCATTGCGGGATTTTTACGGCGATTCCGCGCTTCTCGTATTGGGTGGTTCCGCAAGGGAAGGTGCCATCTATGGTGAAAGCGGAAACGGGTAGGTCGTTGCCTTCCTGCCGATTCATCACTTCTGCCACATCGGTTACAAAGGCCGGTTTGCAGGATGGTTCCGCTTCTTCGTCCGGTAAATTTGCCCATTCGGCCGGGATCCTTATCTCCGTCAAACCGCTGGCCCCGACATCGACCGCTTTCCAGTTCTTGTCCAAAACTTCTTGTCCTTTTCTCGAATAAGTTTTCTCTATCGCTTTCTTCATATAGTCTTGCGCTTCTTCGAAGGGGATGATGTCCGCCAGTTTGAAGAAAGAGGCTTGCATAATGGTGTTGATGTGCTCACCCATTCCGATGGACTCCGCCAACTTGAAGGCGTCGATGTTGTAGAACTTCGCTTGTTTTCGGGCTAAAGAACGTTTCATTTTATTGGGGAGCTCGCGTTCGAGCTCTTCCGTCGTCCAGCCGGAGTTCATCAAGAAGATGCCGCCTTTTTTCAGGCAGCGAACCATGTCGTAGATGCGGACGTAAGCGGGTCGGTGGCAGGCGACAAAGTCGGCTTCCTGTATCAGATAGGGGCTATTGATCGGTTTCGGACCGAAGCGCAGATGGGAGATCGTGACTCCGCCGGACTTTTTGGAGTCATAGGCGAAGTATCCTTGAGCGTACATGTCGGTATGATCGCCGATTATCTTGATGGAGTTCTTGTTCGCGCCGACGGTCCCGTCAGAGCCGAATCCCCAGAAGATACAGCGCTTGACGGACGGGTCTTCGGTGGAGATTTCTTCGACTGGGAGAGAGGTGTAAGTGACGTCGTCAACGATACCAACCGTGAAATGATCTTTCGGCTGGACGCCTTTCAGGTTGTCGAACACGGCGATCGCCTGAGCGGGCGTAAAGTCCTTCGAACTGAGTCCGTAACGGCCGCCAACAATATGGGGGGCGTTTTCCCTTCCGTAGAAGGAAAACTTAATGTCCTCAAACAACGGTTCTCCCGCTGAACCGGGTTCTTTTGTCCGATCCAACACGGCGATATTTTTGACGGTCAAGGGAATAGCCGCCAGTAAGTGTTCAACGCTGAACGGTCTGTACAGCCTGACCTTCAGCAATCCGACCTTTTCTCCTTTGGCGATTAGGTATCTCATGGCTTCTTCGACGATGTCGGTTCCGGAGCCCATCGCGATAATGATGCGATCGGCGTCGGGAGCGCCCACGTAATCGAACAGGTTGTAGTTGCGACCGGTCAGTTGGCTTACTTTTCTCATGTTCTCTTTAACGATATAAGGGACTCTGTCGAAGTATTGGTTGGCGGCTTCTCGGCTCTGGAAGAAAACATCGGGGTTTTGCGCCGTGCCACGCGTTACCGGACGTTCCGGCCGGAGCGCTTTTTCTTTGAAGGCGCGGATGCGGTCTCGGTTGATCAATTTGGCCAGGTCTTCGTAATCATGCAGTTCAACTTTCTGTATCTCCGATGAGGTTCTGAAGCCGTCGAAGAAGTGCAGAAACGGAACAGAGGAGTCTAAAGCCGAGAGATGCGCGACGATGGCCAGGTCGTGTACTTCTTGGACACCGGAAGAAGCCAATAAGGCAAATCCGGTCGCGCGGCAATGCATCACGTCGGAATGGTCCCCGAAAATCGACAACGCATGCGCCGCCACCGTGCGGGCGGAAACGTGAAAAACCGCGGGAAGCAGTTCTCCCGAAATCTTATTCATATTGGGGATCATGAGAAGTAAACCTTGTGAAGCCGTGTAGGTTGAGGTAAGAGACCCACCCTGCAGCGCCCCGTGTACCGCGCCGGATGCGCCCCCTTCTGATTGGAGTTCGGAAACCTTCACGATATGCCCGAACATGTTCTTTCTTCCTTCCGCAGCCCATTGATCGATCAGTTCTCCCATGGTGGAAGAAGGCGTGATCGGGTAGATCGCGGCGACTTCTGAATACGCGTAAGCGACATGCGCGGCGGCGTAATTCCCGTCAATGGTAACCATTTTTTTGCCCACAATTCATCCATCCTTTCATGTATTTTGGTAATCCTCTTGTTTTCAAGTGAATTATAGCACAATAGACGGTTATTAGACACTGACACCGGGGATAATAATCCATCCCGCGTTTCGTCGTAATCATCGCCGTTCATTACGCCGCGATGACTACGTAAAAATGCCCGCGGTGGTTTTGAATTTTGAACATATGGTTCCACATTCAAGTATCGGTTGCGATCATCAGAATCGGTCAATTCTATTCGATCAGGAGCTACGCGGAAGCTTGTCGCTCCTTAGCGGGCCCGCTGACGGTTTGCCGGTTTTCCGACCGTGTATCGTGTCTTGAACTGGGCGATCAGCGTGAGAAGTGCTATAATCCCCTCAGTAAGTTGGTATGAGAGCGGAGAGGAGGGGTACGATGGGTCGCAAAATACGAGGGATTCTTGCGTTCCTCATCTGTGCATGCGCTATCGTGACGGCAGGCGGTGTCAACCGGGAGGAAACGCCCGCGGTTGCGCTTCTTTCACCCAAGAACGGGGCGACGGGCCAAGAGAACGCCCTGGTATTGACTTGGTCAGCTACGCCCGGAACCATCGGCACATGCGGGTCTTGTGAGCCGCTGGTCTATTACCGGGTTTACGTCGCGGAGGAAGGAAAAGACTACGGGGATCCTGTCGAATGGACGGATAGATGGATCGACGCTTATGAGATGTCATACGGAACCACCTATACTTGGAAAGTGGAAATGGTGGTTCAAGACGCTATTCGCGTGATGAGTGAGGAGTTCCGGTTTTCTACGAAGGAGGTGGCCCGGCATCGCGCGGAGGTTTTCGCGGTTCCATACGACAAAGGTAAAGTGCGCCTCGATCATAGCGTGTTTTCTCACCGGCAAACCCTATGGCTTGAACGCGGTAAATGGTTTACAGCAGAAGCGGACCCGATTCCGGGGTACGGATTTGACGGTTGGCGCGATGGAGACCGGCTCGTTTCGACGGAGATTCGATACCGTTTTTCGGTCATGAATGATCTCTCGTTGCAGGCGGCATTCGTCCCTGTAACCTTCCGGATGGGGAACACGATGAACGAGAGGGAGGGATGGGTCGATGAAAGCCCGGTCCATGGGGTCGTGTTCACCTATGACTTTTTCATCAGTCCTACCGAACTCACCTTCGATGACTATGAAGCCTTTTGTACCGCTACAGACGCCCCAGTGCCCGACGATTCGGGATGGGGCCGCGGCAACCGGCCGGTTATAAACGTTTCTTGGCGTGATGCCGCCGCATACTGCAACTGGTTGAGCGACCGGGACGGATATGCCCGTGCCTATGACGCTTCCGGGGCTCTTGTGGATCGAAACGGGCTCTTCACGGACGACATCTCCCTGGTGGCAGGCTGGCGCCTTCCGACGGAAGCGGAATGGGAGTATGCCGCGCGCGGAGGTTCTTCGGATATTGTAACCGGCATCGAAGGCAGGGAACGAATCTACGCCGGAAGCGACATTTTGGAGGAAGTGGGATGGCACTCCGCCAACGCGGAGAAACAGAGCCATCCGGTCGGCGAAAAAATGCCGAACGAGAAGGGAATGCTTGATCTAAGCGGCAACGTATGGGAATGGTGCCATGATGGGTACGGGCCCTACATGGGAATAGTGGCGGTGAACCCGATCGGCCCGGAAAGAGCCTACTCCCGGGTGATTCGGGGCGGCGGATGGTCTCAGGCCGCGCCAAGCGCTCGGATTGCGAACCGGAACCACGCTTCACCCGAACGCTCCAGCAACGACCTCGGATTTCGTATCGCCCGAACGCTCTTTTAACTGCTTTGGCGCGCATAATCCGCTTCGTTCGGGGTTTGCGGGGTAAAAAACCAAAAGCTCTTATGCCGGAGTAGCCGCCGAAAGACCCGTTTTCGTTAACTTGACGAAGAGATACGGTCCGATCACGGTGATCCAGAGTCCCATCAGGAAATATCGGAACAAGTCGCTGATCACCGATTCCGGGAGTAGCATTTTCACAAAGGCTTTCAACGCAAACAAGACCCCGATTCCCACCGCGAGCTTTAAGAGTTGGACGGGCAACGTCGCGCGGGTTTCGAATCGGATATAGCGGGATTCCACGATATACCCCAGGAAGAACGCGAGGAGCACGCCAAGCACCTTGTAACCGGTTGCGGTATTGGACTGGATCGCGAGAAAGATAGACGGAAGGATGAGAATGAACAGGAGCGCTTTCTTGCCGGTTTTTTCGACGAAATGAAAAAAACTGTTGCACCCGACGGTCCAAAGGATTCCGACGACGATGCCCACGAGCACGTCAAGCGGACGATGGACGCCAAGATACAGGCGGGATAAAGCGGTCAGGAAAATCAGAAGGCTCCCTAACAACGTTATCCACCGTTTTTTCAAGTGAAGGAATATACTCGACCAAATCGTCGCCGCGTTTTGGGTATGGCCGCTCGGAAAGGAGAACCCCTCGGCCGTCTCGATCCGAAGAGATCGAATGCCGGGTTCTCCGATTGGCCGGGGGACTTTCAGCGCGGATTTTATCAATCCGTTCACGAAGGCGCCGGTAAAAAACGCGAATCCCATTTTGTATCCCAGACGTTTGTCGCAGCACCAGAAGATAAATACGGCGATCAGCATGAAAAAGGTTTCTTCCCCCATTAGGGTAATACCGACAAACAACGCGTCGAAAAACGGGTTGGCGATCGATTGAACCCCTTTAATGACCGCATTGCCGAAAAAACCCTCATACCACATATTCCATTCCCCCTTTCGGATTGGCCGATAGCAACCGGCAAAGCTCTCGTACGGCATTGCTTGAAATTTTTAAGGCAAATACTTCTGCCCAAACTCCTCACGGGCCGAGCGCGTGTGACTTTCTATAAAATCGCCCTTTGCCGAGGTATAGGCTTCCCGATCAAACTCAAACCGTTTCCAGAGCGCGCGTTTGAGATCGGCATAGGCGTTCGCGACCAAAGGATAGAGCCGCAAGTAGTCCCGGAAGTAGAGTTCTCCCCAGTCTCCGGGATATCGGACGTGTACGTGAACTGCCTGACCGGAGAAGCCATGTTCGGAGTACCCTTTTTTGAAGAGGATATGCGGCGCCGGGTTCTCCGGTTGCGGTCCATATCGGAAACCATGGTGCTTCATCTGCCGGATGAGACGCTCGATGTCGGCAACGGGTACGATTTCTAACAAAACATCGATCGTTGGTTTTGCCGCCAATCCGGGTACCGCCGTGCTGCCGATATGGTTGATCCGAAAGATCGTCTCGGCGCCTATCGCCTCTTCGATGTGTGTTTTTTCCGCTTCATACAGGCCTTTCCACTCCGGGCGATGATCACAGAGGAGGATTGGGAAAAGCCTTCCCAGTTCGTACCGATCCATCTCTTCCAATGGTTTTTCACGCAAGGGATCGCTTTGGGTATCCCGCGTGATGGAAAGCGTCGCCAAATCGAAGCCGTACCCGATTCCGAGGTAGTCTTTCCCCCCGATCGTCAGCGTCTTGCGTAAGGCGTCTTTCCCACCCATACCGGTGTAGAAACAGTTGTTTTCCGCGCCCAACAACGTCCAGAGGATCATCCGTTTTCGATGGTCTTCCCAAAAATGGCGCGCCAAGCGAAGAAACAGCGCCGTCCCGATCTTGAGTTTGCGATACTCCTGGAGGATATAAAAACCGACGGTTTCACAATCGTAGTATCCGTCCAACTGTCTGCCAGAGATGAATCCGACAACGCGATCTTCGATCGTTTTCACGAAGAGGACTTCTCTTTGCTGTTCCAGGTTTTCCTGCACCCTTCGGATGAAAGTCTCCGGTTTCAACGTCTTTGGGTATTCCGGATCAACGATCCCGAAAAATGCGTTTTGCCAACAGGCGACGATGATGCCGGCAATATCCGGCGTGTCTCGGAGTGTTGCGGGACGGATCACTTCTAACCTCCCTGAGCCCATGTTTCGCGTAGTATAACATATTCTTTGACGCGGGTGGGTTAGAAGCCGGTTTGCCGCGCTTCCACTTCCGAAACAGATTTACGATCATGTGTGTCAAGTTATGGGGCGTATTTGAGAAACAAGACCGGTCCTTGAAAGTGGGTGTGGTATAATCACCCGGTATTTATCAGAAAGGAGTCCGAACGCAAGGGTTCGGGGAAGAAAACGATGAAGAAGAGAACGCGATGGATTTTGCTTGCGATCGCCGTTATCGCCTTAGCGATCGTCATTGCCGGGGTAATTGCCTACCGAAAGATTGAAGAGAACCTGACTCGATTAGCCGCGATCGAGATTAAAACAGTCGATCTTTCGCGACGTGGAGACGGCGTTTATGAAGGGAGATACGAATCATTCCCGGTAACCGCGCGCGTGCGCGTGACGGTTCAAGATCACAAGATTGTAAAGATCGACCTGTTGGAGCATGTGAACGGCAAAGGCAAGGATGCGGAGACGCTTCCGCAGCGGGTCATCGAAAGCCAGTCTTTAAAGGTTGACGTCGTCAGCGGCGCCACCTATAGCAGCAAAGTGATCCTGAAAGCGATCGAAACTGCCTTAACCACTCCGTAGAGAAACGGTTTCACGGAGAGCAGAATAAGCAAAGGAACCATCAACTGACGGTTCCTTTTTTGGCGGTCATAGCGCGACGATATGAATCAGATCGCCGGTTCTGAGCATGACGGCGTTGGATTCGTCTATATCCACGTGGAATTCCAGCGCGAACTTCGGACTGACACGGATCAGCACGTCCATCAGGATGCCCTTTCGACCCTGGGTATCGCAAAAAACGGCCACCAAGTCTTTATCTTTAACCCCGTAATACTCCGCATTTTCCGGGAGCATGTGGATGTGCCTCTTCGCGATGATCAAGCCTTTGTCCAGCTTTACGCTTCCCTTGGGGCCGATCAGTTCGACTCCCGGCGTCCCTTCGATATCGCCGCTATCACGGATCGGGGGCGTCAAACCCAACTTCAGAGAGTCGGTCATGCTGATTTCGATTTGGGTGTCCTTTCTGACGGGACCTAACACGCGCACATTCTCGAAAGCCCCTTTTGGACCGACGATGGTGACTTTTTCATCGCAAGCGTACTGCCCCGGTTGCCGCAGGTCTTTGTAATTGGTCAGCGAGGCGCCGGACCCAAAAAGGATTTCGAGATGGGGTTGCGAGAGGTGCAGATGCCGCGCCGAAACGCCGGCGATGATGGCTCCTTCTTTGATCTTCATCGGTGATAAAAACCTCCTTATCTGCTTTATGTCATTATGATGCGTTTACGTCGTGCGCGATTCATTCGCTTCGTTCATATCCAGCGTATTATTGACGATACGCAGCACTTTCCGAAACTCGTCGGTTAAGAACGGATCGACCGTTACGAACAAACGTTCAACGAATAGAATTCTGCGGCGAATCACCTCCTGAATTAAGGATTTTCCCTTCGGGGTGATGACGACCTTTCGCACGCGGTGGTCCTCTTCCAAAACCGAGTAATCGATGTAACCGGCATTCTTGAGTTTTATAATCAATCCCGTTATCGTGCTTTTTGCGACTCCGAGCCGATTACTCAGATTGGACATCGTCGAATCGCCCCAATAAACCCTCTGAAGCACATCGAACTGAGCGGGCGTGATCTTATAGTTGCCTTCTTTGATCACTTTTCTTCCTTCCGCTTTGATCCAGGCGGCTAACTTCCGAAGCGATTTTTCGAGTTCCGTATATTTGGTCGGAGCCTCCGTTGCGGATAAACCGTCGTTATCCACCATTCGTCTCTCTACCTCCCAACACTAAGGTATATTCTCCTTGCGCTTCTCCTTCAAAAGCCGCTTTGACTTCGGATACGCGACCGTAAAAAAACGTTTGGTGAACCTTCGTCATTTCTTTGGCGATGAAAATCTGTCGGTCTCCCAAGATCAGCTCGATCAATCCGAGCGTGTCCTTAATGCGATAGCGCGACTCGAAAAACACAATCGCTCTTTCCTCTTCCGTAAAGGTTGCCAGGAGCCGTTTCAAGCGTTTTGCACGGGGTAAAAACCCCTCAAATATGAAGGAGCCTGAGAACCCGGAGCATGCAAAGGCGCTGACGACCGCGCTGGGCCCCGGAATGACGTCTACGGGGATGCGATGCTCATGACACGCCTTCATCAGTTTCGAACCGGGATCCGCCACGGCGGGCATTCCGGCGTCCGTAATCAGGACCCCGTTTTCTCCGTTTCGCAACCGCTCGATGACGGCGCTCAATTTTCGTTCTATCTTTTGCTCGGAAAAGGAGAGGATCGCTTTTCTCCCGATTTCGTAGTGGTTGATCAAAATGAGCGAACGGCGGGTGTCTTCCGCCAGGATGAAGTCCGCTTCTTTCAAGGTCCGAACGCCTCGGAAGGAAAAATCCTCCAAATTACCGATCGGAGAAGCCACTAAGGTCATCGTCCCCGTTTTTTTTTCTTCTCTCACGCTATCGTTCCTTATCAGGCTATGCGGTACGAAAATCTTTTAGCAAAAGATCCAACCGCTGAAGCGTTTTCTGGGCTTCTTCCGCTTTCATCCGGGCTTCATCGACGACCTCCGCTTCCGCGCGCGCTATAAAATGCGGGTTGTTCAACTTGGCCTGAGCGTGTTGGAGGTCGACCTGTGTCTTTTCGATCTCTTTCTCGAGGCGTTTGCGTTCTTCCACCCAATCGATAGCCTCTCCCAATATTACATAGATCTCGCGGGAGGAATCGACGAAGGCGGTCGCGGATTTTCCGGGTTTTTGATCGACGACGGTTACCGCTTCAACGTTAGCCAAAAATCGAATATAAGCCGTTTCTTCTTCCAATAACGCGGTTCCCGGTTCGCCTAAAAATCGGATTGCGACGTTAAACTTGTGAGAGGGCGGGACTTGGAATTGAGCCCGCAGATTCCGGATTCCCCGAATTTCTTCGATGAGCGCCTCGTAACGGGCCTGCTTTTCCGGGAAGGTATGTTCCGGTTTCTCTTCCGGCCACGGAGCGACGATTAATGAGGCGACCTCCTTTTCGATCGGCAGATGCTGCCATAGCTCTTCGGTAATGAAGGGCATAAATGGATGGAGGATTCGAATGCTCCGGTCCAGAACGTAAGCCAGGACCGCGCGGGTATTCCGCTTTTGCCCGCCCTCCCCGTACAGGACCGGTTTCGCGGATTCCAGGTACCAATCGCAAAATTGATTCCAAAAGAACTCGTAGACTGTCTTTGCGGCGAAATTGTAATCATAGTTCCGTAGATAGTCGGTCACTTTGCGGATGGTTTCGTTTAACAAAGACAGAATCCAACCGTCTGCCAGCGTACATTGATCCGGAGCGATAGAAAGAGCCGTCTCCGTGTTTCCCGAATCCAGATTCATCAGCGCGAACCGAGAGGCATTCCACAGTTTATTGGCAAAATGCTGATAGGTTTCGATGCTTTTCACGTCATATCGGATATCGCTGCCCTGGGAGGCCATGATCGCCAGCGAAAAGCGCGTGGCGTCGGCACCATAGGTTTTGATCACTTCGATCGGATCGATCCCATTCCCCAACGACTTGCTCATCTTCCGCCCTTTTTTGTCCCGCACCAACTGGTGGATGTAAACATCCCTAAATGGGATTTCCTCCATAAACTCTAACCCCATGACGATCATACGGGCGACCCAGAAAAAGATGATATCGAAGCCGGTGCTCAACAGAGAAGTAGGGTAATAGGTGTCGAGATCGGGGGTTTGGTCCGGCCACCCCAGGGTGGAGAAAGGCCACAACCCCGAAGAGAACCAGGTGTCCAAGACATCGGCATCCTGGATCAATCGGGAAGAGCCGCATGTTTCACACTGCCTCGGATATTCTTCCGCCACATTCGGATGCCCGCAATCCTGACAGTACCAGACGGGGATGCGATGCCCCCACCACAGTTGCCGGGAGATGCACCAGTCATGCACCTCGTTCATCCAGTTCAGGTATACCTTTTTCCAACGATCGGGGTGAAACTTCACGCGGCCGTTTTCGACGACCTCAATCGCGCGCCTGGCGAGCGGTTTCATCTGGACAAACCACTGATCGGAGAGACGGGGTTCGATCGTGGCGGAACACCGGTAACAGTGCCCGACCGAGTGGCTGTAATCTTCTATTTTAACTAAAAAGCCTTCCGATTCGAGACGCTCGACGATTTGCTTTCTCGCTTCGAGCGTTGAGAGCCCTGCAAAAACACCTGCTTCCGAGGACATTTTCGAGCGGTCGTCAATCACTTCCACCAAGGGGAGGTTGTGGCGAATCGCCATCTGATAGTCGTTCGGGTCATGGGCGGGCGTTACCTTCACGGCGCCTGTTCCGAACTGCGGATCTACGAAATGATCGGCAACAATCGGAATTTCACGGTTGACGATCGGCAAGAGCAAGGTCTTTCCGATCCAGCCTTTATACCGTTCATCCGAGGGATTCACCGCCACGGCTGTGTCCCCTAACATCGTCTCAGGACGAGTGGTCGCGACGATCAAACCTTGATCCTCCCCTTTCAGCGGGTACCGAATGTACCAAAGATGGCTCTTTTCCTCTTCGTGCTCGACCTCTTCGTCCGAAAGCACTGTACCGCACCGAGAGCACCAATTCACGAGGTACTTCCCTTTGTAGATCAACCCGTTATTGTAAAGCTCCACGAAGGCCTTTCTGACGGCGCGGTTCAATCCTTCGTCCAGGGTGAACCGATCGCGCTCCCAATCCACCGAGCATCCGATCCATTCGATCTGCTTCTTAATATATTCGCGATACTCGTTTGCCCATTCCCACGTAATCCGAAGGAACTCCTCGCGTCCCACGTCATCGCGTGAGGTTCCTTTTTCCCGCAGCATCTTTTCAACGACCCCTTGCGTGGCGATCCCCGCATGGTCTTCGCCGGGAAGCCATAGGGTGTTTTTGCCCATCATCCGGTTGAACCGTACCGTGATGTCTTGAAGCGTCATATTCAGGGCATGGCCCATATGCAATTTCCCGGTGATGTTGGGCGGAGGAATGACGATGACGAAGGGGTCCCCCGCGCCGGAAGGTTTGAAACTACCGTTCGCTTTCCAGGATGTGTACCACTTATTCTCGATCCCTTGGGGATCATAGGTTTTCGACAACGGTTCCATAAACATGCCTCCATTTTCAGAGCGATACGCGTAAAACAGGAACGATCAGGTCAGTTATCCTTTTTGTGTTCGCAATTATAGCACGTAATACGGTTTTTACTCAAAGAACCCAGAAGACACACCCCTCTCCCCCTTAACTTATGCTATAATTAACTTATCGGGTGGATAGGAGGATGAAATGCGTACTTTTTCCCAAGAAGCGGAAGCCACTCTCGAGCGTTATGTGGATATGATCATCGAAGAGAATCACCGTCAAAACCTGATTCGATTTACCGATCGCGAAGAAATCCTGGTCAAGCATGCGCGGGACATCGCGATCCCGTTCCTTGCCAACAATATAGAGTTTACGGGGAAAGGCGTCGATATCGGTTCGGGCGCCGGTTTTCCCGGCATCATCCTTAAACTGTGTATTCCGAAGGCATCGATCACGCTCTACGAATCCGAGAAAAAGAAAGCGGTGTTTTTGCAACGGGTGGTCGACCAACTGGGTCTGAGCGGATGCGAGGTGGTCGCGGACCGCATCGAATCGGCGGGACGGCCGGAGTCGTTTGATGCCGTTTTTTCTCGGGCCGTCGGGGGCTTGCCCACTCTTTTGGAATATGCTGCGCCGTTATTGGCGGTCGGTGGGAAAGCGTACTTCTTTAAAGGCCCCAAGTATCTCCAGGAGATGGAAAGATCGGAACGCGCTTGTCGGATACTTGGATGGGATTCCCCGGAAGTCTTGCCCTATACTTTCTCCTACAAGGGAGAGGCGTATCATCATTACCTTTTAGTTTACAGGAAACGGAAAAAAACGCCGGAAAAGTTCCCGAGGAGACCGGGTACGGCTGTGAGAGAGCCTCTCTAACGCAAACCGCTTGGAACTTGCCCACTCCAAAAAGCCCCCTTCGCTCTTCTGCGCGCCGGCGCGTAACCTTCGTGGATGAATGCTTTA
>CAZMHO010000018.1:23322-26699 GCA_964566085.1 uncultured Thermotogaceae bacterium | reverse complement strand
GGGAAACGCCCGTCGCCATCGGGTATTTGCACGATCTTGTTCGCCTGGTGAAAGGCGGCGCGCCGGTCGAGATTACCTTGCCCTTGGACGGGACCGGTTTCGAAATCGCTGCGATGTCCTTAGTGAAGGGCGGGAAAGAACCGGTTGAGGCAAAGAAGCTCTTTAACTGGGTTCTTGGCCCTAAGGCCCAGGGTATCATCGCCTCTTGGTACGTTATTCCGCTCTCTCCGGAAGCGCCGACCACAGATGTCTATATCCAGATTAAAGACATTTTTACCGTTGACCAGGATCTCGTTTGGGATGCGGAGAACCGGGATCGGCTCACCGCGCGCTGGACAGCCGAAATCGGGCGGTAATACTTACTGGACACCTCAGAGAAAGGGCTTTCAAGGCCCTTTTTCTGTTCTTTCTCCCGTAAGCAACGGGGCGGAAATGCAGATATATGCAAGAATATGAAAGCAGAGAACGCAGGGGGTTGATCGTTGAAAGCCAAATGGGTGAAAGCGATTCTTTTCAGCGTGATCGGTATAATCCTTATCGTTTGGGTATTCCGCACTTTAGAAACGGAGTTTACGAGTATCTCCATCCAGAGGTTGAAAGAGGCGGGGTTGCTCCTTTCCCAATCGGTGCCGCCGCGTCCTTATGATCATTGGGCATCTGCCACGCGGCAACAGTATCCGGATATCCTTCCCTTTATCTCCGAAGGAAACGCGGAGTTTGGCGAAGAGGTTCGGCCGGTTTTTTTGTCGAAGGAAGACCAAGCCTTCTTCGATTGGGCGCGGTCCTTATCTTTCTATGCCTACGGGTTGGAAAGCACCTACTATGAAGAGGTCTATTTCTATCCAAAGCGCGTCGAATGGGAAGGACGTCCGGTTTATATCTCCTTTACTCCGATTGTTTCCGAAGAACTCGGTTACGTTACCGGAACCTTGATCCTTCTTCACGACGGAAGCGTGATTCGCAACTACGGAAGTCTCTTGACGGGTTTTGCCATCGCTCTAATAACCCTATTAGTGTGCATTTTGTTCGTGAATGCCTTCAGCAAAGACCCAATGCTGGTCTATACGATTCTCATCGTTTTTCTGATCGTCGGGGTGTTCATTGCCTTTCCCTTGTATCAAGCCTTTCGCTTGACGGTGTTGAAGGATGGCGTTTTCTCTTTTGAGGTTTGGAAGTTCGTTCTGAGTAATCGTAATTATATGCAAGCGTTGTGGGGCAGCATCATGCTGGGCGTTTTGACGGCGACGGCCTCGACGCTGATCGGTTTTCTGTTCGCCTTCACACTGACCCGCACGAACGTTCGGGGTAAAAAGTTCTTTGCGACGATGGCAACGCTTCCGGTGATCTCACCGCCGTTTTCGCTGACCTTATCGCTGATCCTCCTCTTTGGGAGCTACGGGTTGATCACAAGAAGAATCTTCGGGTTTACCAATGTTGATATTTACGGATTGGACGGGCTGGTGATCGTGCAAACGATGGGAATGTTCCCGATTGCGTTTATGGTTCTCAGCGGGGTCCTCGAGGCGATAGACTCTACCTTTGAAGAAGCGGCGATGAATCTGAAAGCTTCTCGGTGGAAGGTCTTCTCGACGGTTACGCTCCCCTTATCCGTTCCCGGAATCGCGAGCGCATGGCTGCTTGTCTTTACGAACTCGATCGCGGATTTCGCAAACCCGCTGATCTTAGCCGGAAAATACAAGGTTCTCTCGGTCGAAGCCTACATGGAAGTGACCGGAATGAACCACCTCGACATCGGCGCGACGCTGTCCATCCTCTTGCTCATCCCGACCTTTCTCGCCTTTGGATTGCAGCGGTATTGGATCAGCAAAAAATCGTACGTTACCGTAACGGGAAAGCCATCCGGCCGGATATTGGAAGTGGTCAGCCCGGGCGTTAAAAGAATCCTTTTCCTGTTGATGACCGTGATATCCGGGTTTTTACTTTCGCTCTATGCCACGATTGTAGCGGGATGTTTCGTCAAAAACTGGGGAATAGATTACGGATTCACACTGGACAATATCGTTGAAGCCCTACAGCGTGGAAAAGACGCGATCGGCGATACGACGCTGTTAGCGGCGATTGCCACTCCTATCGCGGGAATATTGGCGATGATCGTCGCGATGATCGTCGTTAGAAAACGTTTCCCGGGGAAGGGCTTCATGCAGGCGTTGGTAATGATCCCTTACGCCGTCCCCGGAACCCTGGTCGGGATCAGTTTTATCATCGCGTTCAACAAACCTCCGCTGCTTCTGGTCGGGACCGCCGCTATCATCGTCATCAACTATATCATACGCGAACTGCCGGTGGGGGTAGAAAGCGGTATCGCGACGCTCAGGCAGATTGATCCTTCGATCGAGGAAGCCGCGCAGTCTCTCGGCGCGGATACGGCGACAGTCTTTCGCACGATCGTGCTGCCGCTCGTCCGGCCAGCCTTCCTATCCAGCCTGTCTTACACCTTTGTGCGTTCCATGACGGCGGTCAGCGCGGTCATTTTCCTGATATCTGCGAAGTGGTACCACATCACTATCCTAATTTATAATTTCTCGGAAAATCTGCGTTTCGGGTTGGCCAGCGTCTTGGCCACAACATTAATGATCATTGTTCTGGCCGTGTTTTGGGGACTGCGCTTCTTGGTCGGGAAGTCTTCCAGTATGCAAAAGAACATTATTACGAGGTGATTCTGTGTCGGCCTCTTCTGTTTCATTGACAAACGTCTATAAAATCTTCAAAGGCTTTACCGGCGAAGAGATCATCGCTGTCAACGACGTCTCGTTCCTGATAGAGCCGGGTACTTTCGCGACGCTGCTCGGTCCTTCCGGGTGTGGCAAAACGACGAGTTTGAGAATGATTGCCGGTTTTGAAAACCCCACAAAAGGGAAGATCAAGATCGGCGATGAGGATATTACCTACATACCCCCTTGGAAACGGGATACCGCAATGGTTTTTCAGAGTTACGGGCTGTTTCCGCACATGAATGTCGGGGAAAACGTCGGTTATGGGTTAAAGATGCGGAAGATCCCGGCTACGGCGATACGGGAAAGGGTCAACGCGATTCTGGATCTCGTCGGTTTGAAAGGGTACGAAGGACGCCCGCCTTCCAGCCTTTCGGGGGGGCAACAACAGCGCGTGGCCCTGGCTCGGGCGCTGGTGGTGGAACCCTCTGTCCTGCTGTTCGACGAGCCATTGTCCAATCTGGACGTGCTTCTGCGCGAACAGATGCGCGTAGAGATACGGCGGATACAGCAAAAAACGGGCATAACCGCAATATACGTCACGCACGATCGAACGGAAGCGATGACGCTGTCGGATACGGTGATCGTAATGAACAACGGCAAGATCGTCCAGACCGGAACACCCTTCGATATTTACGAAGAGCC
>CAZMHO010000018.1:17572-23312 GCA_964566085.1 uncultured Thermotogaceae bacterium | reverse complement strand
GTTTTATGGGAAAGATGGCCTATTTTCCCGTAAAAGTGATCGTTTGGGAAGGAAGAAACGGAGTTGTCGAACTCTATGACAAGAAACTATCCATCCGTGTCTCAAAAACGGTCACACCGAACGAGTCGCATCAGTATGCGATCGCCTGCCGGCCGGAGTCGATAAAGATACACGAAAACGGGAAGGCGGCGATTCCGGGAGTGCTCACAACCAACGTCTACCTGGGGAATGCCATCGAGTCGTATGTCAAAACCGAGTTCGGTGAAGTCATGGTCAAGTCGGAACTGCATAAAGAGCGCCTTTGCCCGGAAGGTTCCAAAGTGAGTCTCTCAATCAGGGAAGACAAGACGATCCTGTTGCCTTTGGAACAAGGGATCGACTTGTTGTCTTTGAACAAAGCCAGCGCTTAGGCAACGGATACGCTTCAAGCGATTGAACTCTCAAAAAAGGTCATACAGTAGCCTTCGTGAAGGAAGTTGAAGTGCGCAACAAAAAAACAGACAGCAGTTCAAAATTGAGGAGGGATTGCATGAAAAAGGCACTGGTTCTTCTGGCTGTATTGCTGGTAGCCGCGCTGAATTTTTCAGAAGTCGTAACGATCACCATTCTGCAAACGAGCGATATCCACGGGAACGTCTTTCCGATCAACTATGCGACAAATAAGCCATCCGATGTCGGGCTGGCGAAAATCCAAACCCTAATCAAACAACTGAAGAACGAAGACCCGGAACTGATCCTAATCGACAACGGCGATCTGATACAAGGGACACCCTTCGCCTATTACCACGTCAAAAAAGAGCCGACCGCTCCCAATCCGATGATACAGGCGCTCAACCTGATGGGATTCCACGCGTCGGTTATCGGGAACCACGAGTTTAACTACGGGATGGGTATTTTAAGTAAAGCCGTTTCGGAAGCTGATTTCCCGATTCTTAGCGCCAATGTGGTCCGCCGGTTTTCGAAAACCCCTTATTTTGAACCTTATCGCATTATCACCGTCAAAGGGGTTCGAATCGGAATTCTGGGGTTAACCACTAAATACATCCCGAATTGGGAAGACGTGCGCCATATACTGGATGTCGATTTTTTGGATCCGGTAGAAACCGCGAAGGCGTATGTGCCCTATCTGCGAGAAAAGGAAAAAGTGGATATCGTAATCGTCTCCTATCATGGCGGTTTTGAAAGGGATATTCTTACCGGAAAGCCTACGGAAGAGTTGAGCGGAGAGAACCAAGGGTATCAGCTGCTGGAAGAAGTGGACGGTATCGATCTGCTCTTAACCGGTCACCAACACCGCAGTATCGCCGGATTCTGCCAAGGGGTGCCCGTTCTCCAGCCTTCCAATTGGGGGCAGATGGTAGGAAAAGCCCAAATCAAGCTGGACAACACGGAAAAGCGTTGGGTCATTGTGTCGAAATCGGTCGAATTGATATCGACGAAGGGTGTTCCAGCAGACGAGGAAGTATTGTCCATCGTTCGCGCGGTGGAAGAAAAAACCCAGAAATGGCTGGATACGCCGATCGGGACAGCCAAAGGGGACTTTTCGGTCCTCGACCCGCTCATAACACGTATGGGGGACAATGCGTTGTTGGAGTTCATCAATAAGGTGCAGATGATGGTCTCCGGCGCCAAAATCTCCTCTACCGCGCTTTTCACGAATGATATCAAAGGATGGGGTTCCGGTCCTGTAACACTCCGGGACGTCAATGCCGTTTACATTTATGCGAATACGCTCAAAGTCATCCGCGTATCCGGTCAAGACATCAAAGGCGCTCTTGAGCGATGCGCCAGTTACTTCACGATTCAAGACGGAAAGATTGCGGTGAACGAGAGCTGGGTCTCTCCGAAACCTCAGCACTACAATTACGACGTATGGGAAGGTATTCATTACACCATCGACGTCTCCAAACCAATCGGCGAGAGAGTCGTAAAACTGGAGTTTGAAGGCAAACCGCTTCAGATGGAGGGAGAATACGAAGTCGTCCTCAATAATTATCGCGCCGGGGGTGGCGGGAACTATCCGATGTTCCAGGGGAAGCCCGTCGTGAAAGACATCATGATGGAAGTGGCGGAGTTATTGTCCGATTACATTTTGACGATGGGAGAGATCGAAGCCACCGTCGACGGCAACTGGAAGGTTATACAATAATCCGATCGGAACGGCCGCGCCTTTCGGGGCGCGGTTTTTTATTCGCTCCGGCGCCGAACGAAGCGGAGAGGTCCGGATGAGATGAGACAAAAGACGATAAACGTGATGGGTTATATCGTGAACGCAGCTTCCATCGGGATCTTTCCATGCCTCGTATTCAAGTTGGATGTTCCCGCCCCGTTACGCCCGCTCGTAATCTTCGGCTGGGTTTTCCTGGTTTTGGGGATCGGTTTGATGGCATCCTCTCTCCTCGCGTTAGTCAGAAACGGCGGTGGGGGATTGATCGAAGGGGGTATCTACGGCATCGTCCGGCACCCGATGTATTTGGGCGCGCTTCTGTGTTTCCTCTCGTACGTCTTCTTCCATCCTCATTGGATTACGCTTTTGATCTCGCTGATAAACGGGGTCATCGTCTATCGGTTCATCCGGCAAGGCGAAAAGCAGAACATCGAAACCTTTGGAGACGCTTATCGACAGTATAGGAGAGCGGTACCGCAGATCAATCTGTTTGCCGGGATCACTCGACGTTTGAAAACCGGGAAAGGCCGCGATTAAAAAGGGCATCGCTCTCTGGCGCATTTGCGCCGGGTAAAGCGACATCCAGCGAAGTGTAAAGGCGGTCATAGTCCGGTTATCTGGTCCGAAACCCGTTACTTTGACCCGCGTAAGCCTAACATGGTTTCGATTGTGTGCAGCGTGATCTGGAGATCCAACAAGATCGTCCGTTTTTTGATGTAATACAGATCATGTTCCGTTTTTGTTTGATAGTCGGCCAGAGAGGAAGTGTGTTTATAGTGGATTTGCGCCCATCCCGTGATACCGGGTTTGAGGGTGTACCGGAAACGATAGAACGGAATCTGGCGCATCCCCCTCTCGTGATACGCGTCCATCTCCGGGCGCGGGCCGATCACGGACATATCGCCCTTAAGAACGTTCCAAAACTGGGGGATTTCGTCAAATCGAACCAACCGCAGGATCTTCCCGATTTTTGTCACCCGCTGCTCAATGGTTTGGTTGGGGTTTTCCATCTTGTCGAGTTTGTTGCTGTTGATATTTCTGAGCGACCGGAACTTGTAGACGATGAAGGGAACGAGTTCCTTTCCGGTCCGTTTTTGCTTGAAAATAACCGGTAGCCCACTTTCGAGGAGTATAAGCAGGCTAAAGATCGCCAAAAGGGGTGAGGCGAGCGTTAAAGCGACAACAGCGATGACGACGTCGTAGAGGCGTTTTGCCGGAGAATCGTTTGCCTTGGAGAAGGCAATTTCATAGTATTCTTTGAAGATTTCGATCAGCGGGATTGGTATCCTTTGGAGAGTGTCCTCCACCAGAATGGGCAGATAGCTTACCGGCATTCGACTTTCGTGGGCTTTGTTCAGAATGGTTTCGACGTGACTGGCCAGTTCCTGGTCGGCGATCAAAATTCCGTCAAACGCGACCGCGTTGTCCAATTCTTTCTGCAGAGCGATGGAGGAAGGGTTCATATACCGATAGACCCTAATCTTCCCGAAAGAGGCTTTGTGAACTTCATCCAAAATCCCTTTTATTTTATCCTTCTTTCCGATCACGAGATAACTCTTGACGGGATAGTAGCGTATGAATAGCCGCAAGGCGGCGAAAAACAGGAAGGGGGAGCAGACGGAGCACAGCAGACAGCTGAACACGAGAAACAAAAAGGATACCCGTACCGGGAAAAAATAGATGGGAATCAGCGAAATGAGGCTTCCAAAAAAACTGCCGACGAAGATGTTGCTGAACAGGGAGTTGATCGAAGTTCGATTTCCCCACTCGAATCCTCGGAAGGTGTAGATACCCAGTATCATAAACCCGTCTATAAAGAGCGCTTGCAACGACTGGTTGCCTGCACCCTTGGCAATCAAAAAGGATTGGATGAAGACTAAGGCCAGACCGGTAATACCGGCCGCGGCTAATTTAATTAGGTTTAACTTCATTTTCATTTTCCGCCACTCCCGAACCGATTCTCGTCATTATACCATGCAGACACCGGTAATCTCAAACCCGTATCGGAGGTGTTTGTATCTCTTTAGTCGGTTTCAAAGAGTGATAGAAGAATGTTTGCCTGTAAAAATCTGTCATTCGAAGATTCAATTCTATCTGTTGCCGAAACAGCGGGTATCGGAAGGCGGGATCCAAACGCCCGGCGGTATCGGGTTTTTCCAGTTTGCGCTGGGTCTTCAGAAAAGTTGAACAAGTGGATAAAACCGGTATACGGGCTTGAGATCGAAGCCCTTTGAGCACCTCCCGGCCGACGGGATCGAACCCCAACACCTTAATGTACTGCGGACCATAGGCATTACTGTCTCCGATAAGCCCATCCTCTATCTCGAACAGGAAGTAGAGCAGTATGCGGCGCAATTTCGCGTAGGTAAAACGTTTCGTCTTGACCCCATCCAACAGCGCGCGGATCGAATCGGACTCTTTCGCCGCTTCGACAAACCGGAGATCCAACCCTTCCACGACGCCGGAGTACCGTTTCAGATGATCTCGGCCTCTCGCCCGTAGAAACGGGATGATAAAAGCGCTCAAAGCCTCCAAAAACGCGGGTCCTCGTTTGTGGTCGATCTCTCGAGTCAAGAGTCGAAAGGCTTCTGAAGGCATAGCGGCTTCAACTTGGTCGGTCTGGCCCTCCCTCATCCATTCCCGGATCGCGGAGGCGCTCGAAAACCGTTCATTCACAGTTAAATCATTGTATTGGGCGCCTTCCCGTCGAATCGTGGAAGGGGCGATATCCGATTGAAACTGTCGGAGCGCTTTTAAGTACTCGATTGCCAAAATATTGTTCGACAACGCCAGTGTCGTTTCGGGGGCGCTTCCATCGTCTTCAGACAGATCCGATAAGGCCTTCTTTCTGGCGTTTGGGAAGGAAAACCCCGACTTCATATAGCTTCGCTGTTTCTCCAACAGGGATACGTCCGGGTGATGCAGTTTTTCCGCTAAGCGATCTAAATCGGTCAAAACCCCGCTCTCGCTTCCGAAAACGAGGTCCGTAACCACACCGGTTCTTTCTAAAACCCCGACCGCTCCAAGGGCGAATCCTTTTGCGTCCTGAATGGCATAGATGGCGGGAATTTCGAGCACGAGGTTGACCCCTGCCGCCAGCGCCATCATGGTCCGCGCCTGCTTGTCAACGATCGCGGGTTCTCCGCGCTGGACAAAATCCCCGCTCATCACCGCGACCAGCGCGTCGCATCGGGTGAGCCTTCTGGTTTGCTCGATGTGGTAACGATGTCCTTTGTGGAGGGGATTGTACTCGACGATGATTCCGGCTATCTTTTCCATCTTTTTCTTATCCTCTCATATTCAATCATCGACGGAAACCGCAAACCATACCGCTCTTCAAGGTCATCGGCTTCCAATAATTGAGAAAGGCTGCGCTTCACGGGCGAACGCCCTTTTTCCAACAGATAGAACACCGTCTCTGGGTGATCGATATCAAAGGCGAGTTGCAGTTCGTGGGTGACTAAGATAACCGTGTTCCCTGAGAAGAGGAACCCTTGGATCATTTCTTTCACCCGTCTGTTGCCAGAGTGGTCCATCCCGACAGTGGGTTCGTCCAGCAATGCGTAACCGGGT
>CAZMHO010000018.1:5245-17562 GCA_964566085.1 uncultured Thermotogaceae bacterium | reverse complement strand
ACAAGCATAGTGGCCATCGCAACCGATCGCATCTCTCCGCCCGAAAGCGTAAACGGCGAGCGATCCAGGATCGCGCGGGGCATTCCAGTCGCAACAAGCGCGTCATGTATCCTCCCTTCCCATCTTTCGACCGGCACTTGCCAATTCTTTAGTGGAAAACAAAGCTCGTCGCGAACAGTAGGACCAAAGAAGAACTTTTCCGGGTATTGAAAGAGGATGCCGACCCGTTGCCGAATTGTTGACAGCGCTTTCCGGTCATTGGTTTTGAAGCCGTCGACAGCAAGGGTTCCGGATTGTGGGGTGACAAGCGCGTTGCATAGTTGCAACAGGGTGGATTTGCCCGTTCCATTTTTACCGATAACGAAATGAAAGGCTCCTGTCTCGAAAGACAGCGATAGATCCCGAAAGATGTCTTTGCGAAACGGACTTCCGATATCATAGGCGAAAGATACCCTGTCAAAGACGATCATACCGGTCGAAAACCTCTTCGGGTGTTCCCAACGGAATGCTGTCTGTTGCTTCTTCACGATGAAAGCGGTGAATCAGGTACTGTATCCAGGGAGTGATCTCGACTTTTTCCGGGGATATGACACGGAAAAAATCGGTCGGGGAAAGGATAAACGAGAGGCCGCGCTTCTCCAAGAACGCGATCCGATCACACCCCATCAGCTCTTCCATGCGGTGAGAAACCAAGAGCACCGTTTTCCCTCTTTCCCGAAGGGACGGTAATAGGTTCAAAAACCGTCTGGCGCTGAGGAGATCCAACATCGAAGTCGGTTCGTCCAACAGGAGAATGTCCGGGTCCATCGCCAGAATCGCCGCAAACAGCAGCTTCTGCTTCTCACCGTCAGAAAGGGCTGTCGGGTCGTCTTTCCGTTTGTGGGTCAAATCGGACAGAATCAGAGCTTCGTTCAGTTTTGAATCGATCGTCGCTACGGGATACCCGTAATTCTCTAACCCGAACACGATTTCGTCTTCAACGGTAGTGGTAATAATTTGATTATCAGGGTTTTGGAAAAGGTAACCGATTAATCGACGAATCTTTCGAGCGTTGTCCGGAAGGCGCATATCCAGTCCGTCGATCGTGATCTCTCCCTGATAGGAGGGTAGCAGATGCGCCAAAAGCTTCATCAGCGTGGATTTTCCGGTCCCGTTCCCACCACAGATACCCAAGAATTCCCCCCGCGCAACGGAAAACGAAAGGTTCGTACCAAAGACATTCCCCTTAAGAGAAGGATTTTCGGCGGGATAGGCAACGTTCACTTCGCGTAGATTGATCACGGATACCTGCCCTGTTCTTTTCTCTTTTCGAGTTGCTCGGCCAGGAGTTTGGCATTCCTTACCGCTTGTCCGCGAAAATGGTTGTTAAAATAAACAACCTTGACCGGGGCCTCCGATTCCAGAAGGGGGAGAATCCACTCTTCAAGCTCTTCAGGGGTATGGTCGTAATCATACCGTTCGTAAGCTTGTTCGTGGTTCCACCACTTCTGCGCATTTCGTCCATGAAACCGGATATAGAGGAAGTCTTTGTCGTATACGCGGCGAGGCAAAAGTCCTTTGAGTGCGGGCTCGTCCACGGATACGAGGGGGACGCGCATTTTCTGAAGGGAATCGAAGGGATCCGGACGAATCCACTCCTGGTTCCGGAATTCGACGAAGTAAGGAAAGGGGCAGGCTTCGACGCATTTTTGGAGATAGGCCATCGTGTCCGGATCGGGGCGGAAAGAAAAAGGAAACTGATACAAAGCCAACGGCGAGAACCCTTTGGATTCGAAGGATTTCAGCACATTGACGTAGACGGGAAGCCCATCGACACGGCGTTCGTGCGTGATGGACCGATGGGCTTTCACGGTGAATAGAAAGCGCTGAGGGGCCCTACGGCACAGAGACGCAATGGTTTTTTCGCCGGGAAAGGCATAAAAACTGGAATTCAGCTCTAACGTATTAAACAGCGTGGCGTAATAGTCGAACCATTGTGTTTTTGGGATTTTTTCAGGATAAACCGGACCTTTCCAATCATCGTAGGAAAAGCCGCTGGTTCCTATCCATAACCCCGGGATCGCGTCCATCTATACAGACCGGGGTGCCCCGACCGGAAGGCGGTCTTTCCATTCGGAAGCCAACAACCCCATGACGATCTCATCCTGGTATTGCCCGTCTCGGAAGATTTCCTGGCGCAAGATACCCTCAACTTTGAATCCGTTCTTTTCGTAAGAGCGGATTGCTCGCTTGTTGAAAGAAAAAACGAACAGTTTGAGTTTATTCATATTCAATTCCGCGAAGGCAAAATCGATCAAAATTTGCAGGGCTTCGGTTCCGAACCCTCGATTCCAGAAAGGTTGCCCTAAAAATATCCCGACTGTGGCTACTCTCGCTTTCCAGTTGATTTCGTTGAACCCGCAACCACCAATATACTCGCCGGTTTCTTTCAGGATGATCGCGAAGCTCTTCCGCTCGGTTTCTTTGGACTGATCTTCAATCCAGCGTTCTTCTTCGATAACGGACAAGGGATAAGGGATACCGGGAATGAGATACTTCATGACCTCAGGATCATTTCGATACGGAAGTATGATTTTCGCATCGGATTTTTCGTAGGGCCGTAAAAACAGCCGTTTGCCGTAAAACATTCTATTCTCCTTCCGCGGCGCCGATCTTCCCGCGAATGATCGCCGACTCGACTCGGATAGAGATCGGTGTTTCTGCCTCTTTCCTCGTTTGAAGTCCTTCCAAATCGATGGTGCGGATCGCCGCCCGTATGTCCGCGTAATAGGGAGTTTCTTTGGGGAGCTTTATGTCTACGGTTCCAATGGCGGTTTTAATCACATAGGCGATCGGAAAAGCCGTCCTCTTGAATCGGGAGTCGATCGTGCCGATTGCGGTGTTGATTTCTACTTTACTGAACGGATTGTCATCGAAGCTTGAATAAAACCGGGCGGTCCCGCTTTCTATCACAATCTGATAGCGGTATTCACGTGGGAGAACCATCATTATCTTCTTTTTATAATTTTTCGTAAGCGTTACAGAATGCTCTCTCGGAAAGTCAATCGTGATGACATTTTCGGTTTGTTTCAGCACGAGATTTTGCGCGTGAGAGCGATAGGTCCCTTGGATCAGGGATTCTTCTCCCGTTTGGGCAGAGAATTCCACATCGAGCGAGGCGGCGCGAAAGATGAGTTTCACTTCCTTCTCATTCTCGCGCAGGGATATTGCCGGCATGGTATACTCTTGCAGCGGCCCCATCCATCCGATATCCCAGCGCCAGAAGAACAGAAACAGGACGAAAAGGACAATCAAGACGCCGTTGACCGCTTTCACCCACCGTAAGGAACGAATGTTGGCCATGACGCTCAACCCGATAAAGATGAATATGACGGGCCACACCGCTATAAAATTATCCAATACATTAGCCCAAAGGTTCGCCGTGAAGAAGCCGAAAAGCAATAAACCGCCGACAAGAATGAAGACGAGGCCGAAAAAGAGTTTCATTTTCTAACCTCCTTAAAGAAACCGTAGAGGAACACCCCTCCCAAAAAAATGAAAAGCATACCAATGAATATCTTCCAAGAGAAGATTGGGAAGAACCGATTCAGCAACAAAAACAAACCGATGAACAAGAACAGGACGGCGATCACCAGGGAACCTTTTCGGCTATCGACCGCTTTTCCGGATGTCTCCGCCACGTAAGATACCGAACCGTTCACATCGTATCTCGCTTGCGAAGAGGAATCCGTGAATGGAGCAGAACCCGTTTGGTCCGATTTCGGTTCTTTTTCTTCGGGAATGACGACCCACGCGATCAAATAGAACAAAATGCCCGCGCCTGCCAACAATACGGACCCGACCCACAGCAAGCGGATCAGTACCGGATCGATGCCAAAGTAGTCCCCCATCCCGCCGCAAACCCCGCCAATGATTCGGTTCGCTTTGGATCTGACAATACGTTTTTCCATACCCATCACCTACGCTTTAATGATATCTAAATTATATCACGTTTTTTGATATTCTTTTGAGTTTGCCCTTATAGACGGAACGTCCCTTATCATCTATCCACGCTGTTTTCAAAACTTCCACCGCATCCCCGGGTTTAAGGATGCCGAAGGGTTCGTAGTAGTCTAACAACTCTCTTGTGAAGGGCTCTCCGTCTTTGAGGGAGTGGGGCTTGACCCCTTTGGCGGTCAACGAATTTACCAAGCTGTCGGCAGCGGTTAACGCCAAATGCGGGTCTCGCGATTCCACCGCGCGATGGAGCTGTTCCAAAGAGAAGGAAACGTACGGATTGTCTTGTGATTTGCGGGTTGTGTCGGGCTTATAAGAGGAAGAGGCCGGCGGAGAAGCCTCGAGCGCTTTATAGGTTAGTTCCACAGTTTGCAGGAAACCGAAAAGCTGGCTCTCCATCACATCCCGCCGAAGGCGGGTATCCACTGTCTTCTTTGGCTTGAACAGCTGGATCGCGAATACCAGGAAAAAACCGATCAACGAAGCGAGTACGCCGGATAAGATCAAGCGGCTTTTAGGAAACAAGCTACGCTTGACTGTCGCGATCACAACGCCGAGGCCCAATCCCGCAGACCCTAATCCCAAGAGCGTTTGAACAAGCGTCGCTTTCTGGGGGTTGCGCATCAGCCAGGCGAAAAGCCAAACAAGAAAAGAGGATCCGATCGGAGCCCCTATGATATAGGCGGTCATCGCATCTTTGAAGAGGCTTCCGAGGAAGTGGAGCGAAAGCGCCCCGCCGAAGACGGCGCCTAAACAGGCGATGAAACTCAGGCGCTGCAACCGGAAGTCCCGGTATTGCGCGGGTGGAACGTAAAAATGCTCCCAATTAACCCGCGTCTCTACCGATTCTTTGAAATCCAGACGTTTTTCTAACGGCAACGTGTCGGCCAGATGCTGCACCCAACGCTGGAACTGTCGCTGAGTTTCTTGAGACAGACTTTCCGGATCAAGACTCAAATCTTCCGGTATTAAGATAAAGAGGACTTATACTTTCTTTGTTTTCTTCTTTCATCGATCATCCTTATCCCCATATTGGCGAAGCAGAGCAAAAACGGGACGATATCCGAAATATCCCATCGCAGGAAAGAGACGGTTTTCTGCCCGATATAGAAGACGGTAAAAGCAGAGAAAAAAACAAGGCTCTTTCGGTCAAAAAACCGTATCGACCAATAATAGATATAGAAAACTAATAAAAGAATCGGGCTTATCCATAGATTGACGCCATTTGCCAAGGGAGTGACCCATGCGAAGGCGCATGCCGTGAGCAATACGATCCAATAAGGGGTTTTTCGCGCAAATGAACCTCCCAGAGCAAACGCGAGCGGGGAAAGCAGCCAGTGGTTGGACAACAGAAGGTCCCAAAAAAGCGAGAAAACGGAGATGGGGAGGATGACGAGGAGATAGAGCATGTCCGCTATGCCTCCTGACTCAGTCGATCAAGAAATCCGATCATGTTGCGAAAGATGCTCTGCCCTTCCGATTTGTTCGCATAATCGATAACCCAGAGTGCGTCAAGGATCGCGGAAACCGCCTCCGACTTATAGCTTAAAACGAGATTGCGCAGCTTTTTCGTCCGGTCGAAGGAGTATCCGTAAAAGCGAGACAAAACCGGGATGTGAAGGCCGGTCTGTTTGGAGATTTCGCGCAAGTCCTCGTATTGGCTTACACGTTTCCGATGGTGCGCAATCAAATGGGCTAAACTCAGGTAACTCTTTATCAGCTGAAAAAGGATCAGGTTGTCCGAGTACTCCGCAAAAACGCGATAGAGGCTTCGAAAAACGGCGGGATAGTCCTGACCGATAATGGAAAAAATGAAGTCGTCCAGGCTCTCAGACTGGTAAGGAAAAACTAACGCCTTCAAAAGGCCATCTTCGATCTCGCCGCTTGAAGCATGTTTCGCGCTTGCCACACTGACCGTCCGGACTTTGACCAACTCGTTGTCGATTTTTTCCGGGTCCGGGCCGCACCGCTCGAGGAGGAGCTCGGCTTGTCCGGGGTTCAGGTTCAAACCGTTGTTTTTCGCCAACTGAACAGTTTTTTCAATCCATTCTGCTTGCTTCCACGGTTTCGGAAGATCAAAATGAAAAGAAGAGAACGGATCAAACAGCGGGTTCGCTTTTGTCCCGTTGTAGTCGATGATGACTGATATGGGCTTCTTTTGCGCTTCAAAACCGATATACCGAAAGGCGTTCGTCTGAACATGCGCGCTGACCGACTCAAATTCACTCAGGTAGAAGAGATACGTGTTTCCAAAAAGAGAGGGCGTCGTGATCCTTTGCTTGAAAGGCTCCCACTGGTCTTTTTTTTGGAGCTCGACCATTATGTATGTGGCTCCTTGCTGTTGCGCGATATGTTTAGCTTCCTTCTTTTTCGTATAACGATCGTCGCCCAAGTAGACAGTGACCATTTTGAATCACCCTCCTTTTTCATCCGGAAGGCTCCCGATCAGGCGGATAGACGCGGGGTGATGAAAGACTTCCAGTAAACACGGAAAATGATACCGATCGGAACGGCGACCAGCGCTCCCACGATGCCGAATAGTTGGCTGCATACCATAATCAGCAGGATAATCACGACCGGATTGAGCTGTACGACCCCTTTCATTAAATTGAGGAACAGAATGAAGGCGCAAGGGTGAATGATGCCGATCGCCGCAAGCAACGCGATACTTTTACCCACTCCGAGAGAAAAACAAAGAATCAGCAGCGGGATCAATTCCAAAGCCACCCCAACGATCGGTATGAAGTTTGTGAAAAAAGCCCAGAACCCTAAGATCAGCGCATACCTCGATCCGATGAAGAGCAGGAATAGGCCGACCACGATCCCTACGAAGGTGGCGACAAGGATCAGCGCGGATAAATACCGTTTCAGTTGAAAATACAACTCACGGAAAAATTGCGCCGCATCCAGGTAGGTTGTTTTGGGAAACAAGCGGAGAATCGCTTTTTTGAAGGAAGGAAAGAAGAAGGTCCAGTAGGCGGTGACTAAAACGACATAGAATATAAAGCTCAACAAAGTCATGGAGGATTTTTGCGCGCCGGCGACAAAAGAACCGAGATAGGCGATCAATCTCGGATAGATCTTGTCGATCGTCGGCGTCAGCATTTCCTTGGTCTCCTGACTCCAATTGAAGAATGTCTCCCATTGCCGTTTTTCGAAAAAGTCTTCGGCAAACCGGAAAAAGCCGCTGGCTTCTTTCAGTGTGCTCGGAACCAAGAACAAAAAGAGAAGCATTACACAGCTGAAGAATACGATCAGTACGAACGCGTTTGCCGTGGTAAAGCGTATCCCCCGCTTTCGCGTCAACCAGCCGGCTACCGGTTCCAAAACGAGGATAATGGCGAAAGACGTAAGCGCCACTGAAAAAGCTAACGGAGAGAGATACGCAAATAATAGGATCAGCGAGGCATATAACAACAGATAGGCTTCGAAAAACCTTTTTGGCGATCTTTCGGAACCAAAGGGGTTCAACATTACCATTCCCCTTGCAAGATCCGGAATAAGGCTTCGATCTTCAAAATATCCATACACGCGCCGTAGTAAAGCGTTTCCAGTTCGGCAAGCGTTTGGTTCATTCCTTGTAAGACAGAGGCTTCGGTTTGACCGAGAATATAGCTCTTGGAGAGCTTATTGCGTTCTGTCGCGGTTTGCGCAATCTGCTGCCGTAGTTGGGGAAGTATCTCCAATAGAACTTCGTGTTCCAGGATCATTTTCCGCATCGATACTTCCTGCATTCGGTCCTCTAAGTTGCTTGCCGGTATATTCTGCGGTTGGAAGCGAATGCCAGGACCCCCCACGACATAACCGAAGTCTTTTTCACTGACGGTTTGCAGTTTGAGGTAGAGGGAGGCGCTTTGCCGGAGATCTTTTTGCATCACCATCGAATAGTTTAGGAGCGCGGTCCTCACATCTTCATCCCGCAGCACAGAAAACCGGACCGTGTCGATATCTACCGGATCCGGTTCCTCCTCGGAAATCCCTGAGAGCGTTTGAATTTGGATCAGCAGATAAGCCAGTTCTATCTGCTCTAATCGGCTTTTCACGGCGGCGACCGGGCCCGAAGCGTTATCGTTATCGAGGACCATCCGCCGTTTCAAGTATGCGTAATATAGCTCGCAAGCATCGATCTTTCTCAGCATCGTTTCTTTTCTAGCTTCTATAAAGGCTTTGCTCGAGGAGCTCTGCAGGTCGCTGAACCGATAGGTCAACCCCATATTGAACAGGAAGGTTGGAGACGAAGAAAAATCCGTGAACACTTGAACGGCGCTGTTGATATACAGCGCGTCGAAAATTTGAGCATCCGCGGAAGCGCCGATAACGACCTGCCGATTGGCCAAATCATATCCCGCGCCAAGATCGGCGTCGACACGCTGGATCCAAATGAATCGCGGAAGCCCCATCTCTGCCAAACACGAGGCCTCGACCCCGTCTAATACTTGGCGAATCGAATAAGCGTAACCGCTTAGCGCGCCAAAACATACACAAAGTATCGCCATTACTGCCTTTTTCAGAACAGTTCCCCCTTTTCCCCACGGAACGCCATCCTATCGCCTTTGGCCTCAACCATCGCTCTCGCTCATTTTAAAGTAGTTCGCCATTTCGAAATAACTACGAATTTCTTCGATATTCGAAGTCTTACCCAGGACCACCATCAGTTTGATGCGCGCCTTTTGTCCGGTTTGCTCGTGGGCCAGAATAACCCCCATTTTTTTAAGGTAGGCTCCCCCGCCTTCGTAGCTGTAGATGTCTAAAACGCGTCCTTTGTAAGACCGAGAAACCAGGACGATCGCGATATGACGGTCGATGGCTCTTTTCAAGCTGTCGATAATCGTTTCGGGGACATTGCCCCGGCCAAATCCTTCCAGAACGATGCCTTTATACTCTCTCTCCACCGCGTAGTCGATGAACTCTCCCAGATCGCCCGTGTAGGTTTTTAAGAGAGCCACCCTGGGTTCGATCTTTAGTGTCGGAATATGGTAGCGAACGGTTGATTTGCGGAAGAAGAAGACACCATCCTCGTCCACAATGCCTAATGGTCCGAATCCGGGAGACTCGAAGGTGGCGACGTTGTTTGTATAGGTCTTGTTCACTTCTCTCGCGGCATGGATTTCATCATTGAGGCACACAACGGCTCCGGAGCCTATGGCTTGTGAAGAGCAGGCCACTCGAATCGAAGAAAAGATGTTCCGGGGGCCATCGGTGCCCAATTCGTTGATGTTCCGCATCGCGGCGGTCAGGATGATCGGTTTTCTCGTAAGCACCGTAATATCCAGGAAATAAGCGGTCTCTTCCAAGGTATCGGTGCCGTGCGTCACAACAACCCCGTCGACGCCATCCTGCTCCACCAGTTCCTGGATACGCTGGGAGAGCTGCCACATCAGCTGCGGGCTCATATACGGACTCGGTATGTTGGCGAATTCTACCATCCTGACTTCTGCGAGGTCAGCCAGACCTTCCAACGCCATGATCTCCTGATTGCCCTCAGGCGTGATGTCGACACCGGCGGGCTGTTTCTTCATCGCAATAGTGCCGCCGGTCGTGACGATAACAATTTTCTTCATCTCATCGGGGCTCCTTTTTCTACTTCATTTATGGACAAGGCGTTCGAATCCGTTTTATCTTTGCGACGCTCTCTTCCAAAGAGCGGTCGCGGTTTTCTATCGTTAGCTCGAAAAGAGAACCCCGGTATAAGGCTTTCACTTTTTTTAGAAACGGGTAATCCCCCAACCGGATAACGATGATACTCAAGGCGCTTCGGGCAAGCGCCCCTAAGATCGATTGCTGCAGGCGATCATCCAGCGTTTCCAGAAAACCGATCTCGTCGATGTACGCGCCTTCCGTCACCGCGTCCAACAAACGAGCCATTCGCCCGAAGGCTTCCGGATACGGAAGGAACCGCCGGTAGGGGAGGACTCTTTGTTCTGCGACGCAAAACGGTTCCTCTTCGGAACCGGTCGGGTGGCAGACCAATTGGCGCACGCCTTCTTGGACTGTCTGAAAACCGGTCTCGTACCCTTTGAACCGGATGGCGTCAAACATGCTCACCCGCTGCCGAACACGCTGAGCGTACGTCGATTTCCCGACGCCTCTCTCTCCGGTAAGGAGCAAAACCTTCAACCGCGCTCCCTCGGGACTCAGCCGACCGTTTCGTTAACGAAAGTATCGATGCGAGCGAGCACTTCCGGCATCTTCTCCGGATGCTTACCGCCCGCGATGGCGAAATCGGGTTTGCCGCCGCCGCCGCCACCCAATTCGGCCGCGAGGCGCTGCGCGATCTTTCCCGCGTGAAAAGGACTCTGAACAAAAGTTGCAGCGACTTTGACGCAGATATCGACGCTATCCTCCCGTTCATTAAAGACGATGACCATGCCTGTTTTCTGCTGCTCTAACGCTTGATCCGTCACGGAACGAACGGATTGTTTTTGCAGTCCTTTTTGCAAAATGACCGCGTACGAAGCTGCGCCATGCTGATGAATCGCCGTTTCCGCTC
The DNA here is from genome assembly GCA_964566085.1 of uncultured Thermotogaceae bacterium. Lineage (GTDB taxonomy): Bacteria > Thermotogota > Thermotogae > MWEM01 > MWEM01 > MWEM01. Next base: position 7,076 of record CAZMHO010000018.1, on the reverse strand, counting down.
TGCCTATCTCCTTTAGGCTCCACTTTTCTTCAAGGCTTCGGATTGTTTTGTCGGCTTCTTTCTGTTCTTCAAGAATTTTTTCGAGTGTTTTGACCAAAGAATCCGGTTGCGAGCCGACAATGTGGCAAGCTTCGGACAGAATCCGGCTCTGTTTCCGCAAGTAAGCGAGCGGAGTCATGCCGGTAATCGCCTCTATTCGCCTCATCCCGGCCGATATGGCGGTTTCGCTGAGGATTTTGAACAATCCGATCTCGCCGGAATTCTGAACATGGGTTCCGCCGCACAGCTCCATGCTATGCTTCCCGACTTGGACGACCCGTACCGTTTCTTTATACTTCTCGTCGAATAAAGCCATCGCCCCCATCGCTTTCGCTTCTTGGATCGAGCGGCTCTCGACGGAGACGGGAATGGCCATCAAAACGCGCTCATTGACCCAGTTTTCGATCGCTTCCAATTGCTCCTCTTTTATTTTTTCATAATGGGTGAAATCGAAACGCAGCCGGTCCGGTTCGACCATGGACCCCGCTTGCTTGATATGGTCTCCGATGATGACTCTCAAAGCCGCATGCAACAGATGCGTCGCCGTATGGTTGCGGGCGATGGCCCGGCGCCTCGAGAGGTCGACGGAGAGGAAGACCGTCTCTCCAGCTTTCAGAGAACCTTTTTTAACGATGACTTGATGCGATACCAACTGGTTGAAGGGATTGAAGACGTAGACCACGTCCCCTTCGCCCGACGGCCCTCTGAAATACCCGAAATCGGTTACCTGACCGCCCTTCTCGCTGAAAAACGGGGTACTCTCTACCACGATTTCCCCTTCCTCTCCCTCTCGGATCTCCGGAACGGTTTGGCCTTCTTGAATCAGATAAAGCACTTTGGAGGTACTCTCAAATCGGTCATAACCGATAAAGGGGGTGACAGGGTATTCTGATCCGATCGACTCGTATATTTCCTGCAATTTCAGAAATTCTTTGTCCCCTCTTGCGGAACGGGCGGTTTCACGCTGTTTCTTCATCAGGGTGCGATACCCTTCCATATCGATTCCGAGGCCTCTTTCCTGCGCCACTTCCTGGGTCACTTCGATCGGGAATCCGAAGGTGTCGTACAATCGAAAGGCGTCGCCGGCCGATATCTGTTTGATGTGAGCCGTCAAGCCGTCGAGCGTCGTCATACCCTGTTCCAGCGTCTTCAAGAACTTTTCTTCTTCTATCCGAACGATTTTGGCCACCATCGGCACTTTGTTCTCGATTTCAGGATAGGGTTGTCCCATAATAGAAACGACGGGTTCCACCAAACGGTACAGGAACGGGTTTCGTTGCCCGTAGAGCCAACCGAACCGCATCGCCCGACGAATGAGGCGTTTTAAAACGTAACCGCGTCCCTCGTTGGAGGGGAGAATACCGTCGGTGATCATAAAGACCGCGGATCGGATGTGGTCGGCAACAACGCGCAGCGCGACATTGTCCGGTTCGCTGCTGCCGTAACGCAAACCGAGGACTGCTTCGCTCTGCCGGATGAGCGGGGTGAACAGATCGGATTCAAAGTTGGACGAAACACCCTGCATGATAGCGGCCAACCGTTCCAAGCCGAGGCCGGTATCGATATTTTTACGGACCAAAGAGGTTAGGTTGCCTTTCTCGTCTTGGTTGAATTCGGTAAAAACCAGATTGTAGAACTCTAAGAACCGTCCGCAATCGCACCCGGGCGCGCAGTGGTCCGGATCGGCGCAACCCGGTTTCGGCCCCATATCGAAAAAGATCTCCGAATCCGGTCCACACGGCCCTGTGGGACCCGCGGGCCCCCAAAAGTTGTCTGCTTTCCCCAGACGGGT
>CAZMHO010000018.1:539-5235 GCA_964566085.1 uncultured Thermotogaceae bacterium | reverse complement strand
GTCCGATATGGTGATGCCAAAGATCGTAAGCCTCTTGATCGTCTTTGTAGACCGAAACGGAGATCTTTTCCTCAGGAAGTTTCAAGACATCGATTACGAACTCCCAAGCCCAATCGATCGCCTCTCGTTTAAAGTAATCGCCGAATGAAAAATTCCCCAGCATCTCGAAGAAGGTGTGATGTCTCGGGGTGCGACCGACCTGTTCGATATCGTTGGTTCGAACGCACTTTTGGCAAGTGGTTACACGGGTATACGTCGGTTCCACCTTCCCCCAAAAGATCGGTTTGAACGGAACCATTCCCGCGACCGTAAACAATAGTTGCGGGTCTTCCGGAATCAGTGAAGCGCTGGGCAAACGAATATGCTTTTTGTTCTCGTAGAAAGAGAGGAATAACTCTCTGATCGCGTGTCCTGACAATTTTTCCACCATAGTGATCCACCTTTATCGAAAAAGTAAGAGTAATATCGCGAGCGTCGGAACATAGAACAACATCGAATCGATACGATCCAACCACCCTCCGTGGCCCGGGAGGATGTTTCCGATGTCTTTCAGCGCGTAGGATCTTTTGAGAACCGATTCGAAAAGGTCTCCAAAGGTCGCGCTTATCCACAGCCCGACTGACAAGAGCCCGATCTGCCAGAACGGGAACATCGGTTGTTTCCAGACAAACTCCAAAACGCGAATCGCCAACCATAAACCGAAAAATCCGCCGACGAATCCGCCAATCGATCCTTCCACCGTTTTCTTCGGAGAGATCGTCGGCATTAGCGGATGTTTGCCGAAACGGATTCCGACGAAGAAGGCCATCGAGTCGAATATCCATGTGGAGGTGACCGCTAACAGCGCATACGGCCAGCCATATTTCCAATAAATATAGACGCCGAGTGTATGAACGAACGGAAGGTAAAAAACTCCAAATACGGCGTCCACGATATGTTCCTTTATCGTAAGCACGTCACGATAGAAAAGCAATTCGACGACGGAGATCAAAGGAATCTGCAGGGCGTAGAGAACCAGAGCTGCCACAATCCCGTTCTCCGGATAAAGCAAGAATAGGAGCCCCGAGATACATGTGAGAACGGGTAACAAGATCGTAAGAAAAACGCGCTCGACCGGATTCGAGGCTTTCACCAGGATCAGGCGGACAAACTCGTATCCCCCTATCGCCGTGCTTAAAACCGCCAACCCCAGAAACGTGTAGGAATGGACGAACATCCAAGAGATAGCCAAGCCGCCGATGAGGGCGGAGATCAAACGGGCCTTTATCGAAAAGGCGTCTTTTCTGGAGCCGTTAGGAAGGGTGCTCATCTAATCCGCCATACCTTCTTTTGCGCCCCGAATACTCTTTTAACGCGTCTTCGAAACAGTTTTCATCGAAGTCGGGCCATAAGGTGTCTGTAAAGTAAAGCTCAGAATAGGCGGATTGCCACAACAGGCAGTTGCTGATCCGCTTTTCGCCGGAAGTTCGAACGATCAGGTCAGGGGGAGGAACGTCCGGCAAGTAAAGGTATCGCGCAAAGGTTTCAGGAAGTGTCAAGATCATCTCTTCTTTCAGATTGGGATTGTTGTTGAGCGCCTCGCGCAACCGCAGAAATCCGTCGCAGATCTCCTGACGCCCCCCGTAATTGACGGCGAGTATCATCTGTAACCGATCGCAAGACAGCGATTGCGTTTCGATTCTCCAGATCAAATCCTGCAGAACGGGGCTTAAGCCTTCCATCCGCCCCATGAAACGGATGCGCACGCCTTTTTTGATCATCTCTTCCGTATGATCCAAAAGGTACTCGGATAAAAGCTGAAAAAGGAAGTGAACCTCACTTTCGGGACGTTTCCAATTCTCTGTGGAAAAGGCGAAGAGCGTGACATACCGGATCCCGCGATCGGCGCATAGACGAACCGTCGCCTCTGCCACTTCCGCGCCTTTCGCGTGCCCCTCGGAGCGATCCAGCCGATGTTGCTTCGCCCACCGGCCATTACCGTCCATTATAAAGGCAATATGGGAGGGGATACCCATCAGACCTCCATGATCTCTTCTTCTTTTCTTTTGAATACGTCGTCCATTTTTTCTATATACTCGTCGGTGACTTTCTGGATCTCCGTTTCGTAGTTCTTCGCGTCGTCTTCGGGGATATCTCCCTTCTTTTGCTCTTCTTTGATGTTCTTGATGATGTCTCGGCGAATGTTCCGAATAGAAATCTTCCCGTTTTCTATCTTTTCTTTGACCACCTTCACGAGATTCTTTTTTTGCTCTCCGGAGGGAGGCGGGAAGTTTAAACGGATATTGCTGCCGTCGTTCATCGGCGTTAAACCCAATGAAGAAGCGAGGATCGCTTTTTCGATCAGCTTTAAGGTGGCTTTATCCCACGGCTTGATGACCAAGGCCCGTTCGTCGATTGCGATGGAGGCCAACTGCGTAACCGGGGTCGGCGCCCCGTAATAATCAACGGAGATTTCATCGAGCATCGCCGGCGAGGGCCTTCCGGTGCGAATGTGTTTCAGCTCTTCGTCAACTACTTGCACTGTTTTATGCATCTTTTCCTTTGCTTCGGTGACGTATTTATTCATCTTCAATCCTCCTAACGGCATTTCCACCCCGTTCGAATCCCGTTCTTCTCTTCAGGTGGGTATCATAAAGATAAAAAATTCCGCATTATTATATCATAACGTTCATTGGAGACTTTGCTCTTTTTCGGCTTTCCATTGAATCTTTCCGGTTTCACCGCCTAAGCAGAACCGTCGTCGTCTTTCTGGATGGTTGACGCATTTGGAAGACGGGAAGCAAACGGACTATAATAAGCGAGGTTCCTGATATGAAAGGAAGCAAAACCGACACGCGCATCAACAGCGCGACCGTAAAGAGGAAGGAGTTTTTCTGCATGGAGAAAATAAGCGAAAATCGCGAGAACCGTCTCTATTCGGACCTTTCTTGGATTTGGCCCTTATGGGGAGATCTGGAGAAGGAGTATGGCGTTTACTGCGAGAAGGTGAGCCGCATTTTCGAAGAAACGGCTCGGAATCCCATTAAAACCGTCTTAGATATCGGATGTGGAGGAGGCAAGAACCTCTACCACTTGAAAAAAAGATACGCCGTGACCGGCCTGGACCTGAGCCCGCATATGCTTTCTTTGGCTAATGACTTGAATCCGACATGCGAAACAATTCTGGGGGATATGCGTTCTTTTTCGCTCAATCGTATGTTCGACGCCGTTTTGATAGACGACGCCGTCAGTTATATGATCGATCAAACGGAACTCCGAATGGTTTTTGATTGCGCTTTCAAGCACTTGAACCCGGGAGGCGTGATGGTAGTTACCCCGGATCGGACCCGTGAAAACTTTGTACAGAACGAGACAATAACCACTCTCGGGGAGAAAACCATCGAGGGAGACCGTTTTGAAGTCGTTTTTATCGAAAATGTGTACGATGCGGATGAAGCGGATTCGGTATACGAAGACATCATGATTTTCTGTATTCGAAAGAACGGCAAACTCACCATCGAAACGGATCGTCATCGTTTGGGCGTTTTCTCTTTTGCGGATTGGCGACACTGTATTCAGGAGACGGGGTTCATCCTTTCCGAATATGAAGATACCTATCCTTTCGATCGCCAAATGTATACGACCTACGGAGGGTTAAAGCCGTTTTCCGCAGGCTCTTGACATCAGATTTCAAAGGAAACTCGAAAGTTCGCTGATGAAAAACGTGAAGGACGATCGTTAATAGGCGATACGACGCCGGGAGTCACGATGCTGATTTCTTTGCTGAAACACTTAGCCAAATCAAAGATACGACCGGAGAGTGATCCGCTCTTGCGCGGCATCGATGCGGTCCAAGAAGATACGGGATTATATCTGCATATACCGTTTTGCGAACACTTTTGCAGTTTCTGTCCTTATCACAAATTTCCTTACGACGAAACCAGGCTCCGGGTATACTATGAAGCGGCATTACGGGAGTTCGCCCTTTATCCGCCAAGAGACTACTCCTCCTTGTATATCGGGGGAGGCACCCCGACGGTTCATCCCGGGATGCTTTCGGAATGGATCCGTTTTTTTCGCCCGCACATCCTTCGCGAGATCGCTGTGGAGCTCCATCCTCTTGATGCCGCTACGGATATCGTGCAGCGGATGAAGTCGGATGGAGTCCAATATGTCAGCCTGGGGATACAGTCGATGCATGAAGAGGCTTTGAGTCTTTTTGGACGGAACCATTCGGCGCGAGACAATCATCGCGCGCTAAAGCGGGTTATGAACGCCTCTTTCCTATTGGTTGACGTAGACCTTGTTTTCGATAGCGCTTCGTTTTCTTCGGAGGTCGTTTTGAAGGATTTCGAGGTTATCAGCGCTTACGCCCCCCAACAAATCTCACTCTATCCGATGATGCGCTTTTCCTTTTCGCCCTATCGGACTCGAAACCGGCCGGCTCGGGAGTTTGAAACGTTTTTACGGATCGACGCGCTGGCCTCGCGCAGAGGATACGAACGAGATACGCTATGGACCTATCGGCGTTCGGGAGTAAAGGAACGGTATTCGTCGGTCACCAGACCCTTTTTCAGAGGAATCGGCATCAGCGCGTCTTCTTTCAACGGAAACGGGTTCTTCGTAAACACCTTCAACTTTGACCGGTACATCCAAGACATCGAGGCCGGCCGTTTGCCGGTGTCGAAGCGTTATCCGCTCACGGATTGGGAGAATG
>CAZMHO010000018.1:0-529 GCA_964566085.1 uncultured Thermotogaceae bacterium | reverse complement strand
TCTTCTGGGCGCTTTATCGCAATGAATTGAACCTATCCCTCTGGCTGGAATACTTTCCGAAGACCCAACGCCGGAGTCGTCTGTTTTTTCGTTACCTTAGGCTTTTAGGCTATTTAGAGCAGGTAGCGCCGGGGGTGTGGGGTCTGACGCGACGGGGCCGAAAAGCCTTTCATCGGCTCGAGGAATGGCTGACCTATGCGATGATAGACCCGATCTGGAGCGATAAAGAGTTATTGTCAAATGTTGTGGAATAAGCGAAACCGTACGTATCCTCCATCAATCCTTTAAGCGACGACATTTTCCATTCTTGAACCGTTGAGATATTGCTTCCTTTCCAAAACATATAGAATCTCTTTGAAGCCCCGCAGTTTGCGCCACCCCTTCTCCACCTGCTGTGATAATTTGAACATCATCGTAAGCGTTGGTTTTCGGTTGACACAGTTCCTCCTCTTTTTTGTCCTGAGCCGAATGGTAGAAAAACTCGATTCTATCGGATTCGTGGTTCTGATGTGCTGGAAATGCGCTGCTG
>CAZMHO010000017.1:0-27251 GCA_964566085.1 uncultured Thermotogaceae bacterium | reverse complement strand
GCTCGGAGACGATCGTCATCCACGAGCCGTGTTATCAGTCGCCGGCACGCTGACTAAAAAACGGTTCTCAGAAAAACCGTGGCCGCCGGTTATCTCTCCGAGGCGGGTTTTTCCACCCGGGAAGGCGCCACAAAATACGCTTCTATCGCGGCCACCTGGTCAGGGACTTCATCGGGATCGTAATATGCTTCTACGGTCGTTCCGGTGTGGATCTGCCGTGGCGACCCTTGGAAAGCGGCGAGCGAGTAACAATACTCTCTCCCGTCTCTTCCTCTTAAGAATCCCTTCTTCTGGTACAACGCTTTTAGCAACCGTCCCTGAACCGGGGTTAAGACCTTTTTCAAGGACAGTCTCCAAAGAGATTCCAACTCTTTATGCAATTGCTGATAGGACAGGTCTGACGGACGGCTGATCGCTTTGGCCCTCTCCATCAGCTCATGCGTTCCTTGCCGGCCGAAGGATTCTGAAACGAGCAGGTATAAAAGCAAACACTTTCTTTCCATTTCGAACATACTCTTCTGACGATAGAGATTCGCTAAGAGTCCGTAACACTCCGTTTTATGTTCGATACCAACGGGAAAAAGGACCGCTTTCAGCGCGCATTTATAGGCGCGTTCCGTGTCGCCCAGATCGATCGAGAGCTTCGAAATTTCATAGGGGATAAACCATGCCTTAACCATCGTTTGAGCCTTCAGCAAGTCGGGTAAGGCGTCGACCGGGTTACCGAGACGAAAACGGCTGATTCCTCTCCGCCAGATGAACGGTGCGATCTCACCGCCCGGTATCTTTTCTCCGATCAAAGTTAAAGCCTCGTCGCAACACTGAATACAGTCCATAAAGCGGTTTACCGACAGTAGCCATTCCGCTTTCGCATGATACCAACTCTCGGCATTGGAGGGTTTCCGTATCATTTTCCCTTTACCGACTTGAAAATCGAAAGCAGCAAGGTCTAATCCTTCCGGTTTAACCCTCTCAAGCCAGACCTGGGTATGGGTTTCCGATAGTTCAGGATGTTTTCTCAACCAATCGAGGGTTTTCAAAACGGTGAGTTCGTAAGGAGAATGGGGTTCCTGCTTCGTTTTAGACAAAATTTTGCTCGCTTGCTCCAAAAACGCTTCCTCGGAAAATTGCGGTTTGTCGTGAAAAAGACAGTCATACAGAATCCATCCGTAAAGGCTATTAAACCGCGAGTTGTTCGGTTCTCTTTCGATTAACACCTCCGCAACAGGCAACGCGTCGGAAGACCTTCTGTCTTTGCGAAGGCAAACGCAGAAGCTGTACAAGTCATCGCTGTAAAATAGCGATTTATCGTATTGCCACAGCCTTTCATAGCGTTCGAGGGCTTCAGCATAAGCCTTTTCTTTATACGTACCCCTCGCTTCCTTCATTAGAGACAAGAGCGGATTATCCACGTCCGACCTCCTGATACTCTGTGTCCGCCCAATAGGCCGAAATCCCTGCGGCCCCGTCTTTTGCCAGAAGGTCGACGACATCGTTGTATCGGTCTCCGCTATGGCTCTTGACTTTCATCCAACGAACCCTTACGGAAGATCGCCGTATACCCGCCACATAGGTCCGCGTTATCTCTTTGTTGGTTTTCCATAGGCCAAGAGCCCACGACCGAATGCCCTCATAGTCATAGAAGAGGGTTATTTCCGGAATCATGCGTTCTTCACACCAGGCGATAACGGCCATTGTCGCCAACAACTCTCCGCCAACCTGGCGTGAATCAGCCCAAGGGCCTTTCGGCACTGATTCGCTCCGTTTGGCTATGACCGATGACCGATCGAGTATGATATATCCGTACCCGACCCCACCCTTTACCCAAGCGCCGTCGACATAAGCCTTCAATGATAAATCAGAAGAACGCTCCGCCATGCGTCTCACGCTCCTTTCCAAGAATATCCCGATATGTGATAGTATACCGAAAAATCTCACCGAAAAAACCGGTGAGCGAAAAAAACGAAAAATCGGCGGCGCACTTTCTTATTAATTGTGCTATAATTTATCATTCGATGGATTATGATGATGGAGGGGTTCTATGGATTTCCGGAAAATGTCGATAGATGAGTTTCTCGATACTCTCGGCTCTTCTTCCCCCACCCCCGGCGGAGGTACCGTAGCAGCCTTATCAGGCGCTTTAGCCGCAGGTCTTACGAAAATGGTCGCTTCCTTGACAAAAGGAAAGAAAGGCTATGAGGAACACGATTCCCTGATGCAGGAGACAGCCCTTTTAGAAACCCAAGAAGTCGAATGGTTCAAGACGATGATGGATGAAGATGCGAAGGCTTTCAACCAAGTGACCACGGCGATGAAACTGCCCAAGGATACGCTCGTTCAGAAAGAAGTTCGAACCTCCGCCATACAGGAAGCTTTTAAAGAGGCTACAAGGACTCCATTTGAAATTGCGCGACATATCGCGCGTTTAGTTCCGCGCGCCGGTTTGATGGCCCGTTTCGGCAATAAAAACGCAAGGTCTGACGCTTTGTGCGCTCTCGAGCTGTGCAAAGCGGGATTTCAGATGTCTTTGGAAAACGTTTCGATCAACCTCGACATGATAAAAGATCCGGAGTTCGTCCAACGTACCCGAAACGCCGTTTCTGAATTGAAAGCCCAATTCGAAGACGGTTTGAAACAAGCGATTGACGAATGAACCCCTTAAAAGGATTTTCGATCCAGGCAAAATCGGAGACGGAATCAACGGCGACTCGGTACCGAACAGGACGATTGCGCCTGGCGCACGGAACCGTCGAGACTCCGATTTTCATGCCCGTCGGGACGCAGGCTACTGTCAAATGCCTTCTCCCGGATCAATTGAAAGAGATTCAAACGCAGATCTTGTTGGGGAATACGTTTCACTTGTATTTGAGACCGGGGCACGAAGATATCCGGTTTTACGGCGGACTGCATCGGTTTATGGGATGGGACCGTCCGATTCTGACGGACAGCGGGGGGTTCCAAGTATTCAGCCTATCCAAACTCAATAAAATCACCGAGGAAGGCGTGGTCTTCAAATCTCCTTTAGATGGGTCCGAACACTTTTTCACGCCGGAATTGACGGTTGAGATACAAGAAGCTTTAGGGTCGGATATCGCGATGGTCTTTGACGAGTGCGCGCCTCACGACGCTCCCGAATCGTATATACGGCAATCGCTGAAGCGGACCTATGAATGGGCCAAGCGTTTCCACAAGGTTCACTCGAGGGAAGATCAGATGGTTTTCGGCATTGTTCAAGGGGGTGTTTCTCAGTTTTTACGAAGAGAGAGCGCGGAACAAATCACCTCGATTCCCTTCGACGGATACGCGATCGGGGGATTGAGCGTCGGCGAACCGGAATCGGTGACACGCGACGTTCTTGAAGCGACGTGCGCTTGTCTGCCGGAGGAGAAACCCCGTTATTTAATGGGCGTGGGGACTCCGGAGTTGATCTTTGCGGGCGTGGGGTTAGGCGTGGATATGTTCGATTGTGTCTTACCGACGAGAAGCGCCCGCCACGCCACTCTGTACACCTCGTGCGGCAAAGTGAACATCAAAGCGGGCAAGTACAAACGCAACCGTGAACCCTTGGACGAACACTGTGATTGCTATACATGCCGCCACTTTTCGAAAGGATACCTCCAGCATCTGTATGCGAGGGGAGAAGTCTCGGGGATGGTTTTGGGCAGTTTGCACAATATTCGCTTCTTAACCGCGATGATGGAAAATATCCGGAGTTCGATACGAGAGAACCGGTTTGACACATATCGGAAAGCGTTTTTCGATCGCTACTGGAATCATCCCGTTTCTGAATAAACGCTGTGGCGGATAGAAGGATACAATGCGCTAATAACGAAGGAGGACTCTATGGACAGAGTGATTCGCTCCCCGCGCGGCAACGCGTTATCTTGTCGCAGCTGGATGACGGAAGCCCCGATGCGGATGCTTATGAATAACCTTGATCCGGAAGTGGCAAAGGATCCGGCGCATCTGATCGTGTATGGCGGGAACGGAAAGGCCGCTCGGAATTGGGCTTGTTATGACAAGATCGTCGAAACCCTAAAACGCCTGAAAGAGGATGAGACGCTGTTGATCCAGTCAGGTAAACCGGTCGCCGTCTTTCGCACCCACGAATGGGCGCCGAGGGTTTTGATCGCCAACTCTTTATTAGTGCCTAAATGGGCGTCACTAGACTACTTTCGGGAGTTAGAAGAACGCGGGTTGATTATGTACGGTCAGATGACGGCCGGCAGTTGGATCTACATCGGGACCCAAGGGATTTTGCAGGGAACCTACGAGACGTTTGCCGCTTGCGCCCGGAAGTACTTTGGCGGTACGCTGAAGGGTAAATGGGTATTGACCGCCGGGTTGGGCGAGATGGGGGGCGCGCAGCCTTTGGCCGTCACGATGAACGAAGGCGTCGCTCTGGTGGTCGAAGCCGACAAAAGAGCGATCGAAAGAAGAATCGAAAAAGCATACCTCGACGTTTGGACGAGCGACTTTGACGAGGCGATCGTATGGGTTCAAAAAGCGCTGAAAGAGGGAAAAGCTCTCTCAATAGGATTGTTAGGGAATGTCGGCGATATCTATCCCGAGTTGCTTAAAAGGGAAATGATTCCCGACGCGTTAACCGACCAGACGGCGGCGCACGACCCTCTTAACGGATACATTCCGATGGGTATGCCGTTTAACGAGGCTGTCAGCCTGAGAACAAGCAATCCGGAAGACTATATGAACCGAGTCTACGATACCGCACTCGTTCACGTCAAGGCGTTGCTGGCCTTTCAGAAACGGGGCGCCAAGACCTTCGAATATGGAAACAATCTTCGGCGCTTAGCCTTCGATCACGGAGAGAAGGAGGCTTTCGAAATCGTTGGATACATGCCCGAATACATACGGCCTCTGTTCTGCGAAGGCAATGGACCTTTCCGTTGGGTTGCCTTATCCGGAAAGGAAGAGGATATTTATCGGACGGATGAGAAAGTGTTGGAGCTCTTCCCAGATAACGTGCCTCTTAAAAAGTGGATCGCTTTGGCCAAAGAAAGGATTCGGTTTCAGGGTTTACCTTCGCGCATCTGTTGGTTAAACTTCGGACAACGGGAAAAGATGGGCCATGCGCTCAATGAAATGGTCAGAAAAGGGGAATTGTCCGCTCCGATTGTGATCGGCCGGGACCACCATGACACCGGGTCCGTCGCCTCTCCCTATCGCGAGACGGAAGCCATGATGGACGGGTCGGACGCGATCGCCGATTGGCCGATTCTAAATGCCTTGCTGAACACCGCGGGCGGCGCGACGTGGGTCTCCGTTCATCACGGTGGGGGCGTCGGAATCGGTTTTTCGATACACGCTGGGGTTGTTATCGTTGCGGATGGAAGCGCGCTGAGTGAAGAAAAGATTGCGAGGGTTTTAAACAACGATTCCGGATTAGGCGTCGTCCGGCATGCAGACGCAGGGTATCCCATCGCGCTTGAAACGGCGAAGGACAAACACATCGACACACCGATGCTATCATTCTTTTCTTGATTTCGTATATACCTTATGATACCGTTCCAGGGGGGGAATTCGATTGAAAAGGTTAGCGTTTCTAATTCCTTTGTTATTGATCTGTCTTGTGAGTTTTTCGGTTACGGTTTCGTTTTGGGAGATCCCGTTTCCAGAAGGAACGGGTCCGACCGCCAAAGGCATCGGGGGGATCTATAACAACCCCGCCGTCCTTAGTTTGGAAAAGCAATGGCAATTCGGTTTGATGACGACATTATGGAACAGCACCGACGAAGAGCGTTACCATATCGTCGGGGCTTCGTTGATTCAACCGTATCAGTATGGTTTCGCCGGCGGATTAGATATTCTGTACGGCCAGCTGAAAGACAACGAGGGCGCGAACACTTTCGCTTCTTTCGGCTATGCGATATCGGGACTCTGGAACCGGTTATCATGGGGAGCCAGAATTATCGCCGGATACTTTGACAATGATCCCGAAAGCTCGGTATACGGGTCGATAAATGTCGGTTTAATGTATTCGATCCTGGATAGCACGCATATCCTGTTCAACTTCAACGCGCCACAGATTGTCACGACGAAACCCTTGGTATTCGACATCAATCGGCCTGAAACCTTCAATGTCGGAGCCGGGTTGCTGACAGCCAACGATTTGGGGCGCGTGTACGCCGGGATGACAACCTACAACAAAAATGAGAATCCCTATTTCGGTTTTATGTTCGGAGGAGGCGTTAAAATGGCCTTCTTAAATTGGGATCTCGCCTTCGTCGGTAAAGACTTGTTCATCGGTATCCCTCTTTCGGAGATGAATGCGGTCGTAAAAGCATCTCTTTACCTGGACTTTGAGTACTTCGCGATAGGAGCGGGAGCGGAGTTGCCTCTGACGGGATACGGATTTTCGGAAACAATAGTGAGCGCTTTCGTCCGCGCGAAGTGGTAAGAAAAGTATAAAGCTTCCGAGTTAGTATGAGCGAACCCATCGTAAAGCCTGTTCGCTTAGACCTTTGGAAGTGATTGAAGGAAGGTGGAACTATCCGACGCATTCGAGTGGTGTTGATTGGGACGATCCTTGGTTTCGTGTGTTTGTTTTCGAGCTGCGCTTTCATGGAACTCGGCTCTATTACGGATATCAGTGGGCCTATCGGCCCGGATCCTGGGGATGCGACCCCTACTTCTTGGTATATAAGAAATGTATTCCAAGGCACATGGAATTACCAGTATTGGGATTCCGGAGCCCTTGTCCAAAACTATCGCGTGACGCACGAAGTGAGCAAAGAAGGCGCGATTAAATTCGCGTTTATGTTTCCCGATACGGGCGTCAAACACTTTTTAGCAACGGGAACCATTAACATGAACACGGGCCTTTTCTTTGGCGAATGCGGCTGGGGTCAGATCGGAAGCGAAGAAGGGGCGCTCTCCTTTACGGGCGCTTTCGCCACCCAAACCTCTCAGATAGAAGCGTATTCGGTTATATTGGAAAGGCGTTTTCAACCCGGACAGTACATGAATTACACCGTCTTGTCGAGTCGGGCGCAGTGAATGGGAGAAACGGGTTCCTGTATCGGCATTTTATTGGCGGGAGGCAGCGGCCGGCGCTTCGAAAAAGCGATGCCTAAACAGTTTTATCTCTTATCCGGCAAACCGCTGATACGTTATTCTTTGGAAGTCATGCAACAATCTTCTCGAATAGAGGGGATCATCGTTGTTTACGAACAGAACACGGAAGTCCAGACGCGTTCTTTGGCAGAAAGTTTCGAAAAAACCATCGGCTTAGCGCCGGGTGGAGAAACGCGTCAGGATTCGGTTTTTAACGCGCTGGAATATTTGGCTAAAAACCGATCCCCCGCCCGGGTGATGATCCATGACTGCGTACGCCCCTTTTTTCATACTGTTTTGGAGAGCGTCGCATCGGACCTGTCGGATCACGCAGCGGTAATCCCGGCGCTCGAAATCTCCGACACACTCTATCATTTTAACGGGGATCGAACGATGGCCCTCCCGAAACGGGAGGAATACTTCCGAGTTCAGACGCCGCAAGGATTCTCTTTTACGGAGATTTTCGCGGCGCATCAAAAGGCTCAGAATGAAAACCGGCACGATTTTTCCGATGACGGGTCCTTATACGCCTTTTACGGCGGAACACTGCATTTGGTCAAAGGAAGTCCCTTAAACCTCAAGGTCACCACGCCGATGGATATACCGATCGCAAAAGCTTACCTTCGTCTGTTTAGCGAATAAAGGGGTTGTTGAAAGTGGTAAAAAACTACGTTCTGGATACGAACGTTTTGCTTCATGATCCACACTCTCTCTTCTCTTTTCAAGACAATCACGTTTACATCCCGATGCCGGTCTTAGAAGAGCTGGACCGATTTAAAAAATCACCCGGAGAGTTAGGCGCGAACTGCCGCGAAGTGATCAGAAAACTTGACGGGCTTCGTACCGCCGGCGACCTCTTGAAAGGCGTTCGAACGGAAAAGGGGGGACTCATCTGCGTTAAAATATTCCAGGACAAAGAGTTCGAGGATGTTGTTTTGCCCTCCTACTTCAAGAAAGGGTTAGCCGACAACGGGATACTTTTATATTTGCTTAAAATACAGAAGTCCAGTCCCAAAATACCGACGATCTTCGTGACAAAGGACATCAACTTCCGATTGAAATCGCAAATCATCGGCGTGACAGCGCAGGACTACCTAACGGACAAATCGACAGTGACCGAGGAAAAAGGGTTCTACGAAGCCTCCTTACCGGAAGAAGCCTTTCAAGCCTTCAGAGACGAAGGGAAAATAAGCTTCTCCGCGTCGAAAGTTTCCCCCGCGTTGAAAAAACGGAATGTGTTTTTCGACTTCGGGCACTCCCTGTTCGGAAAGACAGCGGGGGCGGGCGACGAGATCTTCCGTTTAGAAAATGGATTCGGAACAACCATTTCGGGGATTACGGCAAGGAATCGAGAACAACTTTTTGCCTTGGAAGCGTTATGCGACGATTCGATACCGCTCGTTTGTTTAACCGGAAAAGCGGGAACCGGAAAAACGCTGATCGCTATAGCGGCGGGTTTGTCGAAAGTGATGGATGAGAACGCCTATACGAAACTGACCGTCACGAAGCCGGTCGTCTCGATGGGACAGGAAATCGGCTTTCTTCCGGGGACTGCCGAAGAAAAAATCCGGCCTTGGGTGCAACCCATCTACGATAACCTCGACTTTCTTTTCGACCGCAAAGGCATCCGCGCGGAAGAGTACCTGAAGAAACGGAAAATTATCGAAGTGGAGATACTCAGTTACATCAGAGGCCGTTCGATTCCGCATCAGTATATTATCGTGGATGAAGCTCAAAACCTAACGCCGCATGAAGTGAAAACCATCATCACCCGAGCGGGGGAGAAAACGAAGATCGTATTAACCGGTGATCCCGACCAAATCGACAATCCTTACCTCGATCGCACGAGCAACGGCTTGATGGTCTTGGCTTCCAAGTTCTTCGATCACCCGTTGGCCGTTCATATCACTTTGGAAAAAGGCGAACGCTCCGCTTTAGCGACCGCTGCCTCCGAGATTTTATAATCAAATCGGGATATGTTATAATTTGAAGCCATAGGTAGAGTCGGAGGTGAAAGGATGAACGGCGAGTACGATCAGTATTTAAGCACGTTTATCGACGAGGCGCACGAGTATATGCGCGTGTTGAATGATAAGATGCTCGCTCTTGAAAGCGAACCGGAGAGCATGGAAACGATCAACGAGATATTCCGGGCCATCCATACGCTCAAAGGGATGTCCGGGACGATGGGATTCGAGAACATGACGAAGCTATGCCATCGTATGGAGAACGTTTTCGACCGAACGCGAAACGGCGAGATAGAAGTCGATAAGGATATGATGGACGCCCTCTTTTCTGGCGTGGATCACCTTGAGCGTATGACGCAAGCGATTGCTACAAGCGGCTCCGATAGAGGCATCGATATTTTAGGTATCGTCGCCGTCTATGAACGGATAAACAAAGGAGAAAAGAAACCTCCAGAAAAGAAACCCGTAGCAAAACACCAGAACGTTAACGAGAAAAAAGTGGCGAAGAGCGCTGTAAAACAACCCAGAACAACGGAAATACCCTCGGAATCCGGGATCAAAGGCGAAATGAGGGAAGAAACGCAAGAGTCCGCTGTAAGACCGGGAAAGGCGGTTCCGGAAGAAATAACTTCGGAAACCGTAGGAGCCTTTGAGTCTCCCATCACCTTACCCTCAGAAGTACAGAGCACATTGCTGGAAGGAATCGAACAGGGCTTTGTTCCTTACTATATCCAGATCAAGCTCGTACAAGGCACCTTATTAAAAGGCGCGAGAATCTATATGGTCTTCCACAGGATGGATGAGTTGAACTCTGAAATCCTTTACTCCCTACCGGATGTCGAAACCATTGAAGACGAACGGTTCGACATGTCAGTGGAAGTCGTTTCGTTGTCGAAGATCCCGCAGGAAAAGATCGTCGAATCGATCATGAGCATCTCCGAAATCGAAAATGTAAAAATCCATCCGCTCAAGATCATGGCGGGTAGACCGGAAGAGAAGCTATCTCTTGAGCCGGAGACAGGGAAGAAGCCCGTGGAGAATCCTTACAGCGCGCAAGAAGACCAAGAAAGCAGAGTAGAAGCAACCTTACAGTCCGTTTCTTCCGCTAACACAAGCTCCTTGAGTAAAACCATTCGGGTCGATATCGAAAAACTAGATACCCTGATGAATTTGATGGCCGAACTCGTTATTGCGAGAAGTCGTATCAATGAAACGTTAAAGAAGTACAATATCAAGCAAGTGGACGAAAGCCTGAGCCAGTTGAGCCGGATCACCTTGGATCTGCAAAACATCGTTATGAAGATACGCATGGTACCGATTGCCTACGTCTTCAACCGATTTCCGAAGATGGTCAGCGAGCTTTCAAAGTCCTTTAACAAAGAAGTTCAACTATACATTTCCGGGCAGGAGACCGAACTGGATCGCACCGTCGTTGATGAGATCGGAGAACCCCTGGTCCATCTGTTGCGAAACGTTATCGATCACGCCATTGAAACAAAAGAGGAACGCCTGAAAAAAGGAAAACCAGCCTCCGGTTTCGCTCGTTTGAACGCTAAACACGAAGGAAACAACGTTTTAATAGAAGTGATCGACGATGGAAAAGGGTTGGACAGAGAAACCATCGCCAGAAAAGCAGTCGAGAAAGGATTGATCGACGAAGCCTCGGTAAGCCGTTTATCTGACGAAGAAGTTTACCTGTTCGTCTTTCTGCCTAACTTTTCGACAAAAGAAAAGGTCACGGAGATTTCCGGGCGCGGTGTCGGAATGGATGTCGTGAAAACGCGCATCGAAAGCTTGAATGGCTCCGTTTCATTAGAAAGCGCGAAAGACGTCGGGACAAAAGTGAGAATCCGGTTGCCGTTGACCCTCGCGATCATCCAAGCCTTGTTGGTGAATGTCAGCGGGAATGTTTATGCCGTTCCGATCTCGACGATCGACAGCACCCTGAATCTTCCGTTATCGGATATCCAACTGATTCAGTCTCGCGAAGTGGTTGTGATCCGCGGCGAAATCATCACGATCATTTGGCTGAACGAGGTCTTCAACCTTCCGCGCAAGGAAAACGGTCAAAATGTACATGTGGTGATCACCCGTGTGGGTCAAAAGAAATACGGGTTCGTGGTCGACCATCTGTTGGGTCAAGATGATATCGTCATCAAATCTCTCGGCCGGTTGTTCAGAGATGTTAAAGAGTTTAGTGGCGCGGCGATATTGGGAGACGGAAGGATCGCGTTAATACTCGAAGGAACTGACATCGTCGCTACATAGGTTTCCGGTTTACTTTTTTGAATCATTGGAGGAGGTTGTGTATGGGTAAAAGAGTTTTAATCGTCGACGATGCAGCGTTCATGCGTATGATATTAAAGGATATTGTCGTTAAGAACGGTTTCGAAGTCGCCGGAGAGGCGAGCAATGGTCTCGAAGCGATCGATAAATACCGAGAACTTCAACCGGATGTAGCGACGATGGATATTACGATGCCCGAAATGAATGGGATCGATGCGATAAAAAAGATCAGAGAGCAATACCCGAATGCGAAAATTATCGTTTGCAGCGCGATGGGTCAACAGGCGATGGTAATCGACGCTATTCAAGCCGGAGCGAAAGACTTTATCGTGAAACCATTTCAGCATTCGAGGGTTGTCGAAGCGATCAATAAAGTCACTGCCGGATAGAGCGGGGTGGAAATGCCGATGCCCGCCGATGTAGTGGCAACGAAGACGACGGCAGGGAGTTTCCTTGTTTCGGCATTCCTGCCTTTTATATTTGCTACCTTGCTTCTGTTTGTCGTTCTCGCGGTTGTTCTTTGGTTGACCAAACACGCCGGAAAGGCGCGCGCCAAAGGCGACTTTTTTTTTATCCTGGCTTCCCAGCCGGTCGATCGTTTTTCTAATATCCACTTAATCCGATTTCTGAATGAGTTTTACGTTGTCATCACCTCGAACGGAAGCATTCGGGTTCTCCATCATATCGACGAACCGGAGTCGAAAGAACACTTGAATTTACAGTACGCGCACCGCCGCGTCTCTCCGTTTTTAAGCGCTTTTAATAAAAAGGTCTTCGAAGAAGAATTGAAAAAAATGGATCATCTCTCAGAATGAGGCTCATATGAAGGTTTCCCGACGCCTGTTATTCGTTCTTGCCTTACTCCTGATGGTTTTCGCCACAATGGGTTTTTCTCAAGAGGTACAAATACCGATCCCGAAGATAGAGATCGGTATCGGCGAGGTACAAAACCCAAACGACTTGGCGATCACGCTCGAAATCCTCTTTCTCATAACCGTCATCACCCTGGCGCCGTCGATTCTTCTCATGTTCACGTCTTTTACGCGTTTGGTAATCGTCTTGGGCGTTGTGAGGGGAGCCATCGGCACGAGGCAGACGCCCCCCAATCAGGTTATTGTGGCCGTCGCGCTGTTCCTTACGTTCTTTACGATGCAGCCGACCTTTACCAAGGTTTGGAATGAAGCGTGGGTACCGTATTCCGAAAACCGGATTACCTATCAAACGATGTTTGAGAGAACGGGCGCGATATTCAAAAACTTTATGGTGGGCCAACTGAAGATCCACAAAAATGAAGACAACGTGGATATGCTTTTGGAGAGCACAGGAAAAGATAAAGTCGCTGCCATAGATGACGCGGGTTTGGAGGTGATTATCCCCGCTTTTATCATCGGCGAACTGGAAATCTCTTTCAAAATGTCGATTTTGCTCTATATACCGTTCATCGTCGTGGATATGCTGGTCGCCAGCATTCTGATGGCGATGGGGATGATTATGATCCCGCCGGCCTTGATCTCCATGCCCTTTAAAATTCTGCTTTTTATCGCGGTTAACGGCTGGGATCTCATCGTTATGGGATTGATAAAAAGCTTCTAAACGCCAACGGCCGGATGGGTCGGGAATCGTCATCCCGTTGGGCTTATGGCCGTAGTTGCCAGTCGAGGTAAGCTTTCTCTTCCTCCGCGCTATTCAATGATCCGCTCATCTTTTGTTTCGTCATCTCGGCGATCACCTCTCGGATCCGATTGCCTTCCACCAACCGGTATTGTTTCGTGAGGAGCGTGCCATCTACATAGTAAAAGCGAATGCCTTTTCGCACACGGGAGTACTCCTTAAAATAGTCCGCGCCGTCTTCGGACAAATAGGCGCATAGGTAGGCGAGGGACTCGCTTTTCGCCCCTTCGAGAAGAACGTACAAATCTGAAAGAGGCGCTTCTGTATTGAACATGTGAGCGATCAGTTCGACTTTTTTCGAGAAGGTATAAATATCTCGGGTAAACTTACGAGGAACGCCGTATCCAATCTCCACTTCTTTCAGCTGTTCTTCGGTATTGTACTCCAACAAGAGGTACAATAAGGCGTAGAAGCGATTGAAGGAGCCTTTGAAATTATAGAACTTTTCGATCCAGTTTAATCGATCAAAGAACCGTTTTAGTTTTCCTTCCAATGTTTCGGTGTAGTAGGTCGCCGGAAAACAGTGCTTCAATATCTCCAACTCGCCATACCGTTTGAACAGTTCAAACAAAGAGGCCTCTGTCAGGCTCCGTTGAAGTTCGCGGCGAATTCTTCCGCCACTGACGCGTTCGAGGTATTTTTCGGACAACGCCTCCTTTAGGAGTTCCAACGTTCGATCTTCCATGGCGAAGCCGAAGCGGATCTCGTAGCGCACGCCGCGCAAAATGCGGGTGGGATCGTCGATAAAGCTCGTATTATACAAAACGCGAATCGAACCATTTTCCAAATCACGGCGACAACGAAAGAAATCCAGCATCGTGCCGAAGGATTCTTTCCCTAGGTCGATGGCCATTGCGTTGATGCTAAAGTCTCTCCGAACAAGGTCTTTTCGTATATGAGAGAACTCCACAACCGGTAAAGCGCCCGGTGAGCGATACGTTTCGATGCGAGCGGAAGCGAAATCCACGGTATAACCGTTGTTAAAATAGGCCTTCGACACTTGAAAGGGCGCATATTCCTCGATTTTTTGAATACGGATCGCGTTCGGGAAGTCCTCACACTGCGCTTTCAAAATTTTTACGAACTCGATGGCGTTGCCTTCCACCACGATATCTACATCAAGGTTCGGCGTTCTCAGGAGCAGATCGCGCACAAACCCGCCAACCACGTAGGTTTTTACATTCAAGCGATCGCCGGTTTCTCCAATCAACCGCAAGAGCTTCGTTATCTCGACCGGAATCGACCGCTGGAGCAACACGCTCGTGTCGTATTGGCCGATCGGAAGCTCTGTATCCACTCGCGGCTGTTCCCGTTCATCTCGGTAAGAGGCGCGAATCAGGTCTGTTCTCGATATGATTCCGACGAGCACCCCCTCTTTCAAAACCGGGATCCTTCCGATCCCGTTTTCGACCATCATCGCTTTTACTCTTTCGATAGAGTCTTCGATATCGACAACCTGCAGTTTCGTGGACATAATGCTTTTCACCGGTTTATCATTCAACTGGTGCGCCATCGCTTTTTGAACGTCGCGCCGGACGATAATGCCGGTGAGTTTTCCCTCTTCGATGACCGGCAATCCCCCATAACCGGTTTCTTCAAAGATCTTATTGATAAACTGTATCGGCATATTGGCGAATACCGTCCGTACCGGGCTGCTCATAAGATGCTTGGCGCGAATCGCTGGCGTCACGTACTTTTCCAAATAGGTTATCAGGATTTTCAGAGCGTCATCGACAGGAATTCCGGTCAGTTTACAAGCCGCCGCCCGTTTATGGCCGCCTCCGCTTAGAGCGCCCATCAGTTCTCCGAGGTTGACATCGGCTGAAGAAGTCCTCCCGACAATGTAGGTTTTTTTACCCATTCCCACGACGGCGATAAAAGTATCGTATCCTTCGGACATCCATAGTTTGCTTACGATCAGGTTGAGACCGCCGATAAACTTGTCGCTCGAAGCGATGCCGATGGCGATTTCTGTTTGATTGATATGTTTGACGACTTTATTGGTTAGGAGGTCTTCCAGCAAGCGTTTTTGATCGATCGTCATATCGATCTTAACGAATGCCGAAACCACGTCCAGGTTGGCGCCGTTCTCCAGAAGAAAGGCGCTAGATAACAAGTCTCGCGGGGTCGTCGAAGAGAAAAGAAAGTTGCCGGTGTCTTCGTAAATGCCCGTTGAAAACAGGGTTGCATCGACTTTGTCGATATCGAGGTTTTGTTTGCGTATCCTTTCAACCAACAATGTTGTCGCCGAACCGATCTCCTCAATGACCGTCTCTACTTTTGGATAACCCGGAAAGATATCCTCCTCGAAGAAAGGATGATGGTCGTAGATGCGCAGAATCGGTTTGCTACTCATAAACGCGTTCTGTATTGTTTGACTTAAACGTTCTATCAGACAGGCGTCGACGATGATCGCCTCTTTGACCTCGGAAAAGTCGACGTTCTCCTCCCGATAGAATGGAATTTTTTCCTTATAGATCGCAAAAAAATCCTCTAAATTCTGCGCCCCTTCGCCTGAAACGACAATTGCATAATCGGGGAACACCCTTTGAGCGGCGACGGAGGCTGAAAATGCGTCGAAATCGGGGTTTTTATGGCTTACGATGATTTTGACGGGTTTAGCCAACCACTGTTTTTCTTCTTTACCCATGATCCTCACATCACTTTCTTCGAGCCAGGACAAATAAGTCGATCCTTCGCACGTATGGCGCTAAAACGCGACAGTACTCTGCGACCGTTGCCCCGGTTGTATACACGTCGTCAAAGAGCGCGATGCGCTCCGGTAGTATTGTACCTTTTTTTAACCGAAAGACATCACGGACGTTCTCTTTTCGTTCTGTCTCGTCCGTGAGAGAAGCCTGCGGACGATAGGACCATTCACGCCTTTGGGCGGGTTCCAAGATCGTCAGGTCAGGTATGTATCGTTGCTTCAACCGATCCAGGATCAGCCGCGTATTGGAGAAACCGCGGGTTCTGATCGAAGCCGGGTGCGCTGGCAACGGGATGATAAACGGGACACTGGCATGCCAGAAGTCGATCAACCGAAAGAGAAAAAAAGCAAGGTGTTTAGCCAGCTCCTTCTGCGGAAGGTATTTATACGCTTTGACCAGGTCGTAAAGAACCGAATCGGTATCGGAAAAACAGTAGAAGCGTTCCACCTTGCCGAATCCTTCTCCTAACACCGGCGCCGGAACCATATCTTCCAATATTTTTTCGCAAACGGGACAAAGGTACCGCGCCCCGCTTACTCTCTCTTGGCAGATCGGGCAGTGATTGGGAAAAAAAAGGTCCAAGAAAGCTTTAGTAGTGGAAGCTCTTCCGGACCTTTCCGGGTATTGATCGAGGGCAGCGTTTCCAAACCCCACCTCTTGTCAGGACGGTTACTTTTCCTGTTGAATAAACTCTAATTTTCGCTTGACTTCTTTGATTTGGAAAAACATCAGCTCGTCATTCTCAATCACATCGTCAAAACCGGCAAATCGGATACCGCATTCTTGAGGTGCTTCTACCCGCTGGACGTCGTCCTGAAAATGCTTGAGGGATTCGAACCCTCCTCGGAATATTTCTATGTTGTTTCTAAAAATCTTCACTTTCGACTGTTTTTCGACGAAACCATCCAACATCTGTACACCGGCAATTGTCCCGACTTTCTTAATACGGAAAGCCTGTCGCACTTCTCCGTGACCAATCACTTCTTCCACCTTATCTGGTTCCAGCATCCCCAACAGCGCTTTCTTTACGTCTTCTATCAGGTTGAAGATGATATCGTACGTCTTGATTTGCACCTTTTCTCGTTCGGCATCGCTCTCGGCCTTCTTGTCGATCTTGACCTTAAACCCTAAGATAACACCATCTGAGGCGGAAGCCAGCATCACGTCGGAAGGAGATACCGCGCCGATCCCGGAATGGACGATCTCGATTGTTATCTCAGCTGTCTGTAGACGGGCGATCGCGCTTTTCAAGGCTTCTACCGTTCCGTAGCTGTCCGCTTTGATTAATATCTTTAAAACCTTATGATCGCCGTCTTTTACCATTTTGTAAAACTCTTCGAGGGATATGTGTTTGCGTTTCAGCTGATCCGCTTTTTCCTTCAGATGGATTCTCTCGACGATGTTTTTCGCGATATTGGGAGATTCAACGACGTAAAGAATCGAATGCGCGTCGGGAACCTGGTCGATTCCAATGATCCGAACGGCTTCGGAAGGTTTTCCTTCCTTTATTTGTTTCCCCTTATCGTTTAGGAGAGCTTTGACCTTGCCCCAAGTATTCCCGGCAACGAAAAAATTCCCGACTCTGAGGATACCGTCTTTGAGGATACACGTGGCCGTCGGCCCTACCTTCGGGTCGAGTCTCGATTCGATAATAATCCCGCGCGCCTTCCCTTTTGTATGGCAACGGATGTTTGCCATTTCCGAAACGAGAAGGATCATTTCGAGAAGGTCTTCTATCCCTTCGCCTTTTTTTGCGGAGATATTGACGGTAACGGTGTCGCCTCCCCAATCTTCAGGCACGAGATGTAGTTTGGAAACCATCTGTTGTTTGGTGAGGTCTACATTTGCGTTCGGTTTGTCCACTTTGTTGATCGCGACGATGACAGGGACATTCGCCTCTTTGGCATGATTGTACGCTTCTTCGGTTTGCGGCATAACCCCGTCGTCGGCGGCGATAACCAACACGACCAAGTCCGTTGCTTGCGCGCCTCTGGCTCTCATTTCGGTAAAGGCTTCGTGACCGGGCGTATCGATAAACGTGATCTTTTGGTTCTTGTACTCCACCTGGTAAGCCCCGATCTCCTGGGTAATACCGCCCGCTTCTCCTTCTGCGACCCTTGCTTTTCGTATCCGGTCCAACAGAGTCGTTTTTCCGTGGTCCACGTGACCCATCACCGTGACAACGGCCGGCCGACTCTGCAATTCATGCTTTTTGTCTTTATAAAGAGATTCGTAGTACTCACGCAACTGCCTTTCGCTGTCATCTTCCTTTTTTTCGACGAGCTCTTCTTCTTCCGATATTTTAACGGTGATCCCGTATTTTTTTGCCAGTTCGGAAAAACTGTCATACTCCAAACGTTGGTTTGGATTCATCATGATCCCTTTGGAAAAAGAGTCCTGGATGATTTTGTTCACGGGGATCTTCATCATTTCGGCAAGCTCGCGAACGGTCATCGATAACACATTCACGAAAAGGATGTTCTCAATTTCCGACTTTGCGGGCGTTCGCGGAGTCGTTTGCTCCTTCAAAGGGCGGCTCGTTGTCTCGCTTTCCTCTTTCTTTTCTGGGGTAGCCTTTTCAGGTTCCTTCTTCTCGACTGCCTTTGGCGCTTCTTTCGAAGGAATCGAAGTCTCTGCGAGCGCCGTCGCGTTAACCGGCTTCTTCTCTTCCGCAACCGGCTCTGCCGGCTTATCCTCAGCCTGCGTTTTATTTGTGAATAACTCCACCAAAATCTTCGTCTGCTCTTCGTCTATCACGGCCATATGGTTTTTCGCCTCAAGCCCCAGCTCCCGGAGTTCGTCGAGCAACTCTTTACTGGGCATCCCCAGTTGTTTTGCCAACTCATATATCCTAATTTTCGCCAATAAGGGTCACCTCCAAAAACAAATACAGAAAATCAACGCTCCGATTATACCACGGATTCAGCGGTCTGAATCGAAGGGTTAATTTCCGTTAGGACTTGAAATTACGGATAGATATGGTATAATACCGTTGCAAGTTTGGGGCCGTAGCTCAACTGGGAGAGCGCTACCATGGCATGGTAGAGGCCGTGGGTTCAAATCCCATCGGCTCCACCAAAACTAAAGGACTGAAATCAGTCCTTTTTTATTTCTCTTCTTTCAACCCGAATCCGACCATGAACGTGTTTTGGAAGGTCAGGAGTATAACAAGAGGCGGCAACAAGGCGAGAATCGTACCTGCCATGATGGTATTCCAATCCGCCGCCATTGCTTCGCTTGCCAACAGCATCTTAAGCCCGATTTGGACGACGCGCATGTCGTTGCTGTTCGTAATAATCAAGGGCCAAAGGTATTCATTCCAGATGTAGATGAATTCGATGAGAAACAGAGCGCCGACGTTTGTTTTCGATAACGGAATCAAAATTTTCAGGAGAAATCGCATCGGCCCCGCGCCATCAATGCGAGCAGAGTCCGCGAGATTCGCGGGTACGGTGAGAAACAACTGCCGAAACAGAAGGGTTCCGGTCGCGCTGGCAAAAAACGGAAAGGTCAAAGCATAGTAGGTATCGATCCAGTTAAACCGCTTCACCAATTCAAAGGTAGGCACGATTCGAATCGGCAACGGAAGCATGTGCGTGATCAGAATCATAGCAAAAAAGAACCCTTTTCCTTTGAAGTTCCCAAAATAGGTGAAGGCAAAAGCGGCCAAGATAGAAAAGAAGATCTTCGCAAAGGCTACCGAGGTCGCCGTAAACAGGCTGTTGAACATCAAACGCCCCATGTTCACAGTGTTCCAAGCCCTAACCATATTGTCGATCAGATTGCGGCCGAAGAAAAATTTTGGGGGATAGGCATAAACCTCGTCATCGGGAAGGCTGCTCATCACCGCCGCATAGTACAGCGGAAACAAAACGATCAGCAATATGACCGTCAAGAGTATGTAAAGCACGATTTTTCTCGTTTTCTTCATTTGCATAGCGCCAACCTCAGCTATAAAAGACTTTGCGTTCTGTGAACCGGAACTGTAGAACCGTGAGGACGGCGACAAACAGGAAAAGGGTGACCGATTGCGCCGAAGCCAGACCGGTATTGAAGTTTACGAAACCATCCTTGTAGAGTTTATAGACTAATACCTGCGTTGCGTCTCCCGGACCGCCCTTTGTCATAATATCGATGAGTCCGAACACCTCGAAGAAGGCGTACATCATATTCATGATCAGCAAAAAGAAAGTGGTTGGGGATAAGAGAGGCAAGGTGACATGGAAAAATTTTCGGATCGCCCCCGCACCGTCTATGGAAGCCGCTTCCAACATCTCGCTGGGTATCGCTTGCAAACCCGCCAGGAAAAAAATGATGTTATACCCCATCATTTTCCACGTGGCGGCTACGGCGACAACTAACAGCGCGACGGTCGAGTCGGTCATCCAGTTAATACTGGTTCCGAATAGCGATTCGAGAAAGAAATTGAACGGCCCGCTCGACGGCGAGAAGATCAAAGCCCAGATCGTTCCGGCGACCGCCGGAGAGAGCGCGTAGGTCCAAATAAACAGGGTTCGATAGATGAACATCGCTTTCAGTTTTTGGTTGAGCATCACCGCAAGCGACATCCCGATGAAAAGACCGACGAAAACAACGAAACAGGCGAAAATAATCGTTCGAAGGATACTGTTGAGGTAATCGGTGGAGGAAAACAGTTTCAGAAAATTGTCCCAGCCGACAAAGAGCAATTTGTCTCCGAAAATGGAGAGTCGATAAAAGCTGTAATAAACGGACTGAATGGAAGGGATGATTAAGAATAGTAACACGACAAAGACGGAAGGAGCCAATAACAGATAAGGTAGCCATTTATTCGGAAAACCACTTCTCATAGAGTCACCCATACTTTCTTGTCAAGAATCGTCGAAGCCGTTCGCGGTATACATGGAGAGCGCCCTTTCGGGCGCCCCGGTTCTTCCTGAATCTCAGTGACAAGCTGGTTTGAAAAGGCCTATTGCCCGTAAATTTGCAAGTATTCCTTTAGGATCGTATTCACTTTTTTGGCCGCATCGTTGAGGATTTCGGTGGCGCCTTTTACGTGGTCGGATCCCTTATACTGCACCGCTTTTTCAACGGCGGCATCGACGATATCCCGGATTGCCACGAAGTTACCCAGAACCACGCCTTGAGTTTCCGGCATCTTCGTTCCGGTTAGTATTTGCATGAAGGCCGTCAGATGGTTCGGATTGGCGGAGAACCATCCTTCATCCATCAATGCGCGCATCGCGCTGTTCGTGGATGGGAAGTACCCCGTTTCCTTATGCCATTTCTTATTCATTTCGATGCCGGTAAGGTACTTGTAGAACTCCCAAATAGCGGCATATACTTCTTTGGTATGGCCTTTCATCGTCCATAACGTCGCCCCGCCGATGACCGAGTTCCCTTTCGGATATCCCGGGATAACCGGAAGGAAGGTCGTTCCGACTTTGAATTTTGCCTTTGATTCGATCGAACTCACCGAAGAGGTTGATTGAATCAGCATCGCGACTTGACCAGTCAAAAACGCGTTGTTCGCGTCGTATTCTCGGCCGCCGTAGAGAAAGACGTTGGATTGCGCCCATTTGATCCATTCGGCGAAAACCTTAATCCCGAACTCCTTGTTGAAGAGCACTTCCGTAGATTTTCCCTCTCTCCCGTTCGCCTTGTCCGAATAGAACTGGGCGTGATAGGAGTGCATTTGTTCGAAAACCCAGGCGGGCCACCCGAAAGAGATACCGCCTTTTACCCCGCCGTCGGCGATTAATTTCTTACCCATCTCATAGATTTCGTCAAAGGTTGTGGGCGGTTTGTTGGGATTGAGTCCGGCTTTTTCGAAAGCGTCTTTGTTATAGTACAGAATCGCTGAAGAAGAGTTGAAAGGCATCGAATAGAGCTTCCCATTTACAGAATAGTAATCGAGGATAGGTACGACGACGTCGCCGAAATCGAAGTTCGGATCCGCAAACTCAAAAAGCGGGACGATCGCGTTGCTGTCGTACATCGTTTGAAAACCGACCTCGTAAACTTGTACGATATGCGGCGGGTTGCCACCTCTGACCGAGGCAATGGCTTTTGTCAAGGTTTCCGCGTAAGAGCCTGTGAATTGTGGTACGACTTTGATCCCCGGATGGGTTTTGTTGAAGCCTTCGCACAGTTCGTTGACTGTCGTCATTCGGCTTCCGCTCATACCGTGCCAAAAATTGAGAACGATCTCTGCGCTGAAGACTGAAACAGTAAGCAATACGAGGAGAACGAGGATACCAAATCTCTTCATGCTGTTTCCCTCCTTTAAAGGTTTCTTTCAGTTTCTATAAAGAAATGGCAAACGAAGGTAAGGTGTTTACAGTTTATCATACTCACTAAACACTTGTCAAGGACGCTCGACGTGCGAATGGACTCACCTGAAGAGGGCATTAAAACGGAAAACCGCCGATACGGCCGGCTCGCGAGGGTGGAAGGCTGGTGGCGGACGAAGCATAATCGACAAGCGCTTCCATTGCTTTCTCAGAGTTCTTTGCAATAGCGGCTCTCCGACTTATTATCGAAAAGGATATGGTATAATCACGGTAGAAAAACCTCCGCACGATCGTATCGGGGAAGCCGGTGAGATTCCGGCGCGGTCGCGCCACTGTGAACGGTGACGAAGTCAGGGTAAACCACTGGGAGAATCCCGGGAAGGTCTGACCGTAGGAAGACCCGTGAGTCAGGATACCCGAGAGATATGAGGCAGGTTGGTCTCTACGCGTACATAGAGACGATATCATACTTGGAGGCGTGTTATGAAAAAACACCTTTTGTCCTGCTGTTCTTTTCTCCTGTTTCTTTCACTGTCTTTTTCCCTCGTTTTTGTCGATGACCTCGGTAGAAAGGTATCGGTGGATCAAACGCCTAAACGCGTCGTCGTTGCGGCCCCCGCATTAACCGATTATCTCGTGCAGTTGGGTTTGGAAGGCGCTATCGTGGGAGTGACCGATTGGGACGCGTTTCCGGCCGAAAAGATCGGTCAATTGACGCCGCTGAACCTAGAAAAAATTGTTTCGCTCCAACCCGACATCGTCTTGATCGCGGGGGGGTTTCAGGCGGCGGAAGCCTTGCGGCTGACCCCTTTCGGCTTGAACGTGTTGGTGATGAATCCCAACTCTTTCAACGATATTCAAAGGATTATCCGCTTTTTGGGAACGCTTTTCGACATTCCCGAAAAAGGTCTCGCGCTGGCGGAGAAAATCGAAAAAACCGTTAACGCCATCGCGGTGGAAAAAGCATACAAAATACCCTTGGATGAACGGAAAAAAGTGTTTTACGCAATGGTGCAGAGCGCGGAGATAAAAGACCTTTGGACCTGCGTCCAAGGCTCGTTTCTCAACGAAGTGATCGCCTTGGCGGGCGGCGTCAATATCACGGGGAGTTATACCGGTCCGAACGGCTGGCTTCCGGTCGGCGTCGAATTCGTCGCCCTTCAAAACCCGGATGTCATACTTGTCCCATACTACTATGAAGGCGGGGCGGATGAAGCCATCAAGGCGGTTCTCAATTTCGCCCCCTGGAAATCCATGACGGCCGTAAAGAATAAAGCCGTTTACGGTATCGACGGGAATAAGGCCAGCTACCCAAACCCGGCGCTTGTGGATCTCTTGGAAGAGATATATTTAGCTCTATATGAATAATAAGCAGAAGAAGCGGGGGATTTTGTTAACCCTCATTTTTTCGGGCGGACTCGCTTTTTTCCTCTTTCAAATGTCCGTCGGAACCGTACGCATTCCGATCGAGGAGATCCTCCGCTTCTTCACGTTTCGAGATATCCAAAACCCGATCTATCGAACCATCTTAGTCGATATCCGGTTTCCGCGGCTGTTCGTCGGCTTCCTGATCGGCGCTTTGCTCTCCCTATCCGGCGTTTTTTTTCAAGCGTTGCTAAAAAACCCGCTGGCCGACCCGTACATCTTGGGTGTATCTTCGGGCGGTGCCTTTGGAACGGTCCTCAGTATTGCGGTCTTCGGGACGGGTTCCGCTTTATCGCGGTTCTTCGGGAATTTGCCGGTCATGAGTTTTCTGTTCAGCCTCTTAGCCGCTTTTTTTACCTATTTTTTGGCCAAAAAAGGGAAGAAGGTTCCGGTTGTCGATCTTATCTTGTCCGGCGTCATCATGAACTTTTTTTTCAGCGCCGCTACGACCTTTGTCATCATCTATGGTTGGAGAAATGTGAACAGCGCGACATTTTGGCTTTTGGGAAGCCTTTCCGGCGCCCAATGGAAACAGGTTCCTCCTCTCCTCGTCATAACGTTTGCGGGGCTTTTTCTCGGGTTTTCCCTGTCGAAGACGCTTAATGCCATTTCGTTGGGCGAGGAAGAGGCGAAAAACGTCGGAATAGAAGTGGAGCGGATAAAACGCTTCCTTTTTATCACGGGAACGTTGGTTGCCGCCTATACCATCACGATAACCGGCATCGTCGGATTCGTTGGGCTCATTATTCCTCATTCCGCCCGTATGCTCGTCGGTTCGGACCATCGAAAGTCCATCCCTTTGTCCGTTTTCTTAGGAGGCCTGTTCTTCACCGGCTGCGATACCATCGCACGCAGCCTGTTTCAACCAACTGAGATGCCTTTGGGAACGATCACGTCGTTGATCGGGGCGCCGCTGTTTGCCATTATCCTCAAGCGGTCCTGGCGTTTCCGGTAAACGCGACACATCAAGGAGCGAAACGGTATGGTCTCTATCGAAACAGTGACCTTCCAATATGGTCAAAACCGGTTATTCAGCGACTTTTCCTTGACAGTTTGCGAATCCGAGTTTTTATCGATTATCGGCCCAAACGGGTCCGGAAAGAGTACGCTTTTGAAGCTGATTTTGGGTATCCTGAAACCGTCAAAGGGAAAGATCGCGATCTTTGGAAAAGAAATCTCCAAATTGAGACGCAAGTCGATTTCGAAGATAGTGTCCGGTGTGTTGCCGGACTTCAATCCGGCCTATTCTTTCTCTGTGGAAGAGATCGTCGCCATCGGAAGGACCCCTTATGCCAAAGCCTTCTCGGATTATTCGAAAGAAGACTACCGCTATATCGAAGAGGCTTTAACAGAAACCGCTCTGACGGCTCTGCGAAAAAAACCTTTCGAGCATCTGAGCAGCGGAGAGAAGCAGCGGGTCCTGCTCGCGAAGTGTTTCGCCCAAAGAACCCCACTCTTGCTGCTGGACGAGTGCGTCGCACATTTAGACCCGGGGCATGTGCAGCACATCATGGAAGTGGTGAAGGAGAAAAACCGGAAGGACAAAGTGACGGTAGTCGCCGTTTTTCACGACATCAACCTGGCGAGCCTGTATTCAGATCGGATCGCCGTGATAAACCAAGGGCGCGTTTCGTATTTGGGAACGCCTCAAGAAACGATCCACAAACCGCTGATGGAAAAAGTGTATCGGGCGGACGGTACGGTATTGACGCATCCCCGTCACCCTGTGCCGCAAGTACTTCTCAACCGGCTCGATATACCCCGAAAGTCTTCCTCAGACCTTATCATCCGCGAGTGAGCGGAGTTAAACCCCGCGTATTGACCCCCCCCTCTATCCGAGGTTTTCTGCCAAGGCGATTCCGCTGATCGTCGCCTGTACGATGCCTCTGGAGTACCCGCTGGCGTCGCCGATAATCCGAACCGGCGCGCCCTTTATTTTAAACCATCGGTCGAAATCCGGTTTTGTCGAGTAAAACTTCGCTTCTATCCCGTACAGAAGATTATCAGGGTTGTTCGTACCGGGCAAGACCCGCGATAACCGTTCGATGAACTCTTCGATATCGGCCGCGGTTCTTCTGGGCAGTATCAGATTCAGATCCCCGGGAGTCGCTTCTTTCAGGGAAGGACTTACAAAGGATTTTTGCATCTTGCTTTCAGTCGAACGCCGCAGCGCTTTGAAATCCTTGTAACGTTGCACCAAGATTTTTCCGGATCCCGCGAGTTTATTCGCCAATCTGGCGATGGAAGAAGCGTACTCGAACGAGTCTTTAAACGGATCCGTAAACTTATGGGTAACGAGAATGGCGAAGTTGGTCAGTTCCGACTTCTGATGGGAAAAGGAATGACCGTTGACTAAAGAAAAGTCCGAACTGTCTTCCCGAACGACATACCCTCTGGGATTCACGCAGAAGGTTCGGATTTTGTCGTCTTGGGCGGTGATATAGCTGACTTTAAACTCATAAAGGATATCGGTGATCTCGTCCGTCAGAATCGCCGGCATCTCGTAGCGGACCCCTAAATCGACGGTATTGCTTGTGAAATCAGCGCCGGAAAGCTCCAAGATACGATTCAGGAGAACGCTTCCCGAACGGCCAACCGCTACGATCACCTGATCGTAGGGACCGTAGGAACGCCCTTTTTCGTCGATAACGGTTGCATCCTTGTAAGAATAGTCCTTTATCGGAGTGGAAAAATGGAAATGGTAAGCCGAATGAGCCGAAAGTCTATTGTAGATATTCCGGATGACGGTCGAAAGATTGTCCGTCCCAACGTGTATAAAATCGCTGAGCGTAAGGTCCATTTGATTCTCGCTGAACGCCCTTTTTATATCCATAACACGGGACTGCGCCTCAAGGTTGGACCCTTCCAGCGCTGTTTGATCAAAGCCGAGCGTCCATAACTCCAAACATTCGGAGAGATGTTTTTGGAAGGAATCGAGTCCGATATACTCCGCCACTTCGCCTCCGATCTGAGGAGAAAGGGATAACTTTCCGTCGGAGAAGGTGCCGGCGCCTCCGAACCCGTACAAAATGCTTTCTCCTTCCGCCGTTCGTTTCGCTGGTTCCATGCCCTTTTCGAAAATGTCCACCTCGTAATCGGGATGCGTTTTCACAAGATGGTATAAGAAGCCGATGGCCGACGTGCCGGACCCGATGAGCGCGATTCGCACTGTTTGTCTCTCCTTTTTGCACGATGGTTGTGCTATGATAGCGATTATACCGTAAACGCAAAAAAACGATACGGCAAGGGGTGAGACAGATGCGGTTATCTCTGTTCTTAACGGTCAACGCGATCAATATCCTAACCTTTCTGATGTTTCTTTCTCGTGTGCATTTCGAAAGGATGGCCGAACTCTTCGGATTGTTAGCCTTGTTTGCAGCGATTCCGGCGGCGCTCATCGGGTTGGTCAACTGGTATCAGAAAGCGCCGTTTTTTGCCTGGTTTCCCGCGCTCTTATACGCCGGATGGGGAGTATTCGATTTCTTTTTAGACTATGTGTACAAGGTCGAGTTCCGTCAACCGATGCTGCCGTCTATCCTCGTTCCGTTCTTGGTCTTGTTCTATGGAAGCATCGTGGGTATGGGTTTTAGTTTTTGGAAGGTTGACTTTTCGTTTTGGCTGATATGCGCCATCACCTCGGGGCTCAATGTCTCGGGCGCTTTTTATGCGATATTGAACGGAGTAGGATAATCAGGTATAATGTATCGATTTCTATCGGGAGGTTATATCTGCCCATGGATTGGTTTTTTATACTCGCTGCTTTTACTATCGGTTTTGTACTTTTATGGCATATCCCTAAGTTGAAGGCCGCCCCTTTTACGGAAGACGCGGTCCTAAAGGCCGCC
>CAZMHO010000016.1:25987-27561 GCA_964566085.1 uncultured Thermotogaceae bacterium | reverse complement strand
TCAAACCACCACCCCGTCAGCCTGGCGGCTGCCACCCCTCCGAGGGAGGGGAATTAAAAGACACCAAAGGGGCATGCCCGACGGAAGTCGGGTGGTCCTCTGCAAAGCCGTGGCGAGGTAACGAATCGGGATAGCGCGAGGCCGGTTTCGGAATCATCCTTGCTCTTACAACCACTCCCATAACTCGTAACCTTTCCTTTATCGAATATATTTGCTAGTGTCCCGATTTCTTCATACCCTGCTCTTGACAAACGGTGTGTGAAAGGAATAAGATACACTTCGCATCCGAAATATTCGCATGCGAAACATTTCAATCGTTCAGGGGGTATCCAGATTGGAGGAACGCGATTTACAGATAGAAATATTGAAAACCTTGAAAGAAGTGATGAAGTCAATAGCGCGGATTCTTAAGGCGGAGTTGGGATCCATGGGGTTAACGGCTCCGCAGGCGATGGTCATCGGACTCCTTACCGAACAGGGCCAAATGAAAATCAGCGATATCAGCGGTCAGCTCAAGCTGTCCGGAAGCACCGTGTCCGGTATCGTGGACCGTCTTGAGAAGCAAGGGTTCGTCGAAAGAATCCGGAGCGAGACGGATCGGCGCGTGGTCAAAATCAGAGTGAGAAGCGACAAATGTCGATACCCCGAAATCGAAGAGAAAGTCCACCGCGTATTTCGCCAATTGGTGTCGGTATACGATACACGAGAGTTGGAAAACATTTTATCTGTACTCGTAGATTTGAATATAACGTTTTCGAAATCTTTGAAAACAGATAGGGAGAAACCATCATGTTAAAAATTATGCGATACTTAAAACCGTATACCCCATACCTTTTACTCGCGCTCTTTTTGCTTTTCGTCCAAGCGATGAGCGAATTAGCCTTGCCGGACTATATGTCACGGATCGTGAATACCGGGCTGCAACAGGGCGGAATCGAACACGCCGTGCCTCTTGCCTTACGCCAAACCACGCTCGATCATCTCTCTTTGTTCATGACGGACACGGAGAAAAACTTCGTTCTTAGCCGTTACGATTTGGTGGAAGCGGGGGACACGAACTTTGAGGCAACCCTGAAAACCTATCCGATCCTGAAAAGCGAACCGATTTTCCTACTGAAAGAACTCGGCGATGTGAAATCGAAAGCCCTGAGCGAAGCCCTGAGCAGACCGTTACTCATTATCTCCGGAATCGAAAAAGCCAAATCCGAAGCCGTAAACGGTATCATGGACCTGAACGGGACGAAAATGTCGGTCGCTCTCGATCCGTATCGACTCATCGCTTTGATGGGCGCTGACAAGAGACAGGAGATGGCGCAGGGAATGGACCACATGTTTACCGCTCTCGGGGACAGTATGGTTCTTCAAGGAGCCATCGCTGCCATAAAGGCCGAGTATGAAGCGATGGGCCGATCGACCGAATCTCTGCAGAATCAATACATCACTCAAACCGGTCTCCTGATGCTTGCAATAGCGCTCCTGGCGGCGCTTAGCGCTATCGCCGTCGTCTTTCTTTCGGCGAAGATCGGCGCGGGGATGGCGCGAGATCTTCGTCAAGACACCTTTTCGAAGATCGA
>CAZMHO010000016.1:25679-25977 GCA_964566085.1 uncultured Thermotogaceae bacterium | reverse complement strand
CTTTTCCCTCTACGAATTCGAAAAATTCTCTACCGCTTCGTTGATTACCCGAACAACCAATGATATCACGCAGGTGCAGACGGTCATGGTAATGATGATTCGGATGGTCTTCTTCGCCCCCATCTTGGGCATTGGAGGAATCATACGCGCGATGGAAAAGAGCGTTTCGATGTCCTGGATCATCGCTCTCGCCGTCATTGTTTTACTGAGTTTGATCACGGTACTGTTCGCCGTTGCCGTGCCGAAGTTTAAAAAGATTCAGAAACTGATCGATCGATTGAACTTAGTCTCCCGAGAA
>CAZMHO010000016.1:1404-25669 GCA_964566085.1 uncultured Thermotogaceae bacterium | reverse complement strand
CCTCTCTGGGCTCATGGTCGTTCGCGCCTTTATCGCCCAAGACTTTGAAGAGGGTCGATTTGATACGGTCAATCAGGAGCTGACGAAAACAACGTTGTTCATCAGCCGTATGTTCGTTATCATGATGCCGCTGATGATGATCATTATGAACGGGATCATGCTGCTGATCATTTGGGTCGGGGCGCACCAGATAGCGGAATCCAGCTTGCAGGTCGGCGACATGATGGCGTTCATGCAATACGCAATGCAGATCATTTTCTCCTTCTTGATGCTTTCGATGATGTTTATCATGCTCCCGCGCGCCGCAGTATCCGCGGGGCGTATCTCTGAAGTCCTCCAGACGGAGCCGACGATCAAAGATCCTGACGATCCGCTCTCATTCCCCAGAAAAAGGGACGGGGTTTCGGTCGAATTCCGAAACGTCTCATTCCGTTTCCCCGGCGCCGAGGAGGAAATGCTCAAAAACATCAGCTTCACTGCGTTCCCGGGAAAAACGACGGCAATCGTCGGCTCAACCGGCTCCGGAAAGTCGACCCTCATCAATCTGATCCCGAGGTTTTTCGACACCTCCAGAGGGCAGGTTCTGATTAACGGAGTGGACGTAAAGCGGGTTACCCAAAAAGACCTTCGCTCCATAATCGGGTATGTCCCGCAAAAAGGTCTCCTGTTCAGCGGTACAATCGAATCCAACCTCAAATATGGCGATGAAAGCGCCGGTCAGGAAGAGATGGAAGCCGCCGCTGCCATCGCTCAGGCATCGGAGTTTATCGGGGAAAAGCCCGAGAAGTATCAGGAACACATCGCGCAAGCCGGCGCAAATGTTTCCGGCGGACAGAAACAACGGATCGCTATCGCCCGGGCTTTGATGAAAAAGGCGGCGATCTATCTTTTCGATGACAGTTTTTCCGCCCTTGATTACAAAACCGATATGGCGCTCAGGCAGCAACTGAAAGAGAGAACCGCCTCCAGCACCGTCATCATCGTCGGGCAAAGAATCGCGACAATCATGAATGCCGATCAGATCCTCGTTTTGGAGGAAGGCCGCATCGTAGGCTTAGGAAAACATAAAGAGTTGATCGCAAATTGCAAAACCTATCAGGAGATTGCCTTTTCTCAACTCACAAAGGAGGAATTGGCATGAGTCCCGAGCGCGAACCCGCAAAAAAACCAACTCCTCCCACGCGACACGAAGGGCCGGGCTTTGGTCCGGCGATGATGAGAGGCGGAGAGAAGGCAAAAGACTTCAAGGGCACCTTCCGAAAACTCCTGCGGCATCTGACAGGGTATCGCCTCGCGATTCTGATCGTCATGATCTTCGCCGCCTGCAGCGCCGTTTTCTCCATCTTGGGCCCGAAAATCATGGGTAACATAACCACCTCCCTTTTCGAAGGCATTATGAATAAGGTTCAGGGAAAAGGGAGCGGCATCGATTTTGACGCGATCGCTAAAACGATTCTGTTCTTGATCGGATTGTACGGCTTCAGCGCGTTTCTAAGCTACATTCAGGGTTGGATCATGTCCGGCGTATCGATGAAAATTTCTTATCGCTTCCGAAAGGACCTCTCGGAAAAGATCAATCGGCTCCCCTTGAAATACTTCGATCAAACCACGCAGGGCGAAGTGCTGTCCCGGATCACCAACGATGTGGACACCGTAAGCCAAACGCTGAATCAAAGCCTTTCACAGATGATTTCTTCGGTTGCGAGCGTTATCGGTGTCATGGTGATGATGTTCAGCATCAGTTGGCAATTGACCGTTATCGCGCTGTTGATTCTCCCCTTGTCGATGGCGCTGATCCGTTTGGTTGTCAAAGCCTCCCAAAAATACTTCCAGCAGCAACAGGCATTTTTGGGGCACGTAAACGGGCACGTGGAAGAGATGTTCGGCGCCCATATCGTTGTGAAGGCCTTTAATGGCGAAGAAAAGAGCGTCTCCGCCTTTGGGGAATTGAACAAAAAACTCTACGCTTCCGCATGGAAATCTCAGTTTCTCTCCGGAATGATGATGCCGATAATGTTTTTTGTCGGGAATATCGGATATGTCATCATCAGCATATTAGGCGGATGGTTCGCCGTCAGAAAGATCATTACGGTAGGCGATATCCAAGCCTTTATTCAATACATCCGAACCTTCACCCAACCGATCGCCCAAATCGCCAATATCGCCAACATCTTCCAACAAACAGCAGCCGCGGCGGAAAGAGTCTTCGCCTTCCTGGAGGAAGCGGAAGAAACGCCGGATTCGCAAAACCCGACTCACCTTCAACAAGTTTCCGGACATGTCGATTTCCGGCACGTTCGTTTTGGGTATACGCCTGAAAAGACAATTATTCAGGACTTCTCTTCCGAGATCCAACCCGGGCAGCACATCGCCATCGTTGGGCCGACGGGGGCAGGCAAAACGACACTCGTTAAGTTATTGATGCGGTTTTACGAACTCGATGCCGGAGAAATTCTCCTCGACGGGCACAACATCAAGACCTTTTCGCGCAACCACTTGCGGGATCATTTCGGAATGGTGCTGCAAGACACATGGCTATACAACGCAACGATCATGGAAAACATCCGTTATGGAAAGCTGAACGCGACGGATGAAGAGGTAATCGAAGCCGCCAAAGCAGCCCATGTGGACTTGTTCGTCCACGCGTTGCCTGAAGGGTACCAAATGACTCTCAACGAAGAAACAACGAACCTTTCTCAAGGCCAGAAACAACTGATCACGATCGCGCGAGCCATTCTCTCCGACCCGAAAATCTTGATCTTTGACGAAGCCACCAGCTCCGTGGACACGCGGACGGAGGTACAGGTTCAACAAGCGATGGAGAATCTCATGAAAAACCGGACAAGTTTTATCATCGCCCACAGGTTATCGACCATTCGTGGCGCCGATCGGATTCTCGTGATGAATAACGGAGACATCGTGGAACAGGGCACTCACCAGCAGCTTCTGAAGCAGAACGGATTCTATGCGGACCTCTATCGAAGCCAGTTTGAGAAACCGCTTGTCGATAATGGAAACGGAACCGCTCGCTAACTACCATCGCTTGTGTTGAAGGTATACGCGCTGCTTAACGCCGTTCGGTTTCTTTGGAAAAAACGCCCCTCGTCACGATGAGGGGCGTTTTTGTATCGATTGAAGGCGCGCGGCGCGATAACGTTTATTCGATGACTGTCGCGATTTTTGCTCCAACCGGTATGTTTTCTGATTCTAATCCGGGGGTTTGTCCGCGAAGATCAAACCGGAGACGCGTCTCAGGGCGAAAAATGAGCGCGTGGGTTGAACCGCCGAAATGGAACATACCGAGTTGATCGCCTTTTTGCACGCGCTGACCTTCGTAGACCGTTATCTCGTTCGAAGAAACCTCTCCCATCCCGACAAAAATGATCCCCATCAGTCCGATATTCGGGTTATCCGCTTCGATGAAGATTATTGCGCGGGAAGCCGTATGAGAGATAAAGGCTTGAGAAGCGTTCGGAGAATACGGGTCGTCCTTTTCATTAGGAGATTGAGCATAATACGTTCCGTCGATGATTCGGGTTTTTACGATGATCCCGCTCACCGGGCTGTGCCAGCGATGGTAACTCAACGCGCTTAAAAACGCCTGGTATACGGTCCCCCCTTCGAACAACGGCGCAAACGGGTCTCCCGCCATCATATGGAAAAGAGAGTAGGGTTGCGCTTTGATCCAGAAACCCTCTCGCAAGCTTACGCTAAAAGCCAGCTTAAAAGGCGCCGATTCGCACGCGTTGGCAATAACGGAATCGTTTTCCGGACTCTCTACCGGGCGGCGCCCCTCGCGAAACTGACGGGTAAAAAAATCATCCCATGAGCGAAACCCGTAATAGGGGGCGTTCGGATCGCAGATAAAGTCTTCGGCAAAATCAGGCATCGCTTCCTGCGCCGCTTTCCCGAACCATCCCCTTTCCGGATCATCATCGAGAACGTATCGGGAATCGGCGGAAGACAAGAATCGACTCCATTGATTCAAGATTTTCTTGAGTTGTTGATTCACCTTTTCGTTGCGGAAGATAATCAACCCCGCTTCGGTTTGCAAAGGCCAATTGAGAATGGCATTAATCGGAAACCCAACAAATCCGGATCGATCAAAACCGGGAGCTTTGGTGAGCAGATGATTCATAATCCGGAGCATATGGAGATAGTTTTGAATCTGTGGAAACCCGGACGAGTCTTCAGAATGCGCAGAATCCGCGGGAATTTGTCCAAACATCTGAGAGAACAGCATAAATAATTCCGGATCATCTTCGATCAGTTCTTTAAACTCTAAAATAGCGGGATAGAACAACGTTTCTCCTGTCGCTTCGGCAGTCTCCCGGATGAGGGAATGACGCCAGTCCTCAAGTTTTAGCTGATCGGAGGGCAGCCATTCTCCGACTTGATACGGGACCGATCCAGTGGTAGCACCAAAAATAACGCTTGAAACGGCGCAAAGCAAAAGGACGGTTAAAACTTTGACAGCGGGAACCCGACTCATTTTACAACCATGCTCCATGCATATCACTTCCCTCTCTTTAGGAATTCAGCTCGTCGCGAATCCCTTATTTATCGAACTCTATCGGTGATTGTATCACAATAGCAATGACAAGTAATCTCATGACCACCCCGACCTGAGGTGATGGCCACCCCTCCGTTGAGGGGAATTTCATCGACTGCGCTCCATAACTTGACACTCACATGGATTCGTCCTATTTGACAATTAGTGGTATAATACGCCATTATCAGGAGGAAACTACAAATGAAAATCAAAACGAAAATATTACTTGGAAAAAGCCATATGATGATGCGAATCGCGCCCCCGAAATTGGGTCGGAGCGGTTAACGCATACCGATACAAAAATTTCGAGGGCGTTTCGTAAGAAACGCCCTCTTTTTTTGGAGGATTGTCATGGAAGTATGGGTTCAAAAGTACGGAGGGACCTCCGTCGCAAACGCGGAGAGGATAAAAATCGTAGCCAAGCGGATCGTTGATACGGCCAAAACGGGGAAAAAGATGGTGGTCGTCGTCTCAGCGCCGGCGGGAATGACCGATTCGCTGATCGGAAAGGCGAAGGAGATCTCGAAAAAACCCAATGGCCGTGAACTCGACATGATCCTGGCGACCGGGGAGCAGTTATCGATCTCTTTACTGGCCTTAGCGATACAAGAGTTGGGGGAAAGCGCGATTTCCTTCACGGCTCCTCAGATCGGAATCCTGACCGAATCGGTACACACCAAAGCGAGGATAAAGAGTATCCACACGGAGAAGTTGCGCGCGAAGTTGGAACAGGGAAGCATCGTCATCATCGCCGGTTTCCAGGGAGTGACAGAAGAAAACGAAATCACGACGCTCGGAAGGGGCGGATCCGATATCACGGCAACCGCATTGGGTTGCGCTTTAAACGCTTCGGAAGTTGAGATTTTTACCGATGTCGACGGAGTTTATACCGCTGATCCGAGAGTGGTTCCGAAAGCGAAGAAAATACCCGGGATTTCCTATGAGGAGATGCTCGAGATGGCGGGATCGGGCGCGAAAGTCTTGCATAGTCGGTGCGTCGAACTCGCAGCCAAGTACGGCATGCCCATCCATCTTCGTTCTTCATTCGACGAGTCACTGGGTACCTATATACAAGAAGGAGAGAGCCTTATGGAAAAAGCAGTTGTGCGCGGTATCGCCCATTCCAGGGCAGAAGCAAAAATCACCGTAACCGGGTTACCGCAATCCCCGTCGATCTTCGCTGACCTTTTCGCAGAGATCGCCGAACAGAACCTCAATATCGACATCGTTGTGCAGGATTTTGGCGATCGGACGACGATGACGATTTCTTTCCTTGTTTCACGGGAAGACTACGAACCGGCTTATGACATCGCTTCATCGTTCATCCGGAAATTTGAAGGCGCCCGAGTAACCGGAGAAAAAGATATGGCGAAAGCTTCGGTCATCGGCATCGGAATGCGGTCCCACCCGGGCGTGGCGGCGCGGGTCTTTCGAACGCTCGCTGACCAGCGCATTCCAATTGAAATGGTCTCTTGTTCTGAAATTAAGATCACGTGCGTGGTAAAAGAAGCGGAAATAGAAAACGCCGTTCGTAGCTTGCACGAAGCCTTCTGCGAAAAAGGAGAGATAACGCTATGAACGGGTTGCGCGTCGGGATCGCGGGATCGACCGGCGCGGTCGGCTTCGAAATGTTGCGTCTTTTGGAAGAAACGGCTTTTCCGGTGTCTGAACTCTCGCTCTTCGC
Source organism: uncultured Thermotogaceae bacterium (assembly GCA_964566085.1). GTDB lineage: Bacteria > Thermotogota > Thermotogae > MWEM01 > MWEM01 > MWEM01. The sequence continues at coordinate 19,433 of CAZMHO010000016.1, read as the reverse complement.
CTCAGAGCGTTCGATAGGAAAGACTCAACTCTATAAAGGGCGGCCCATTACGATTAAACCTCTTTCCGAAAACAGCTTTCGCGGGTTGGATCTGCTTCTTAACGCCACCTCCGCCGAACTCGCCGAACGGTTTTTGCCAATCGCGGGTGAAGAAGGCGTTCGCGTGATTGACAACAGCAGCGCGTTTCGAATGCGGCCGGAGATTCCGCTCATCGTTCCCGAAGTCAACCCGGACCGTATCGACTCTACTTCCAGACTCATCGCCAACCCGAATTGCTCGACCATCCAGATGTGTGTCGCGTTAGCCCCGTTTGAACACGCCTTCGGAATACGCCGGATCATCGTCTCCACCTATCAGGCGGCGTCGGGCGCGGGGAAAGAAGCGATGGAAGAGTTGATCGGGCAAACGAAAGCCTATGTGAACGGATTGCCGTTGGAAGCGAAACAGTTCCCCTATCCTCTTCTCTTCAATCTCATTCCGCACATCGACCGTTTCGAAAGTAATGGGTATACGCGGGAAGAGATGAAAATGGTCGACGAAACGCGTAAGATCTTTGAAAAACCCGAGTGGAAGATCAGCGCTACGGCGGTTCGGGTTCCGGTGATCCGCGCGCATTCGGAAGCGGTTACGTTGGAATTGGAGAGAGACTTTGACCCGGACAAAATCAAAGAGCTCCTGAGCTTTGCCCCGGGAATCGTCGTGCGCGACGATCCGGAACGCCGTGACTACCCCATGCCGGCTGACGTGGCAGGCAGAAAAGAAGTCTTTATCGGAAGGATTCGAAAAGACCTCTCCTTCGATAAAGGCGTGTCTTTTTGGGTGGTGGCCGATCAACTGCTGAAGGGTGCCGCCTGGAACGCGATCCAGATCGCCCAAATCGTTGCCGAACGCGTTTGGAGCGTTTAATAGGCGAGGAATAGCCGCCCGAAAGCTTTGGCTGGCTGATGGGCGTCATCGCGCGGAAAGCTCTTTTCACTTTCGCGACTACGCGATACCCGCTTCGCGAATGATCGTTTTTTGGAACACCCGACTTTTGCCTGGCATGGACGCCCCCTCACGTCACGGATGAATCCATCGTCGTCTATGCGGTGGGATAAAGAAGAAGGTCATGTCTCGGGAATCGCGTCGTCCCTTCGGTTACTACGCGATACCGTGACCGCTTCCAGTATAGCCGATCGCCCCATGAACTCAAATAAAGAAAGGAGAAGCCAATGCCGAAAACCCGTACCATCGAAGAGATCAACGAAAAGATCGCGGAAGGAAAGGCAGTCGTCCTGACTGCGGAAGAAATCATCGATGAAGTGGACCAGACTGGCGCGGAGGCCACCCTCGACAAAGTGGACGTCGTGACGACCGCCACCTTCAGCCCGATGTGCTCCAGTGGCGCTTTTCTGAACTTCGGGCACGCCGATCCTCCCATTCGCATGACGAAAACCACGCTCAATGAGGTGGAAGCCTATTCCGGGATCGCCGCCGTGGACGCGTATATCGGCGCCACTGGGCTTTCGGAGACGGAAGGCGACCGGTATGGCGGCGCTCATGTCATTTACGACCTGATCGCGCGAAAACCCGTCCGTTTGCGCGCTTCCAGTCCCGGAACAGACTGTTACCCGCGAAAAGAGATGGAAACCGACATCTCTTTGGACGCGATCAACGAAGCCTATCTGTTTAATCCCCGGAATGCTTATCAAAACTACGGGGCGGCGATCAACCTCTCAAGTGAAACGAAGCACACGTATATGGGAACCCTACGCCCATTCGGAGCGAACATTACCTACGCGACGTGCGGGCAGCTCAGTCCGCTGCTTAATGATCCGGATTATCGGACGATCGGAATCGGCACCCGGCTTTTCCTCGCGGGCGCGCAGGGATATGTGGCTTGGCAAGGCACGCAGTTCTACTCCGCTCGGCCAAGAAACGCCCTCGGGATACCGGTTGGCGGGGCAGGGACTTTGGCGCTGATCGGGGATATGAAAGCCATGAATCCCCGATGGCTCCGTCCGATACGGTTGAAAAACTACGGGATCTCTCTCTGTGTCGGGATCGGGGTACCGATTCCAATTCTCGATATGGAGATGCTTCGGAAAGTAACGGTACGAAACCGTGATATAGAAACGCTCCTATTCGATTACGGAGTTCCGCGCCGCGACCGTCCGATCATCGCTACGGTCAATTATGAGGAACTTTGGAGCGGATCGATACGAATAGAAGACAGGAAAACCCCGACAGCCCCGATGTCGGATATTCGGAAGGCTAGGGAAATCGCGGCAGTATTGAAAACGGAAATCAGCGCAGGCCGGTTTTTCCTCACGGAACCGGTAGCGCGCTTGCCGGGGAATCAAAGGTTACGGAATTTGGAAAACGACCGCGCGTGAATCGAGATTTCGGGAAAATGGGCACAGCTTGTGGCGAATAAAAACACCATGCCCAACTAAAGTTGGGCGCTCCAACGCATATTCCGAAAACGGCTAAACGGTATCGCGTCGTCCTTTTGGCTACGGCGCGAAAACCCTCGGGGAACGCGAGAAGCACATCATCGCGCTGTAAGCTCATTTCGCAAAATCGGGACAATTCTATAAGGAGGTGGGATTTATCCCCTACGAAGAGCGCGTCTACCGCAACCGTATGATTGCCGAAGGTCTCACGGCCTTTCGCGTGGTCGACGAAGAGACGGACTTGATGGTTTTTGCGAATGACACCTATTGCCAATACGTCACCGAACGCGTCCGCCACTACCGCCGTTCAAGACCCGGCGTTTTTCTCTTCTCTGGCGCCGATTGCCGATGACCCCGCTTCCCCCCCGCTGGTCCGCCACATGATCCGCGCCTCCCGATCCTGCGGGGTCGGGCCGATGGCGGCGGTAGCTGGCGCGATCGCCGCATATGTCGGTCGCGATCTCCTGCCCCTTTCGCGGGAAGTCATCATCGAAAACGGGGGAGACCTCTTCATCCAAAGCGACAAGCCCCGGACGATTGGAATCTTTGCCGGCGCTTCCCCCTCTCCAATCGTCTCTCTCTGGTGATTCGCCCAGAAGAAACGCCCATGGGCATCTGCGCCTCTTCCGGCACGGTAGGGCATTCGCTCAGTTTCGGTAAAGCCGATGCCGTGGTCGCGCTGTCGAAAGACGCCCTCCTCGCCGATGCTGCCGCGACGGCGATCGCGAACCGCGTCTGTTCTAAAGACGACATCGAACCCGCGATCGAAACCGCCCAAAAGATTCCCGGGGTCAGCGGTATCGTCATCCTCATCGGAAAGTATCTCGGTGTATGGGGACAAGTTCGCCTGTCCCGCGACCCGAACGACAAGGGCTAAAACGGATTGTTTCGCGTCTCAAAAGCCGAAGTCGTTCTCACGCATCCGCTTCGGTATCGACGGGTCGCCGGATCCTAACGCGCTTTCGCTTTTTTCAACGCGTCTTCGAGGGCTTTCAGGTGAGCCTTCGACGTAAGGGTTGCCCCGCTGATGACATCGACCGCAAGGGATTTTGTGTCGAGCGCGTTCTGAAACAAGTCTTGGACGCTTTTCCCGCGCGTCAGTTCCAAAGCTCTCCCATTCTTGTCCACCGCGCCTTTGACGATCTTGATCGCAACGACCTCCCCTCCCTTGATGGTTACTTCGACGGCGGCATCCCGCATACGGCCTTTCTTTCCGACATACTCTCCCGTAAAGATCCCATCCTGTAGGTTGGAAAAGCTGACCTTTTCGATCACCAGTTCGCTCACTTCTCGCCTTCCCGGAGCGGAGAAAACAATGCCTCCGATCAATACGGCCCCAATGCCGCCAGCGATGAGAAACAGTACCATCCACATTTTGAGTACCCCCTTTCTTTTTCTAATCTTTTGCATAGATATGCCCCTCTCAGACTGCGTGCCAAGTGATCCCATTCAGTCCATAATAGACCTTTTCAATCCCTTCCGTAACCGTCACTTCGAGACTTTCGTCCACCCATATCGCCTCGGTTCCAGGAAATCGCGACAAAAGGCTTAAACCGTGTTTCTTCCCTAAAACGAAGAGGGAGGTGGCGAGCGCGTCCGCCGCCATCCCGTTCTCCGAAATAACGGTAACGCTGATCAATCCTGATTCGGTGGGATAACCGGTGGCGGGATTAAGGATATGATGCCTCCGATTCCCTTCTTTGTCATAGAAAAACCGCTCATAATCGCCGGATGTGACCACGTGCCGGTCCTCTGACTCAACATAGCCGATCAGTGTGTTTTCCTTCCTCGGGTGTCGGATTCCCACTTTCCAGGCTGTTCCATCCGGTTTTCTCCCGCGAACGCAGACATTCCCGCCTAAATTGATAATGGCCGATTCGATTCCTGACCCTTTCAACACTTCCATACACCGATCTCCCGCGTAGCCTTTGCCGAGCGCCCCCAGATCGATGGACTGCCCTGGATTTCGCAGCCAAACCGACTGTTCCATAGGATTTAAAACCAAATCGTCGCCGTCGATTAAGTTCATTGTTTTCCGGATGTTCAATGCTTCCGGTTTGCTCTCAGCGCGTTGAAAGTCCCATTCATCGACGAGGGGACCGATCAAAACATTGAATGATCCCCGTGTCATCTCATAAAGCCTTTTCGAGAACTCAAGGATTTCAAAGGTTTCACCGCTTACTGGTATAGGTCCTCTTCCAGAATGCCGGTTAATCCTGTCGATCTCGCTGCCGTTCACAAATCGGCTGAGTTTCTTCTCGATACGGGATACTTCGCCTTTAAGGCCCTTAATCGCCCGACGGGCTGATCGGCCATACACGGTGAAAGCTATTTCGGTATTCATCGCAAAGTCTTCGTGTTCGATCGGTTCGGTTTGGGATCGGTTCATTTTTACCTCGTTTGGAAAATCCTGTTTTTTAATCGTCTTCCATCCACTCTTTGCTTAGGAAAACCGCGAATTCCATCGCTTTGTTTGAGAGGATTGCGAATATGAATGAATATATTTGTATTCATTCATAATCTACCACATGAACGCGTTCTTGTCAAGTCCGGGTTCAATTGACTTCACGGAGAGCGGACTCTCGCTCGACATCGTTAAGTTCGGCTATGAGCGCCCACCTCAAATGAAGTGCCGCAAAGGAAGGTTATCTAAGGTAAGGTTTTTGAAAAGTCCGATTTTGAGCGTCTTACGACAAATCAACCCCGACAACCGGAGCGGTATTTTACATGGGCTCGGTTAGGATTGCCCAACATAGTTGGATGATCCACCGTCATACACGCCATCGGCGCTCACCCTTCGAGAATACTCTTTGTAACCGATAAGAATCGTGCGACCGTAAGGTTTTTCCATTCAAACTTACCGCAAAGCAAACAAGGCGGACCGATCGAAACCGGTCCTGATATGATACAATCGCTTAATGAGCATCGCCTTGGATTTACAGAAACGTTAACTCACGCGAGGTGGCAAGATGGCTGTTTCCGAACCGGTAGAGATAGGGCGTATCGCTAGAGCGAGAGAACGTATTTGGATGGTCACGGACGTCGACGTTGCTGAAGGTCCCGCAACATGGGTTACTTTGGAATCATTGCAGGATGACAGCCTCGGTCAGACGCTCGAAGTGTTGAAAGAGCGCGAAACGGACTTTGAAGTTTTGCCCGAAGAATGGCTACACGATTTCGAACAGCTCGACACGCCGGAGGTTTTCGACAGTTTTCTCTACGCCCTTCGCTGGCAGGCGCAATCGCTGCTCCCGCAAGAAGCGATCCGGGCGCCGTATTTTGGATCGGTCTCCATTCGCGAGTACCAGTTGGAACCGGTGATCAAAGCGTTGGCTAAACCGCGTATCCATCTTCTCTTAGCCGATGACGTGGGTCTTGGGAAAACGATCGAATCCGGAATGATCCTGCAGGAACTGCTGCTTTCGGGAAAAATTCGAAGAATCCTGATCCTGTGCCCCGCTTCCTTAAGATGGCAGTGGAAGTGGGAGATGGAAGAAAAGTTCGGTGTTGAATTCCGCATTATCGACAGGAAAGGGGTGGCCGACCTCAAAAAAGAGTACGGCGTCAACGTCAATCCCTGGCTTACCTTCCCGCGCCTGATTGCCTCATTCGATTACTTGAAGACGGAAACGCCTTTAAGGCTTTTCAAAGAAACGCAACCGATTTCTTCCGTGTCATCGGAGGCCGGTTTCCAATCCCCCTTCAAAAAGTGGGACCTCCTGCTTTTGGATGAAGCGCACAATTGCATGCCCCAACCGACGAAGAACTATTGTTGTGATTCGGACCGAACGCGATTGATCCGGGATATCGCTCCACTTTTCGAACATCGGATTTTCCTGACAGCCACCCCGCACAACGGGAAACGGGAAGCCTTTATCGCTTTTCTCGAACTGCTGGACCCCTACCGTTTCAACCGCTTCGAACCGTACGTTGATTCCGAGCGGTTCAAAAAAAAGTTAGAAGAAACGATGATCCGTCGAATGAAGCGGGGACCCAACGGGGTGAAGGATCCCCTTGGCAAACCCTTGTTTCCGGAACGCGCGATCCACGCCATTTCGCTCGCTTCCGAACCGGAAGAAGCAGAACTGTTTTCAATACTGGATCGATATATCCACACTCGATTGCGTCTTTCAGCGGATCTCGCTCAGGGAATGAAAACGGACCAAACGCGTTCGCTCGAATTCGCTCTGACCATCCTGAAGAAACGTGCGCTTTCCTCCCCTTTAGCCTTCCATCGTTCGGTCGAAGTCCACAAGAAAAGCGTTCACACGGAAAAGCAGCCGTTCGCTTTGTCTTACCTGACGCAGCTCAATCGCCACTATTCCGAAGAGCAGGATGACGACGCCGAAAAGCGAGAGGTCGAGGACGCTTTGGTCGAGACGTTGTCGTCCGATCATTGGAATGAAGATTTGGAAAGGCTTTTCACCTTATCCGAAACCCGGATGAGCCAACCCGATTCGAAGTGCGCCGCCCTTCTCAAATGGATCGACGAGTACCTTAAACAGGGAACGCGCTGGAACACCGAACGCGTCGTGATTTTCACGGAATTTTTGGATACGCTTTCTTACCTGCGCGAACAACTTCACGCCCACGGGATCGGGGAGGAACGCATCCTCTCTCTGTACGGGGGAATGGAAGACCAAGCGCGAGAAGCGGTGAAAGGCGCCTTCGAGAGCAATCCGGACCGGTCCCCGGTGCGGATTCTTCTGGCCACCGACGCCGCTTCGGAAGGGATAAACCTTCAAAGACACTGTCGGTATCTGATCCACATGGAAATACCCTGGAATCCCACACGTCTTGAGCAACGGATGGGGCGGGTGGACCGTTACGGACAACGGCGCGATATTGCGATTTTTCATTTCGTATATACAAACCGCGAGGACTCGCGTTTTCTGCAAACGATCGTGAATAAAGTCAATCAGATCCAGGAAGACCTCCAAAGCCTAAACCCCGTCATCGCGGAGGAAATCTCGCGGCGCATGCTGGGATACAAAAGCGCGGGAGATCTCCCTCTTTTCGTCAATGAAAGCCTTGTGAAAGAGCGCATAAAAGCAAAAACGGAAGTCTCCAGGTTTCGGCAAAAGCTGGAAGAAGCCCGTAGCAAACTCGCGCTTTATCCGGATAACGTCCGGTTGGTCCTCAACAGCGCCCTTCAAATACTTAGATGCGCGCAACTGCAAAGCGCAGACTACCCGCTGTGCGAACAACTGACCGAACTTCCCTCCGGGTGGAAGGATTTGCTGAGGACTCTGCCTGGGGCAACCTTGCCCGTAACCGTTACCTTCGAAGAATCGGTTCGCGAGAATTTACCAGAAAATACCCTGTTCTTGCATCCCAACCACCCCATCTTGAAGCGCGCCATGGCTTTCTTTCGATCCAATCAATGGTCGAAAAAGATCGATCAAGAACATCGATCTCATCAACGGCTCAACCGTGTGACCGTCAAGTCGGTCCCCGCTTCCGTGACCGCCTATCCCGTATTCGTCCTCTACCTGAAAGGGCTCCTTCTCAACGAATACGCGCAAGTATTGACAGAGGAGATCGTCTCCCTCGGGTTCACCTTTTCCGAGGGGTTGTTGATCCCCATCGAACCGGAATTTCTCATAGAAATCGAACGTTCGATGATCCGTGAAGAAAACCCGCTGGAACAGATGGCTTCGATCCGCGCGATCGTCCATCAAAATTACCAAAGGATACGGGAAGCCGTCGACGAACGGGCGACTTCTTGGGCAAAAGAACAACTTTCTCATCTCGATCGCATCGCCAAAGAAGAGGTTAAGGAGCTTGAAACGCTCATTGAGGAACGCGTTCAAGAGATCCGCGCATCGATCAAACCCCTGCAAAGGTTCTTACAAACCCGCTTGTTTGATACCGAGCGCTCCCAGGCGGAAGAAGACGCGCGGCGTCTTTCGGCGCGTCAGAAACAACTCGAAAACGAGTTTCGGGAGATTCCGAGTATCCTCAGAAAGAAATACACAGTCAAAGGCCAGCCGCGGCTGCGCCCAATCGCCTATTGCTTCGCTTTGCCGAAAAATTGACGGGTTTCGGTGTGTCTTAAGATCGTCAAAGGGGCTTCGAAAACGCGCCGATAAGCCTCTGGGCGATAATTCTGAAAAAGATGAGGGGGAACAGTGGAACAGGGTAAACACGCTCAACGTTGGTTCGATACCGTTACGCTTTCCGGATTATTGATCTCTGAGGTCGTCTATCGCCGGGCTTTCGAAAAAGCCCAGGCGCTTTCTTCGATCGAAAAGCGAGAGCTCGGCCGATTGAAAACCGCCTTCGTGAACGGGCGATTATCGCTTCGGCAAACCCTCTTCTCTCTCTTCTTCGAGCTTCTGGGCCACGACAGCCGGTCGCCTTGCTGGGTTTGGGGCGCCGCGGCCAAAGACTACAAAATACGCGTTCCCGAATACGATTCCACCCTCGCCCCCGACTTGCTGCTTCTGGATGAACGCGCGCGCAAGCCGCTCTTCACCGTATGGTCTGTCGAATCGGGAAACGGGTTGGACGGTCCTCCCGATAAGAAAGGCATTTGGCGCGCCTCTCCGCAGCATCAGTTTGAAACGCTTCTCACTCACCTCCGATCCCCGCTGGGTTTATTGACCGACGGGCGTTCCTTTCGATTATACTTCCGCCAGGACGGCGCGGCGCCGTCATCCGTGACGTGGGACGGCGAAGCCTTTTTTGAGGATACCGCCGCATTCGAAGCTTTCCGGAACCTTCTCGGGCTCCGCACTCTTTTGCCATCCAAAGAAACGGGCATTTTCAGACTCATCCACGACAGTCAGGAAGCCCAGGCGGAGCTGACCTCCGAGTTAGGCGAACAGGTGTTCGAAGTGGTGCAAATGCTGTTGGACGCCGTAAACGAAAACCCCGTCCCCGTTAAGAGCGACCGCCTATACGAGATACTGGTCAAGATCGCGATGCGTATCGTCTTCATCTTGTTTGCGGAGGAGAATCAGTTGCTCCCCCACGGTATCCCGGAGTATGATGAAGCCTATGGCGTCATCCATCTCGCCAATACCCTGGATCACGCTTATCATGAGCTTGGGGAAGAAAAGTTCACCGACGAGTATGCCTATCGCGCTGACGCTTGGGCGCAGTTGCGAAGTTTGTTCCGATTGATCTGCGAGGGCAGCGCGCATCCGCGGCTCTCCCTGGTGGCGCATGGGGGAGACCTGTTTGATCCGAGAAAAACGGAAGAGGTGGAAGCGGTTCTAAAGATCGATTCGGTACGGCTTCGGCAGATTTTGCGCCGTTTACTCTATATCCATAACCCGCAGGGCGCCTATCGGCTCAGCTATGCCTCAATCCGTGTCCAACAGATCGGGTACGTCTATGAAGGGTTGCTGGAGCACTCCTTGGTCTTCCGGGACGGAGCGGTTCGTTTCAGCGCCTCTCAACTGCGAAAATCATCGGGAACCTTCTATACCCCGAAAGCGCTCACCGCCTGGCTGGTAGAAAAGACACTCCTTCCGTTGTGCTATAAAAACGATCAGGAGGAGGCAACGATCCCGAAATCACCCGAAGAGATCCTGGCTTTGAAGGTGGTCGACCCGGCGATGGGATCAGGCGCATTTCTCGTGGAAGCGATGGATTTCCTGGCCAACGCGCTGAGAAAGAGCTGGGACGGTAGCGGGATGTATCGGGAACTGGAAGAATCCGTCCGGGTGAACCTCGCCCATCGGATGGTCGCCGAGCATTGTCTGTACGGCGTCGATATCAACCCGATGGCGGTGGAACTCGCCAAAATGGCGCTATGGCTTGCAACCTTCTCGCGGGATCGCCCCTTTTCGTTTCTCGACCACCGTCTGAAATGCGGAAACTCGCTTTTGGGTGTCGGATTACCGGAAGCGGATATCTCAACGATACCGAATGAAGTGTGGGCGCCGATCCCGGAAGACTCCGCTGAATGGAAACGCGAGAAAAAAACGGTGAAAGACCGGAATGCCAAATACTTCAAAAAAACTCAGGACGGGTTTCAGAGCGACATGTTTTCATTCGCGGGGTTATTGCGGCAAGAAAGCAGGAGAACCCGCTCCCTTTTGGCGAAAAACCTTGAAAAACTTGCTTTCAGCGGCGAAGAAAAAGCGGACTACTTTTCGAAAGAACGGGAGTACGAACAGTCTTACCTGTCCAACGAAGAATATCGCCGCGAAAAAGCGCGGTTGGACCTCTGGCTTTCGCAGTGGTTCCTGTCCGAAGAAGACGGACTCTCTCCTCTGGACAACAACGGGTTGCAGGCGCTTTATAAAGATTTAACGCGTACTCCCATGGCGGAGGATCCGCATGGGGAGGAGCAAAAAGAGGCGTATCTGTATCAGGCAAGACAGGCGGCGCGCGAGAACCGGTTTTTCCATTGGGAACTGGAATTCCCGGAAGTCTTCGAGAAAGGCGGCTTTGACGCCGTGATCGGCAACCCGCCGTGGGAAACGATGATTCTGAACGAACGGGAGTTCTTCTCCGATAAATCCGAAGAGATCCACACAACAAAAAAAACCGATGAGAGAGAACGCAAGATACAGGAATTGAGGGAGACGGATCCCGATCTTTGGGGCGCCTACTGCCGCCGCTTGCGGTCGATCGCGCAATCCAACCGCTACCTCTCCGAACGGGAGGTTTATAATACCGTTTCCGGCGGCACACCAAACACGTATGCTTATTTTTCGGCTCTCTTTTTAGGTCTGAAGACGCCAGCCGGCAGAGCGGGCCTTTTGTGCCCCACCGGAATCGCGACGGACGCCAGTTACGCCCGGATTTTCCGAAGCATCACCGAAAACGGGAACTTGGAATCCCTCTCCGACTTTGTTAACGGAAACATCTTCCGGCAAGTACACGCTTCCTACCGGTTCAGTTTATTGGTTTTTGGCTCTTCCAAGACGATTCAGGCGCGGTTCGCGTTGCGCGACCCGAAAGAGCTGTACGATAAACCGCCGGTCTGTTTCTCCTTCCGTGACCTGGCGCTCTTCAACCCGAACACGGGGACGATCCCCACGTTTACGGACGCGCGGGATGCCGAAATCCTATTGAAGGTCTATCGGCGCCACCCGATCCTTCTGAGAGAGAAGGACGGAAAACCGGTCGATAACCCTTACGGAATCAGAGTGTTTACGCAATTCCATATGTCGAACGACTCCAAACACTTCGTCCGGGCCCACGCGCTGGAACAGGCGGGGTACCGGTGGGAAGCCGGATCTTACGTTGGAGAAGCGGGAGGAATCGAGAAACGCTTTGTCCCGTTGTTCGAAGGCAAGAGCTTCTCGATTCTGGACGCGCGGTTCAACCACATCACTCCGGATGGCAAAGGCATCGCGTGCGCGGCGGAAGAAAAGCAGTCGCCGGATTTCTTCCCGCGTGTCCGGTACTACGTGGCGGAAGAGACCGTCCGTGAGGACTATCGCAAACGCGGGATCACGAGTCCGGTGGTTTTGGGGTTTCGGGACATAACCAACGCGACAAATATTCGGACGATGATCGCTTCGGTATTGCCGAGAGTTGCTTTTGGACATACACTTAATCTAATGATTCTATCCGAAAAAAACCTTGCATTGCTGATTTGTGTGTTTTCTTCTCACTTGTTCGATTATTTTGCGAGAAAGAAGCTGCAGGGAGTGCATCTAAGCCTTTTTCAACTCTACCAGCTTCCTGTGATCTCACCGGAACGGTTTGAAGAGAAAGGGCCCGATGGATACGCCACGATCCGGGAGTATCTCGTGACGCGGCTGATCCCGTGCCTGAAGGATAATGGCGCCTTCGAGCCCTTTTTGCGGGAGCTCGGCTACACCGGTCCGATGGGCGGGTGGAACGAGCGCGAACGGCTGCAGGCGATGGCGGAGATCGACGCGGTGATCGCCAAACTGTATGGGCTCGACATAGACGACGTAACCGATATCTTCTCGACCTTTCCGATCGAACGGCAGCAGCAGGAAAAGCGATATGGCGCCTATCTGAGCCGCGATCTGGCGCTGGAAGCCTTCGAAAAGGCGTAATCGCGCTAATCGGCTCGAGGATCGCGCAGTCCCTTCGATTACCGCGCGATACCGGCAAAACAAGAACGGCCCAATAGAACAGAGGGGGGAGAACTGTTGAATCCGATTATCTTTGCCAAAAACACCTTCGAAGGGTATACCCAGTTTTTATCGGAGTTATTCAATCTGAAGGATCCCGATTTTGAAGCGCAGCTTCGTCATTTGATCCAGTACGACCTGATCCACGGATCGCGTCTCATCCGCGGCCCTTACCTGTCGCTGAACCGCCCGTTTATAGAAGGAGAATCCCTTTCCGAGCTCGCGCGCGCGCTACCGCTACACGCCTCTCTTTCCGGGATCTTCGACTTTGATCGCCTCTACCGTCATCAGGAGGAGACGATCCGTTCCGTTTTGTCGGGACATCCCACCATCGTTTCCACCGGAACGGGGTCCGGAAAGACAGAAGCTTTTCTCATTCCCATCGCGCACGAGGCGAAAACTCGCCCGAGCTCACGGTTGCAGGCGATTTTACTCTATCCGATGAACGCGCTGGTCAATGACCAGCTCCTGCGGTTACGCAAACTGCTGGCAGGCACCGGAGTCTCTTTCGCCCGCTATACCGGAGATACGCCCGAATCGGCGCCAACCTCTCTTTCCCGCTTGAAAGCCTCTCGCCGGTTTTCCGCTTCTGAACTCCGTGAAGCGGACGATGGCCGTTTGCTTCCGTATGAGGAGAGGGCCAGCCGAGAAGAGATACGCGCCGTCCCCCCGAATATTCTACTCACCAACTATAAGCAACTGGAGTATCTTCTCATACGGAACAAAGACTTGTCCTTACTGTTGAACTCGGATCTGCGGTTTGTCGTGTTGGATGAAGTTCATACCTACACCGGTGAGTTGGGGTCGGAAGTAGCATGCCTATTAAGGAGATTGCGTTCCCTGTTGCCGGAAGACCACAAGATCACGCCTATCGGGACTTCGGCGACAATCTCATCAAAAGAAAGCGGTGGCATCGATCAAGTGAAACGTTTTGCCTCCCGGTTGTTCGCGGTTCCGGAATCGACGGTAAACGTGATTCTCGAATCTTATGAAGCGCTTCCGACGTTAGCCGAAGGCGCGGGTGTTCCGCCTCCGCCCGATTCTCCAGTCGAGCGGCTTCGGCAGCAACTTGAAGCGGGAGAAGACGGTGAAGCCGGTTTTTCGCCGGTGGTCGAGGAAGAAACGAGAAGACTCCAAAATGACCCGATTTTTCATGCTTTACAACAATATTTCGAGAACCCCGCTCTTATCGCCCCGTTCCTGGAGTCCATGCGCCGCTTTCCCGGTAGAGAAAACTTGTCTGAAGAAAGTCTATTGGCAGAGGTTTATCTCTATCTCTTGGCGGGTTCCTCGGTGGCCCCGAACGGACAACCGCTTTTACGACCGAAATTGCATTTTTTCCTGAAGGGAATCCGGGATCTCGGCGTTCAATTCACCCCTTCCGGACGAAAATTGTTGTTGGATGAAGCGGATGCGAATCTCGCTTACCGGATTTGGCCCGCTTACAACTGCAACTTCTGCGGTCAGCACTACTATATCTCCGATCACAACGAGATCCGGCTCGATGCGGATGGCGAAGCCGATCTATGGATTCCCTGCGGAACAGAGGACTCTGAATGCGCCTCGAGAGAACCGATCCTCTTCACCGATTCGAACGGACGCGACACGGCTTCCTTTGAAGAGGCTCTAACAGTCTGGCTTTGTCCTCACTGCGGAACCCTTCATCGGAGCAAAGCGGTGCGCTGCGAGAACCCGAAATGCCGGCAATCGGGTTTGTTTCCAGTCTACCGAATTGATCAGAAAAGTGATTACCGGTGCCTGACGTGCGACCGGCCGCTTTTTAAATTAGGAGAAACCGAAGAGATGACGGGGTTAAGAAGCCTGTCTTCCAGCCAGGCCGTAGACCTCATGGTCTTATCGGAGCACGCGCTCAACGAGGTTCCCAAAGATCGCGCAAAACTGCTCATGTTTTCGGATAACCGCCAGGAGGCTTCCTTTCTTTCAGGGTTTATCAATGAGCGTTCAAAACGGTTCCTGTATCGCAAGCTCTTATACGAAATGCTTCCGGAAGGGACGCCTCTCGCCTGGGAAGAAGCGGCTTCGCAACTAACGCAAACCGTCATCGAAAACCGGATCCCTATCGAAGCGGACGCTTCCCGATTGGAACCGGAAACGATGATGAAGAAGTTTCGATGGTTTTTAATCGAAGAGTTCGCGTCGAAAATCTACTTCAGAAATTCCTTAGAAACTTTGGGACTGGTTCGCGTCGACTATAAGGGATTGGATATCCTCGACAGTTTCTGGTCTGAGTGGGAAGAGCGTATCGGCGTCCCGCGAGACAAACTGCAAAACACGGCGGGCGTGATCCTGGATTTGATGAGAAGGAACACCGGGTTGAAGTCCGCCCTCTTGAACCTGAAAAATTCCGATCCGCTGGTTTTTCGCAACATTATCCGTAAACCCAAATATTTCCACCCGTTTGTGTATTCCCTGAACGCTCCGGATCGGTGGTTGCGGCATAACTCTAAAAGTTGGCTTGCCAAGAACGGCCGCTCTTTATTCCAGAGCTGGCTAAACAAGTGGTTCCCCGAAGAGTCGATCGATGACTTCCTGGCCGGGTTATGGGAGCACATTATCTCAAAAAAATTGCTTCAATCTACGGAAAACCATAGTGATAGCGGTTTTGCCGTTCCGGAACACTGCCTGTTACTGGTTAAAACGAGTGGCGGGCAAACGACGAGCGAAACGCCCGTCTATCAATGCTCCGTCTGCGGGGCGCGTTTCAATCGGGAAATCCCGACGCCGGATTGTCCTTCGTGGCGGTGTCAAGGAAGGCTGGAAAGAACCCCCGTCTCTTTTAATGACTACGCGGTCAAAAATTATACGGTCTATCTGAAGAAGCGGCCAATCAATGCCAGCGAGCATACCGGGCAGGTGAACAGCATCCAGCGGGAGCAAATAGAAAAAGACTTCAAAAACCCGGATAGCCGCCTCAACTGCATCGTAGCGACCCCTACGCTTGAACTCGGGGTCGACATCGGCAAGCTCGATATGGTTGCGATGGCGAATGTGCCCCCAACACCCGCGAACTATGATCAGCGCGCGGGACGCGCGGGGCGTCGTCAACGGATTGCGACCGTCATGGTCTACTGTGGAAAAACCGCCCACGACCTCTATTACTACAATAACCCGCCCGAGATGATACGGGGCGAGATTCAGGCTCCGAAGTTTAGTCTGACGAACCTCCCGCTCATCCAAAAACACCTCCACTCTTTATGGACAACGACGCTCCAACGGGTGCTGAAAGAGGCAGACCAACCGCTCTTCGACAACTATCTGCCGCGCCATATCGGACGTTACTTCGCCAATATCAATTGGATGGGCTTGACGCAAGACGAAGACATCAGGAAAAATGAAGACTATGCGACCAACCTGCGGCTGTTGCTGGAAAAATATGAGACCCCGTTGCGAGAAGCATTGGATCGTTTTGTGGGCTTATTCTCCGATGACGACAAGCGCGGGTTTTCGGGAGGGATCGACTCTCTGTTCGCGTTCTTCGCAGGCGAAATGCCCAAAGAACTGAATACCATTCTCAATCACCTGCGGAAGCGGTACTTGACGATGAAAAGAGAGCGAATTGAAATGTTAAGTGGTGTCGCAAACAGTTCGAAAACCCGGTTGATTGGAGAAGTCTTGAACGCGTTAAAAGAGGAAAGCCTCGCTACGCGCGCGGGCGATTATTATACGCTTTCGGTACTTTCCGAATACGGATTCTTTCCCGGTTATGCCCTTCAAAAAGGCAGCGCGGCGATGGTAAGTTTCGAAGAAGAGGCGATCATCGAAATCGACCGGCCTTACGCCCTTGCGCTTAGAGAGTTCGCGCCGGTGTCGCGGGTTTACGCCCTCGGGAAACGCTTTACCCCTTCGAAATACCAGATAGACACCCTATCGGGTTTTGAAGGGTTCGAAGAACATTTCCTCGTAGGAGCGGAAGGAATCGAACCCGTGAGCAAGGCGGAGTTGAGGTATGAACAGCCAGGCGATATCGTAAGCCGGTCCGCGCATATTTGCGATGGAAACCTGAAACGCGAAGGAAGCATCGGGGACGACGAAAACCGGCGCGCGATCGTTTCGTACGATATTCGCGGACTCGTCCAAGATTATCATCTGGGAGGAAAGACGCGTGAACTCGCCGGAAGAGTGGTCAAATTCTGTCGAAAAGACCGGATAACCCTCGTTAACACTGGCCTAAGAAAACGTATCGCGAAGAGCGGATACGGTTTCTTAGTTTGCGCAGAAGACGGCGCCGTTTTTTCGGAAACGGAGATCGGGCAAGTAGGGTATCAGCAGCATATGGAAAAGGTCTACCATCGGAAGATCGCGAAAGAAGATGTGCTCAAACATAAATTGCTCCTGCACGCCCACTTTGTTTCGGATTGGCTTTCCTTCGGCCCTTTTGAAAAGAGAAATGAAGCGGTCAACTGGATGGAAGCCTTTCGGTTGGGAATGGAATTCGTTTTGGAAAACGGGAAAGAATCCTGGGACAGTTTTATTATGGTAAAGGGATCCACGTATTTTCCGGCCTTTTTCGAAACGGTACCGGGCGGAACCGGTATTCTGGAATTAGCCTTCGACGCATTCGATGAGATTCATCATCGGGCGATCAGGCATCTATCGGCGTGCGATTGCGCGAGCGCCTGCTACAAGTGTCTGAAAACCTATTGGAACCAGGCGCACCACAACGTTCTCGACCGCGAGGAAGCGATCGTCAGCATGCAAGAGGTGGTGAAACATCGTGGCGGCGTCGTGATCGAGGTGCCGGCAAAACGGACGCTGATCGAAAGCCCGCAACTCAGAGAAACGGAATCCTACGCGGAAGATGAATTCGAACGGATCATCGCGCGATATGGTTTGCCCAAGCCGATAAGACAATATGTTGTGAAGGAAGCCGGCGTCAGCACGCGGGTTGACTTCGCCTATCCCCAAGAAAAGATCCTAATCTATATCGATGGCGCCGCCTATCACGAGAACCGAAAGGCTCCGGACAAACGACAAGAGATATTGCTGAAACAAAACGGCTTTCATGTTGAGCGAATCCCGGCGAAGGAACTGGGGGACCAAATCGTGATCGAAGACACGATACGAAAGCTCTCCTCGTGGCTATCGAACCATTCAGGGTAGAAGATCCGCGCGAGATTGACCGTAAACTCGGCGAATTCCCGATCCCTTTATTGAATGAAAAAAGCGGAAGCGGATACCGTTAAGGTTAAGTCCGCGGTTTCGGGTTTTTGATCGAACGCGAATTCTATCCAAGAATCGTTGTTTATCTGATCCCGGAAGGCGGTGACATGCGTCAGCGTCCCGGTTGTCATTGGAACGAAAACCCAAGGGAGTGGGAAGAAAGCTCGGAGAGACCCCCCCTTCTTTCTTGCGATAGGGCCCGTTTTGTGTTACAATCACGATAATCACGTCGGGGCATTTCGATAGCGGTTTCGCAAGCGACCGGGTTTCTCCCTTTGAACCGCGAGAGAAGCGCGCCCTTCCATCATTCCCGCGTCCTCAAGGGGGTCTGCTTGATTATGA
>CAZMHO010000016.1:0-1394 GCA_964566085.1 uncultured Thermotogaceae bacterium | reverse complement strand
TCGATATGCTTGTCAGCGCCACTTTCGTCGAATAACCGGAGCAAACATAACCCTCTGATACGAAATCTATACTGTTGTCTGCAGGAAAGAATCTTCAACGCGGACAGTGTCACCATCCGGCGGAACGCCGCTAAAACCGGCTCCGGCGGCGGGATTGACCCGTTCTCGGTATCCGGAGAGGGCGTAATCCACGACTTTCCCGACACTGATGATGAAGACCCCGTTCAGGTGTTTGACAACACGGCAAGCGATGACACCGATCAAATGTGTATACGATGACGAGTCTAAAAAAGATCGAAGAGAGGGTTCGGATCGATCCTCGGTTGAGATAAACACAATCAGATAAGCGCGAGGGCAAAGACAGCGGAGACGTTACGGATCCCTACTCGCGAGAGGATCCAGAAAGGGGTATGCCAGTTTTTTAATCGGGTATACCCCTTTTCTTGGATGACGAGGTCGATCGGAAACATTCGATATGGTGAGAGGCTACTTTATCCCGCTAACGCCTTCTGGCATTCCCGTAACGCGTTTCGAGAAACGGGGCCGAACAAAAATAGGGATCTACAAGAAGCTACGCTTCCAACTCGTTTAATACCGATACGCGTTCCAGTACCAGTAATAGACTTCCGACTTCGAAAGAACGAGGATACCCGGTTTCACCTCACGTCCCCGCGAGTACCTCTTGGTTTAGCAATCGAGCAGTAAGAGTTCCTGTTCTTTGAGACCGCGCGATAACCTGTCTGTTCCAAACGGGACATCGCCGCGGTAGAGCTTTTGCTTACCCGACTACGAGTTGATCCGCGACCCGTACCTCCTCTCCCGCAACGGACACGGAAAGACTCTCCCTAAGCCCTGTTCATTTTTGTTTCGGAACGGCAATAATCGTGAACTCCATCGTTTCTATTGTCCTGGTTAATTTTGTTATGGAATACCTCATTCTTTTTTGGCCTTCAAAAAACCGTCTCCTTCCTCTACCAACACGCGATATTGTTGCCCTTATTTTACGCAATATCGGTAACAAACAAGGAGATAGCTTTTCTCGTTTCTATATTTATCGGGTGGAACCTTCCTTATTCACGCTTACTGGATAGGGATACGGTCGCATCTTTCGCCGCGTACCCGATGTTTCCGGCTAAGTCGGTCGAAGTCGCTCCTAACGTGATGACCGTCCCATACGGTAACGTTACTCCTGTATCCAATTTATAGGCGTTTTCCTGACCGACGATTTCCTCGGCGTCTTCCAAGTCATACAGGAATGTCCCGGAAGCGGATACCGTTACGCTTAAGTCCGCGGTTTCGGGTTTCTGGCTGAATGCGAATTCGATCCACGATTGGTTGTTGATCTGATCCCGGAAAGCCGTGAAATGCGTCAGCGTCGGAGGAATCGTATCAAA
>CAZMHO010000015.1:9378-27940 GCA_964566085.1 uncultured Thermotogaceae bacterium | reverse complement strand
ATCGGATACCGTTTTTGCTCGATGATGTTCTCGATCAGCACCTTGCCGTTGGAGGTCGCTTCATGCCGTCCGTCCGGTAGGGGCCGCACCGACAAGCCTTTGTCATAAACGACCGTTCCCGCTTTTTCCGCCAGGATCGCCGGATAGGTTACTTCCTGGGTTAGCCGGTCTCCTTTTTTTACTTTATCGTTGTCTTTAACGGTCACTTTCGCGTTGAAAGGGATTTGAAAGTTGACAGGTTGATCGCCGCTCGTGATGATCGGATCGATCGTCAAAGTCCCCAACCCCTCGTCCAATTCAACCGTTCCATCGATCGGCGAGTAAATCGCCGGTATCGTTTGCTCGCTCACGAGTTCCTGTCCCGTCTCGATCTCTCGGCCTTCCTTGAAGTTGACCGTCATGTTTTTATTAACGGCGTACGGCTCGGATACTTTGTCTGTCACGGAAACCCAGTATAAGGTTTTACCCGTGTGCGTCTCCTCTTCCGAGATAGAAACCATTCCTTGGATGTCCGACTTCACCGGTCCGGCCGGGTTTTTTACCGTTACCGCCGGTTCTGCTTCGAAATCCCAGAAAAGACTGTAGATATCGTGTTCGGTCTCGTACAAGGTATCTCCGTTATCGAAGGCGGTATCCTTTTTGCCGACGATGACGAACATCTTTTCGATAATCCTTCTGGAGCCGAAATAGATGATATTCTCAAGGTTTTTGCTGGTCATATTCAAAAGATTGGACAAAATGCTCGGCGTACTCTTCAGGAACCAGAGATGAACCACCGGCGCCGCTAACTGGATATGCCCCATATTCTTCCTGCGCGAAGACTTCGGCTCGACGCGAACATTGCAGCGTTCACAAACCGTCCCTTCGTACTTTTTGCCCTTGTATTTCCCGCAAGAGCATTCGTAGTCTTTGGTCGGCCCAAAGATTTTTTCGCAGAACAAGCCATCCCGTTCGGGTTTAAAAGTCCGGTAGTTGATCGTTTCCGGTTTTTTGACTTCGCCTTTAGACCAGCCGAAAACGGTATCCGGAGAAGCCATCGTGATTTGAACGGTTTTTACTCTCTTCATGAAATCATCCCTTCCCTTTTAATCTCTATCCAGGTTAATTTCATTACCGTTTTCATCGAACACTTTTGTATCCAGGACTACGCCGCGTAATTCTTTGATAAGCACCTTAAAACTTTCCGGAACGCCCGTTTCAGGGATGTTCTTGTTTTTCAAGATCGCTTTATACACTTCGTTTCTGCCAACTACATCGTCCGACTTAATGGTAAGCATTTCGTTGAGGGTATGCGTCGCGCCGAAGGCTTCGAGAGCCCACACTTCCATTTCCCCGAATCGCTGGCCTCCGAACTGGGCTTTCCCTCCCAAAGGCTGTTGATGGATTAAAGAATACGGCCCGACGCTTCTTGCATGGATCTTATCTTGTGCGATATGCACCAGTTTCATCATATACATGATTCCGACGACGATCGGCTGGTCAAAGGTCAAACCGCTTCGCCCATCCCGGAGCAGGACTTTTCCTGAGGGATCCTTTTTTTCGTCCCCCGTCTCGATCTTCTGTTTTTGCCTCAAAGCAAAAAGCTCTTCCAGGATTTCGCTCTCTTTCGCGCCGTCAAAAACCGGCGTGGCAACGTAGACGTTTTTCAGCCAACTCAGCCATCCTAAGTGCGTTTCCAGGATTTGACCCAAATTCATACGCGAAGGAACGCCCAGAGGGCTCAGAACCATGTCCACGGGTGTCCCGTCGGGTAAAAAGGGCATATCTTCGCAAGGCAGTATCTTCGAAATGACCCCTTTGTTTCCGTGCCGGCCGGCTAGCTTATCGCCGATATCCAATGGCTTTCTGCAAGCGACGTAGACGCGAATCATCTGGTTCACGCCGGGTCCCAGTTCGGCCACTTCGGATTTGTTGTAAACTTTAACATCGATAATCCTTCCGGAAACCCCGTGAGGTACTTTGAGAGAGGTGTCTTGGATATCTCGTCCGCGGTCTCCAAAAACCGACCGGATGATCTTCTCTTCGGGAGAAATCTCCGCTTCCCCTTTCGGTGTTACCTTACCGACTAAAATGTCTTCGGAAGATACGAAGGCTCCCACCCGGACGATTCCGTTCTCATCAAGGTTTTTCAACCGTTCTTTGCTGACATTCGGTATATCCGGGGTAATCTCTTCGGCGCCTAATCTTGTTTCGCGGGAATTCACCTCGTACATCTCCACGTGGATGGAGGTAAAGGTGTCCTGAGCCAAAAGGTTTTCATTTACAAGGATCGCGTCTTCAAAGTTGTACCCTTCCCAGGGCATAAAAGCCACCAAGATATTCTTGCCTAAGGCTAACTCGCCCATATCGGTGGCCGGTCCGTCGGCTACGGGTTCCCCCGCTTTTACCCAATCGCCCGCTTTCACAATCGCATGCTGATTGATGAGCGTATCTTGATTGGAGCGTTGGAACTTCGCCAGCCGGTAAACGTCGATCACCGGTTGCTTTTTCTCGTAAATCAGCTTGTCGTTTCCATCTGCGCGGTGGATTTCAATCTTTTTCGCATCGATCTTCGATACCTGTCCAGGGTACTTCGCCAAAACGACATATCCGGAGTCCCTCGCCGCTACCCACTCGACGCCGGTTCCCACACGGGGCGCTTGCGGATTAAGAAGCGGTACGCCTTGGCGTTGCATGTTCGAGCCCATCAAAGCCCGGTTCGAGTCGTCATGCTCCAAAAAAGGAATCAGCGCCGTCGAAATGGAGATCATCTGCTTCGGGGATACGTCTTTAAACTGTATTTCCTCTTTCTTTTCATAGCGGATGTCGCCGTGATACCGCACGACGACACGATCTGTCATAATCGTCCCGTCCGCTCCTACCGGCGTGTTCGCCTGAGCGATCTTGTACAACTCCTCTTGGTCGGCCGTTAGAAACACAATCTCTTCGGTAACCTTTCCCTTCTCTACCTTGCTGTAAGGTGTAATTAGGAAACCGAACCGATCGATCGTGGCAAAGGTTGACAAGGAGGTGATCAACCCGATGTTGGCGCCTTCTGGAGTTTCTATCGGGCACATTCGACCGTAGTGGGAGTCATGGACATCCCGCACCTCTATCTTCGCCCTCTCCCGTTTCAACCCGCCAGGTCCTATAGAAGAAAGCCTTCTCTTGTTCGTTAGCTCGGAAAGCGGGTTAACCTGATCCATGAACTGGGACAGCTGGCTGCTGGCGAAAAATTGGTTCATCGCGATAATAATCGGCCTGACGTTGATCAAGCTTTGCACCGATACCTTATCCAAGGTGTTATATATGGTCAACTTTTCTTGTATCAATTTCTGTATTTTTATAAAGCCTCGTTCAAACTCTGATTGAAGGAGCTCGCCGACGGTTCTCACCCTTTTGTTGCCCAGGTGATCTTTCGTATCTCTCAGATTCGGGTCTCTTTCCAGGTCAAGCAAATGCATCGTCGCGAGCAAAAGGTCCATTTTTTTGATGACCTGAGACTCTTCTCCATATTTTTCAGGTTTACTTTTTAAGGACGGGTCTTGGAATCTCATGTATTGCTCGTGGACCGAGTCCAATCTGCGGTTCATCTTATACCGACCCACCTCAGAGAAATCGTACTTTTCTTCGCTGAAGTAGAGGTTATAGATATAATTCTTAGCTGTATTAACACGCGGTATTTCGCCGGGTTTCAGCTTTCGGAAAAGCTCCATAACGGCTTCGTCTTCCGTTGCCTCTTGCAAAGACTCATCCATGCTTTCGTAGGTTTTTTGGATATAGGGATTCAGGACCGTCAGCTTTTCGAGCCCCGCTTCGAGGATTTGATCGTAGACCTTTTTTACGATCCTTTCCCCGCGGGCCAAGATGGTTTCATTATCGGAATTCTTAATCTCATCGAGTACAATCGCGCCTTCATAGGATTCGAGGTCTTTTTTTTCATAGATTTCCACTTCGTAGGGGAAATAGGAGAAAAACTCGGAATTGATCTCAAAACCAACCGCTTTTAAAAAGAGCAAAAGGTTCACTTTCCTCCGTCGGTCGATTCGAGCTTGAAGCTGGTATTTGTTTGGGTTGAGCATGATCTCCAACCAGGCGCCACGCTGGGGTAGAAAGTGGGCAACGTAGATCGGACGCGTGCCGGGAGTATTGGGTTCATCCACGAAGTAGATGCCGGGAGAACGCACGAGCTGATTCACTACCACTCGCTCGGCTCCATTGATGATGAATGAACCTCTTTCAGTCATAAACGGGATATAACCGAAAAAGGCTTCTTCTTCCCTCATCTCATTGGTGTTGATATCGGAGATACGCACATTAACATACAAAGGAACGCTGAAAGAGGTTCCTTTGGCTTTGCAGTCGTCTTCATTTTCCTTGGGTTCCCCTATTTTTGTTTGCGCGAATTCGAGGACAAAACCCTTTTCATCTTTTCGAAGATCTCCGCGATGAGGTTGAGAACGGATCGGTGAAAACTTGTTCAATACTTCCATAATGCCGTGTTCAAGGAACCATTTATAAGAACTGGTTTGTATTTCGATTAAGTTGGGTACTTTGATGGCTTCGCGGATAGAACCGTATACGACTCTTTCTCTGCGTCCGAAACGTTCAAATTTCACCCTATCACCTCTCGTATTATACAAGCAAAAAAGGACATCAGGCTAAGCCTGATACCCTTCTTTTAGACTGATGTCACGCTATTTCAGTTCAACTTCCGCGCCGGCATCAACAAATTTCTTCTTGATATCCTCCGCTTCTTCCTTCTTCACGTTCTCTTTGACAACAGCATCCGGAGAACCGGCCTTTTCGACGAGGTCTTTCGCTTCTTTGAGACCCAATCCGGTCAATTCGCGGACAACTTTGATCACGTTGACTTTATTGGCGCCAAAGGATTTGATGACGACTTTGAAATCGGTTTGCTCTTCGACTGCAGGCGCTGCCGTGGCCGCTCCCGCGTTCCCCGCCGCCGCTACGGCGACCGGAGCCGCGGAGACTCCGAACCTTTCTTCCAACGCTTTCACCAAATCGGCCAGTTCTGATACCTTCATATCTTCGATAACTTTAATCAATTCTTCTTTTGTCATTTTTTGACACCTCCAGGATTTTATTCAGTTTTTGATTTCTCCGCTTTAATCGCTTCCAAAGCGTATAACAACTTCGCCAAAATTCCGTTGAGCGCGAATACGGACTTGTAAATCGGGGCTTGCAACCGATTGCACAGCATCGCATACAATTCCTCGCGGGACGGGAGTCTCGATAGTTCCACGATGGCTTCGCCTTCGAAGACCTGTCCCTCAAAGACCGCCGCCTTCGGGACTAAAAAGGGTTGATCCTTCGCGAATTTCACCATCGCCCTCAATACAGGCATCGGATCGGCATTCTCTTTTACGAATAGGATCGCGTTCGTCCCGCTTATATGATTCAGGAATGTTTCTTCCTCAAAACCGGCCTCTTTTAAGGCAATTCTCATCAAGGTGTTTTTTCCAACTCTCAGAATCCCTCCCAATCCGCGAATCTGATCCCGAAAATCCGAGATTTTCTGAACGCTGAGACCTTTATAGTCTAATAGGGTGAGCACCGGCGAACTGTGAAAACTATCTTTCAGTTCTTTTACGATGGTTTCTTTTTGTCCTCGGGTTAACATGCTTTCACCTCCTAATAAAAACGGCCTCGAATGAGGCCGCCATAAAAACATCCGGCATGCCTCGGCAGGTGGTCTAAAGACCTTTCATAACCCGCTTTCTACAGCACGAGTACCGTTTACAAATTTTTATTCTGTTTCTATCTTTTATAGATAGATTGCTTTCAAAACGCGGCCGATTATTCCGCTACTTTCAAGCGGATACCGGGACTCATCGTGGATGCCAACGATATTTTCTTAAAGAGCTTTCCCTTAACGCCCGAGGGCCTCAAAGCCAGTACCTGCTGAATCGTCGATTCGATGTTTTCCTGCAGAATCGCATCTTTGAAGGAACGTCTGCCAACGACCAAGTGAATGTTGCCGGTCTTATCGTTACGCGCTTCGATCCGTCCTAATTTAAAACCCTTAACCGCATCATCGATATTTTCTGTAACGGTCCCGGATTTCGGAGAAGGCATGAGGCCCCGAGGACCCAGAACCTTCCCCAACTTACCGATAACCCTCATCATGTCAGGGGTTGCGATTGCTACGTCAAAGTCAAACCAATTCTCTTTCGAAATCTTGTCGGCATAGTCTTCGGCGCCGATGAAGTCCGCCCCGGCATTCTTCGCTTCCTCTGCCTTTTCGCCTTTCGCAAAAACGAGTACACGGACGGTTTTACCGGTTCCGTGCGGGAGAGAAATCGGGCTGCGTATCTGTTGCTCCGCTTTCTTTGGATCGATGTTCGCCCAGAAATGTATCTCTATCGTCTCATCGAACTTAGCGTTCGCTATCTCTTTCACAAGTTTGACGGCTTCGGATAAATCGTATTCTTTCGTGATGTCTACCTTTTTTTGGATTTCTCTGAATCTTTTGGATTTTTTCATCTCGGCAGCCTCCCTTATCCCTTGATCTCGATACCCATCGAACGGGCGGTGCCTTCGATAATTTTCATAGCCGCGTCAATATCACGAGCGTTTAAATCGGGCATTTTCATCTCCGCTATCTTCTTCACTTGAGCTTTCGTCACGCTGCCAACCTTTTCGGTTAAAGGATTCTTCGCGCCTTTTTTAAGGTTCGCCTCTTTCAACAACAGAAAACCCGCCGGCGGCGTTTTCTTGATAAACGTAAAGGAACGATCGTCGTAAATGGTGATCACGACAGGAATAATCGTGCCGACTTCACTCGCCGTTTCGGCGTTGAATTGTTTGCAAAAACCCATAATATTGACCCCGTGCTGCCCCAAAGCGGGACCAACGGGAGGCGCCGGATTGGCCTTACCTGCAGGCAACTGCAGTTTTACTTGCGTCACTACTTTTTTTGCCATGTTTTTCCTCCTGGTGGTTTGGCAAAGGCAGTATTTCAAAGCCTTTTGCGTTTGCGGACCTCCGAAGAAGCCCTTCCACGTATTCCGACCGATGGACGGCCGCCTGCTAAACTTTCTCTATCTCATTCAAATGTACGAATACAGGGGTTTCTCTCCCGAAGATCGCGACCATCACTTTCAGCTCGCGTTTCTCCAGGTTGATTTCGCTGATGGCTCCCACAAAATCGGCGAACGGCCCGGTATTGATCTTGACGACTTCTCCGACCGAAAAATCGAACTCCACTTTCGCCGTTTTCGGCGTCGCTTTGTCTGATGCCTCGAATCCGGCCAAGCGCATGATTACCTTCGCCTCGTTGTCTTTCATCGGAATCGGCGCTCCGCCGGAGGATACGAAGTTGATCACGTTCGGGATCGTCCGGATCGCGTTCCATGACTGATCGGTCATATTCATTTCGATAAAAATATACCCGGGGAACAACCGTCTTTTCCGTATTTTTACCAACTTAACGGTCTTTCGTGTGCCTTGCTCTATCACTTCCGCCAAACCGTCGAAGGCCCCAAGAAACGGCTGCGCCTCGCAGAGTTGCTCGCCTTCTTTGAAGGCCTTCCCCTTCTTAATGCGGTTTGATTCGAAAAGTTCCAGGGGGATGTAGTATATGTCGTCTTTTGATTCGTCTTTTCTGAGAACCACTAACCGTTTTACCTTTTGGGAAGCCAAGACGGTACCGTCCATTTCACAGACGTATTCGCCCTCTCGAGCTAATGGCATGCCTTGCTTAATCCGTACATTCGACTTGATTCCAGACTCGATCTTACTGGATTCTGGCACATAATACGTCTTCACGTACTTGCCGTCGAGCGTTTCAACCATAATTTTACGGTAGTTTCGACTCTCTTTGACCTCTCCGGCATGACGCACCCGTATCGGTTGCTCTTCCCCGAGGACCTGCCCTTTTTTTACCTCATCGCTCGTGGATACTTTAATCTTCGCATTCGGCGAAAACGGGTAACGTTCCGTTTGTGTATTCACCGGGTCGATGATGACCTCTTCGGGAACGACTACTCTGCCGATCAAATGAACGAGATTCAAAGCATCTCTTTTTTGATCGACCAATTCCCGGATTGTATCCTCCAAACCCGAATAGGTCTGGATGACAAACCACTTTTTTTTCAAAAACAATCACCCGATGCCTAATAAAACCAGGAGGTACTTCGTAAGCGAACTAAAAGCGAAATCGAGGAGCCCGAAATAGACACCCATAACCCCCAGTAAGACGGCGACAACTCCCGCCGTAGAGAACAAAACTTTTCTATTCGGCCAAGAGGTGGATTTTAGCTCTACCTTGATCTCCTGAATAAACTTTTTTATCTTTGAAGGTTTTTTTATCTTTGGCGCAGGCGCCGCTTCACGAGCCTGTTCTTTCGCTTTCTTGATCTTTACGGGAGTGTTGTCCTTCCCATCTGTCATCAAAAGTCTTCCCCCTTAAAAAAATTGGCAGGCCCGGAGGGTCTCGAACCCCCAACAACTGATTTTGGAGACCAGTGCTCTACCAATTGAGCTACGGACCTGCTTCTAAGTCTTACTTTCCTTCTCGATGAATCGTGTGTTTCCGACACTTCTTGCAAAACTTGCTGAGTTCCAGTTTTTCTTTGGATGTCTGTTTGTTCTTTGTTGTCGAGTAATTTCTTCCTTTGCATTCCGTGCATTCTAATGTTATCTGTACTCTCACGTTACCGACACCTCTTTTTTCCGTATTGGTGGTAAGGGAAGGATTTGAACCTTCGAAGGCATTCTGCCAGCGGATTTACAGTCCGCCCCCTTTGGCCGCTCGGGCACCTTACCGTTCATTATAAACTGGAGCCAGCGGGGGGAGTCGAACCCTCGACCTGCTGATTACAAATCAGCCGCTCTGGCCGACTGAGCTACACTGGCTCGTTCATGTCAAAACCTTCGGTATTATAGCGAGTTACTCCCGTTTTGTCAATAGTCCTATGTAACGTTTTGATTCAGCGAGCCCGTCGTGTTTTGCGTTTTGATGGTTCACGCGGTGATGACTTCGTCGAGCGCTTCAAACAGGCGGTCAACAATTAAAGGATCAAATTGCGAACCCGCGCGCCGCAGAATCTCTTCCTTCGCCTCTTCTTTCGTCAGGGCTTTCCGATAAGCGTATTCTCCGGTCATTTCGTCATAGGCTTCGGCAGCGGTTATGATCCGCGCTTTCAAAGGGATTTGGTTCCCGATGAGGCCCTTCGGATAGCCGGAGCCGTTCCACCATTCGTGATGAAACAACACACATTCCGCATATTTGGCCAAATTCGGAACGGTAGCCAGTATCCGATACCCGATTTCGGGATGCCTGCGCACTTCGTCCCATTCTTCCGTCGTCAACGGTCCCGTCTTCTGCAAAACCTTTTTATCGACGGCGATCTTGCCGATATCGTGCAAAAGCGCCGCTTTTTCAAGATCCTCTATCTCTTCCGCGTTTAATCCCAGTTTGATACCGATAAGCCGAGAGATGTTCGCCACCCGCTTAGAGTGCTTCTCTTCCCATTCAAAGTTCCCGTAAAGCGAGTTCAATATGACGTTCACCGAACGGTTCTTCATCAGGGGGCTTTCGTTCAGCTTTTTCGTCAACATCACTTCTTCGGCCGCCCTCAAGATTTCGAGAATGTCTTCTTCCGGTGCTACCTTGCTCTGAAACCCGAAAGATAGAGACAAATCCAGGTCTTTTATCTTTTCGGTGGATAGGAGATGCTGCATCCGCTGGATGATTCGCTCCGCCTCCTCCGCATCGGTCTGCGGTAAAAGAACCACAAATTCATCCCCTCCAATACGGGAGAGAATATCATCCGCCCGGCAGGCTTTTTTTAACAGGACGGATATCTTTTGAAGCAGGCGGTCACCGGTAGAGTGTCCGAAAGAGTCGTTGACGAGCTTTAACCCGTTCACGTCCGCCATAACTAAAGTTATCGGAAGGTTCCGCCTAACATCCAGCCGTTTCATCTCTTCCATAAAAAACCGCCTATTGTAAATGCCTGTCAGTTGGTCATGATAACTGAGGTAGGCCAACTTCTTCTCGTTTGCCTTTCTTTCTCCGATGTCCCGCCATAAGCAATGCAACATCGTGTCCCCCGACAATTGGATCGTGGTGAGCATCACTTCCACATAAAGCCGCGTTCCGTCTTTTTTCGTGTGCTCCCACTCGAATACACCTTTACCCTCGCTTAATGCCATTTCCAGTATTGCTTTTCCAATTTCTCTTGAGGACCTGCCGTCCGGTTGGATCGCGGGTGAAAAGTCCCATACGCTTTTACCGATGATCTCGTTTTTATGCTCTTCACCCAAGAATACAACCGCGGATCGGTTGCAATCGACAAAGGTGTACTCTTTTAAGAGGAAAACCGGATCCGACGCCTCCTCAAATAGAGCCCGGAATGTTTTCTCGCTTGCCGAAAGCGCCTGTTCGGAGGCTTTCCTGTCGGTTATATCCGTAATCAGAAGCGCAAACTGATCCTGTTCCGGACTGAAGACGTAGAGCTCAAAATGTTTCTCCGCCGTTGGAGAATACTGTTCGTATCTCGCAGAGCCTTTTTCGACACACTGCTCTCCGATCTTGACGAGCCAAGAATGCTCGAAACCCGGCGTTATCTCCTTCATCGCTTGGCCGACGATCTTCTTGCGGTTCGTTTGGAAAAGCCGTTCGAAAGCGCTGTTGATCTCTATGAAAATGTAGTCTGCAATGTCGCCGGAATCGTCGCGTACGATCTTTAGAAGAACCATCGCTTGTTGCATCTCGGTGATCAAGGACTTATACTTTCTTTCGCTATGGGCTAACTGCTCTTCGCTATCCTTCAACAGTTCGAATTTGTTCCGCAATTCTTCTTCCGTCAGGGTTAGTTGGTTGAATGACGCTTCCAACTGCTCATTGACGGCGGCCAATTCTTCCGCATGGTTTTCCAGTTCTACGAAGTAATCCGTAATTCTCCCCAGTACCCGGTTGATCGATTGCCGCACCTGGTTGAAAGACTCACTTTCCCCTTCGGCTAAACGATAGTCCTTCGATGTCTCGATATCTATCGCGCCGATCTCCGATTCCAGCTTCAATACCGGCGTTAAGACGACCTTCTTCGTTAACCAAAGAAAGAAGAGGAAGATAATCACCGATGCTAAACCAGACAAAATGAATATCGAGAAAACCTGCCTTTCGTATGCAAAAAACGCGTTGAAACTTAGGAATGTTACGATTCTCCAGTCGGTTCCCTCTACTCCCTGGTAGGTGAGATAGCCTTTCTTCCCGTCCAGGAAAGCGGTGTACAGTTCATAACCGTTGTGAGCAAGAGTTTGTTCGATCTTTAAGTCCAGCTCTTCGACGTTTTTTAACGGCAGCGATAGATCATAATCGATATACGGGTGGGCTAAAATATTGCTTTTCCCATCGACGAGGAAGGAATAGGTCGTCTCTTCCGCTTCGCGGTCGAAAACCAATTCCAGTATGTTTCTGATAATCACATCTCCGCCTACGACGCCCACCATCTTTCCGTTTTGCCCATAAACGGGACAGGCAATGGTGATGACCCATTGGTCCCGGGTCGCGTTTAAAAACGCCTCCGTAAAGATAAGTTTGTTTTCCCGTACCGCTTTCACGTACCACGGGCGTAGTCGCAGATCGAAGGAAGGGGGGGGAATAAAACCGCTGCCGTTGATCATTTCATTATCGACGGTACCGTAATAGATTGACATAAACGACGGGTTTTTTTTCATCAGATCGATATAAAAAGCGAGGAGGTTTTCGCGTTCCCAGGTACCGGTCGCCGTAAAAACTGACGCGTCCAAGATGATTTGAGCATTCTGGCGCAGTCTCCCGCTCACGGTTCTTTCGATCGTTTCCGCCGTTAAAACCGTTACGGACATGGACTTCTCCCGAAGGAGCCTTTCGAAAGACAGGTATTGGAAAAGCAATCCAGCGACCATTGTCGCGATCAACGCTATGAAAAAGAGGTAGTACTTCCGTATGAGTAGGTTCATTCTTTGCCTCGGTTCGCCCGATGATCGAATCGCGCCCTGCGAATTTGTTGATACCTATTCTAACATGATTGGTTCCGCTTCCGAAAAAAGTCAGGCTTTCTTATCTTCAGCCCTCTCAGAATCTTGCGAACACCGTTTTTTTTCTCGATCACTCACCCGAAACTCCGTTCCCTTCAGAAGCCGCCGATAGTTGTCCGTATGCGTCGCACTAATGATGGCCGTTAAAACCCAGAGCAACATGCGCGTCGGCGTCGGTAGAAAGAAAACCCCGATCGAAGCGTAGAGAAGAAAGCTGCCTACGGTCCCAAGCGTGACATATTTCGTTATCAGCGCGAGTAGAATCGCCGTTCCTAAAAGAAGGCAGAAAAGAACCGGAGAGTGCGACAAAACCAATCCTAAAGAAGTGGCGACGCCCTTTCCTCCCTTAAAGCCGAGGAAGAGGCTGAACGTGTGCCCCAGTACGACGCAGGCGGCCGGCAACACCATCAGCGGATCCGAGCTGAACCAAATGAGCATTCCTAACCCGACAAGGAACCCCTTTAGGAGATCCAATCCGAAGCAAAGTGAGCCGATCTTGAAGTCGGTCGCAAAGACTACGTTCGCCGCTCCGACATTGCCGGAACCGATCCGCGTCATGTCTACCCGTTTTAGTTTGGCGGGAATCCAATAACTGAAAGGGACCGAACCCCACACGTATGCAAGGAGGCAATAACACCCTAAAATCATTTCAGGCTGTTGTCCGCCAGTTGAAACATCTGACGAAGTGGCCGGGGTTTACTTCCTCGAGCTGCGGCAGCCCTTTCCCGCAGCGTTCTGTCGCGAGCAGGCATCTTCGGTAATAGGAGCAATACGAGATGTCGGTGGCATCCTCTTTCCGTTCGGCCTGCGATGCTCTTCTTCTTTCTTTTGAAGCCGTCGCCGAAGGCTGGGCGGCAATAAGCGCCTTCGAATAGGGGTGTAAAGCCCCCTGTGCGATGAGCCCGGCTGAGCCCAATTCGACGAGGCTCCCCGCGTACATTACCGCGATACGGTCGGATATCAACCAAGCCAAGGCTAAGTCATGCGTGATAAAGAGGCATGTCACCCCGATCTCTTCTTTCAACCCGTTCAAAAGGCTGAGGATGTCCAGCCTGACCGAGGCATCGAGCATGGAAACCGGTTCATCGGCAACCACCAATCGCGGTTTTAAAATCAAGGCGCCGGCAATCGCGACACGCTGTCTTTGCCCACCGCTCAGCTCGTGCGGATACCTGTTCCAATACCGTTCGGCCGGCTTCAGTCCGCACCACTCCAATGCTTCTGTGATCATCGCCTGCTTCTTCTCCCGAGGGATTTCGGGATAGTGTATTTCCAAGGACTCCCCTACAATCCTGCTGACCGTATTGCGTGGGTTGAGGGCTTGATAGGGGTCTTGGAAGATCATCTGCGCGTTCTTTCTGAATTCTTTCAATTCCCGCTTGCTTAATGAGAACAAGTCCTTTCCTTCGAAACGAATGGTCCCCTTCACCTCTTTTATCAACCGAAGAAGGGCTCTTCCCGTGGTCGTTTTCCCGCTTCCGCTTTCGCCAACCAGCGAAAGGATTTCGCCTTTTTCGAGAGTTAAGGATAGATTATCGACGGCTTTGACCGTTCTTCTCTTCCGAGCCTTGAACAATCCGGCCAATCCCGCTTTGAGAGTATAGACTACCGATAGGTTTTGTATCGTGACCAACGCGTTATCCAATTTTATCCCACTTCCAGCAGAATACTTGATGATCGGCTCCGGCATTCATCGCGACCGGATCTTCTTCATAACACCGTTTATCCGCCCACTCGCAGCGTGGATGAAATTTGCACCCGGAGATGCGAATCAAAGGATCGGGCGGGTCTCCCGCTATGGATTTTCCAAGGGTCCGGGTTCCCGTTTTTCTCCGTTTCTCCAGCTCCAAATCCGGAAAGGCAGCAACCAGCTTGCGTGTATAGGGATGCGCCGGATGGGTATAGACTTCTTGCGAGTTGCCCGTCTCCACGATTTTGCCCGAGTACATGACCGCCAACCGCTCGCAGGCGTCGAAGATCACCGACAGGTCGTGCGAAATGAGAATCGTGGCCAGATGAAGCGACCGGCGCAGATCCTCCAGCAAATCCAGTATCTGGGCTTGAACCATAACGTCCAGCGCGGTTGTCGGTTCGTCTCCGATGACTAATCGGGGATTGCAAGCCAAAGCGAGGGCGATCATGACGCGCTGCTTCATTCCGCCGCTGAATTCGTGCGGATATTGGTCCACTAACGCCGGATTCAACCCGACCTGAGTGAAGAGCCGTTTGACCCGGCCTCTCGACTCTTGCCTCGAGACGTCTTCGTGCAACCGTATCGCTTCGGCGATCTGCTTGCTGATTTTCATGACCGGATTCAGAGAGTTCATCGCTCCCTGGAAGACGATCGAAACATCCTTCCATCGGCGCAAGCGGATTTCTTCATCCGATTTTACGGCAAGGTCCTCGCCACTGAATAGCACCTGCCCGCCTTCGATCTTCCCGTTTTTCGGCAATAGTTTAATGATCGACAAAGCGGCTGTGGTTTTTCCGCATCCGGATTCGCCCACAAACCCGAAAGACTCGCCTTCATATACTTCGAAAGATATTCCGTCGACCGCTTTGGCGATGCCTTCTTTTGTATGAAAGTACGTCTTCAGATCTCTGACTTCCAATAACGGTGTTCTCATAAGAAACCTCGCCTTTCCCGTTTATCGTTTCCTGATTTGCGGGTTGATCCATTCATCCAGCGCGTATCCGAGAAAGGTAAAGCCGAGCACGACGAGAACCACGCAAATTCCCGGTGGCAAGAGGAACCAATAAGCACCGATACTTGCGGCGCCGCACTCGAAAGCGTAATGGAGCATCATCCCCCAACTTTGGTTGAGCGAGTCTCCCAATCCCAAAAAGCTCAAGGTAGTCTCCGAAAGGATCGCCACGGCAGCAATCAAGACGGTATTGGCGAAGATAACCGGAAACACATTCGGCAAGATATGCCGAAGGATCACCCGGAGATTGGAGGAACCTAAAGAACGCGCTCTTTCGACATAGGTTCGTTCTTTGACAGACAAAGTCTGCGCTCGAACGACGCGCGCCGTCCCCGCCCAACTGGTTAACCCGATCACTAAGATGATGTTCCAGAGGTTGGCGCCAAGAATCGCGGCCAGAACCAAGACCAAAGGGAGCCAAGGGAGCACCAGAAAGATATCGGTCAAGCGCATAAGAACTGCATCGACAAAGCCTCCGAAGTATCCGGAGGAAAGTCCGACTGCGGCACCTAAAAACATCGACAAGACCGTTGCCATCACACCGACTACCAGCGATATTCTCGAACCCGCGATGAGGCCACCCAAGACGTCTCGACCCATATCGTCGGTTCCCAGAAAGTGTTCAAGCGAAGGCGGCCGTAGAATGTCTCCGGCTCCCCCGAAGTCCATCATATCGTAGGGTTTGAGAAGCGGTCCAAAAAGCGCGATAAAGAGGAAGAAGCAAAGGATTAAGAACCCGGCAAAACCGGTTTTGTTTCCGTATAGAATGGAAAAACCATGTTTGAACCGCTGACGCGCCGTTACTTTGTCTATCGGCATACTAACTTTTCACCCTCGGGTCAAGAACCATATAACATAGATCGGAAAGCAGATTAGCCACCACGACGCTGATGCAGACCAATAAAAAAATCCCTTGCAGAAGCGGATAGTCGCGATTATTCAACGCATCGTACATCAATCGGCCGATACCGGGCCAAGAAAACACGGTTTCCACCTGAATCGCTCCGGCGATCGTCAGGCCCAGGTTGATGGAGATCGCTGTGACGACGGGGAGCAACGCGTTTGGGTAACCGTGTTTTCGGATGACCTCTCTTTCCCTTAAGCCTTTCGCCCTCGCCGTGATGATGAAATCTTCAGAAAGCACTTCCAATAAAGAACTCCGCATCAACATCCCGTATTCCCCGATCAAGGTTAACGCCAACGTAATCGCCGGCAGAAACAGATGAGACAGCAAATCGAGGAAATGGTGCCATTGTGTGGCATACCTCGCCGCTGCCGTCACCATACCCGTTGAAGGGAACAGTCCCCAATAAACGCTAAAAACTAAAATCAAAACTATTCCGAGCAAAAAGGTCGGTAGAGAGTACAGAAGCAGCGAAATGCTGATCGTGCCGATATCCACGATTTTGCCGCGATGCGAGGCGGCGACGATCCCTAAGTAGATTCCCAATAGGACGGCAATGATTTCGGAAACCCCTAACAATAGCAGCGTAGGACCGACTTTACTGCCGATAACTTCCGTAACGGGTTTTTTGAACATGAAGGAAACGCCGAAGTCCAACTTCAAAAGGTCTTGGAGGTATTTTCCAAATTGCGTCGGCAATGACTGGTCTAAGCCGTAGAACTCTTTTGCTTTCTGTATCGCCTGCTGCGAAGCCCGGGGATTTCTCATCAGCATAGACAAAGGATCCCCGGGCATGATACGGAACAAAAAGAAGTTTATGCATAACACGATAAAAATAGTGATGAGGGCTTGAGCGATTTTATTCCCAAAATAACGCGACGACACGAACAGCAGCACTCCTCACGAAGGGCTTGCGCCCTTCCGAACTTATTTCGGAGTTACGGTCACGTAATTGTTTGCGTTTATGGTGAAAAAGAACGCGCCATTTTCCGGTATTCGTTTCCATCCCGAAAACAGGTCCGTTCTGACGGCCTGGAACTCGTTATCATAAAACAGGATGACATAGGGACTGTCTTCGTAGAGGATTCTTTGCATCTTAAATATTGCCTGCTGTCTTTCCAATTCATCCATCAGCGTCGCTTGCACCGAGAGCAAGCGGTCGTATTCTTCATTCGAGTAGAAACAATCGCTCAACCCAAAGATTTCGTCTGTCGACATCACATTCAAGATCGTTGTGGGGTCGACGTCCGTTCCCCAGCCCCAGATGAACATATCGAAATCCGCGTCGGCATAGATGAGATCCATCAGCAAACCGTCGTCGACAGTTTCAATAGCCGCTTCGATACCGATCGCCTGAAGATACTTTTTTATCATCTGCCCCGCTTTGATCTCTTGCGTGTTTGAAGAGCGTACGTACAACCTAAAAATCAATTCGTTCCCTTTGGAATCAATGCGGACTCCCCGTTTGCCCATTGGATAACCCGAAGAGGCAAGCAATTCATTCGCCTTTTCCGGATTATAGTCGCGGCGTTCTGAGTC
Source organism: uncultured Thermotogaceae bacterium (assembly GCA_964566085.1). Classification (GTDB taxonomy): domain Bacteria; phylum Thermotogota; class Thermotogae; order MWEM01; family MWEM01; genus MWEM01. Next base: position 10,762 of record CAZMHO010000015.1, on the reverse strand, counting down.
GCTCAGCCGGTAGTGCCACTTTCGGAGGATCGGGGGGAGAAGCGTGGTCCCGACCTCCCCTTGGCCGAGATAGGTCATATCCAGAATCGTTTTTTTGTCGAGCGCCCAATCGATGGCTTGTCGGACGCGTTTGTCCAATAACGCCGGATGGCCTTTCGAATCCTCGCTTTCCCAACAGTTAAAAGCTAATTGAGTAAAACCGTATCCTGGGGAAGAAACCGCCATCAAGTTTGGAGATTGAGAAAGTTGTTGGAGTTGCATGGGGTTTATATTCACAGCCGCGCTAATTTCTCCTGTTTTCAGAGCCTGCGCCAAAGTATCATTATTAGCAAACAGGATGAAGACAACTTCGTCGACTTTCGCTTCGTCGATATAATAGTCCGCATTTCTTTTTAACCGGAGATACTCTCCCTTTCTCCACTCAAAAAACGTGAACGCGCCGGAACCCACCGCCGGTTCATTCTCCCACAGCTCCAGATCTTCTTCCGCGACCGTTTCCCAGATATGCATGGGAAGTATCGGCGTGTTCCCCATCAGCATGTTCGCTTTCGGTTCCGCAGTGTGAATCAGCACGGTCAAATCGTCCGGGCATTCGATCGCTTCGATCCCGCTTAAAAACCCCGAAAACAACCCCAACCCGCTATTCATGAAGAGCTCATAGGTGAACTTCACATCTTTCGCGGTCAGGAGTTCGCCGTCGTGCCACCGGATCCCTTCCTGAAGGTTAAAGGTCCACGTCAGCAAATCCTCGCTGAGTTCCCAAGATTCGGCGATCTTCCCTACCGGTTCCTCCTTCTCGTCTAAAGCGACCAACGGATCATAGAGTAGCAAAAAAACCTCCGCAGCCGGCAGATTATAGGCGATAAAGGGACTGACACTATCAGGCTCTACCGTCCATCCAACCTTCAATACTGAAGAAAACACAGAAACAGCCAATAATCCGATCAAGACGATCATCAACAACTTTTTCGGGAATTGCAATACTGGTGATGCCAATATACCGTAAATCATTTCAGACCCCTCCCTCTAAAGATTTATGACGCAACGACCATTTTATTCTGATCCACCACTCCGCTTTCCGTAATGAACAGTTTCTTTTCATCCGCGTCTAGAAAGGCGCTGCAACCAATTGGAAAGGTCGCCATATCTTTCGAATGGCCCATCGGTAATCCGTAGATTGCGGGTTTTTTTAGGGGTTCCAAAAATTCGGTCAGGATATCCTCCAGGCTGAAGGTTACCGGAAATCCGGGATGGTGCGAATACGGTATACAGTTGATGCATTCTCCGACGACGGCACCAGCCAATTCATCCAGTTTCCCCGCGTTGCTCAAGTGGGTTAAAAGGTGGTCGATCATCCAGGGTTCCGTATCGATTTCCTCAAAGA
>CAZMHO010000015.1:7118-9368 GCA_964566085.1 uncultured Thermotogaceae bacterium | reverse complement strand
CTTTCCCTTCGTATCTATCTCCCAGGGCGTCCCAAGTGTGCTACACATCAGAGAAAGGTTCCCTCCGACGATCTCGGCTTCCACCTGCCCGGGATAGATCGAATGAATATATTGCCTTGGGCTTGTCGGACGGATCTCCCCGATTGGAGCGACCGTCGTTAGAGCTTTCATCAGGTATTCTTTGCGATAATCGGTCAGCTCGACGTCGTTGAACCCTGCCATTCCGGGACCATGAAAAGTGACCAAACGCGTTTTTTTCAGGATCGCCAGATGCAGGATAGAAATATCGCTGAACCCCATAAAGATTTTCGGGTTTTTCCGTATGACCGAATAATCCAGGTATTTTAAAATCCGCGCAGAGCCGTACCCTCCCTGGGTTACAAAGATCGCGTTGACTTTCTTGTTCGCAAACATCGCGTTGATGTCGGCGGCGCGTTCCTGATCTGTCCCTGCGAGATACTCTCTTCGCTTATAGACCGTTTTACCGAATAGCGGTCTGTAACCCATCTGCTCGAGTGTCTCGGCTCCCCGCACCAGATCGCTTTTGTTGTAGAGAGGGCTGGCAGGCGCTACGATCCCTACCGTATCGCCTGGTTGAAGCACCTTGGGTTTTACTTTTTCCTTTGCCTTCATCCTTTCACCTACGAAACAACGCATTTATTGAGATAATTATACCACGCGGGCGTACGAATCCTTCGGGCCAGCTCTTAGGCAACGCATCCTTTACTCGCTTTTAGGGTAAAATACCCATATCCTCAATCCATTAAGACAGGTGAAATGATGAAAACCGTGGTGCTCTTAAGCAACGGGATAGATAGCGCAGTATCCGCTCATCTACTAAAGGCGGCCGGACACACGGTCATCGGACTTCATTTCGTCACGGTGGGCGCGAACCGCACATGCGTGGAGAAACAGCGGATCGATCGGGCCTCGATGCCTCAGGAAGCTTTGGAAGCGGAGAGACATGCGTCGGAGTTGAAACTGGATGATTTTTTATGCCTCGATGTGTCCGAGGACTTTGAAACAACCATCATCCGGCACTTTTTGGATAGTTATCGTCGCGGAGTCACACCCAATCCCTGCATACGGTGCAACCGGCTCTTCAAATTCGGTAAGGCCGTGGAACTTATGAAAAGCCTGGAAGCGGATAAGCTGTGCACCGGCCACTATATCCGGTGCGTGTACGCGCCGAGATACCAAGCCAGTGTCCTCATGCGCGGTTTGGATCCTTCCAAAGACCAGTCTTATTTTCTGTCTTCTATCGAGAAGGGACATTTGCCGCTTCTCTATTTCCCCTTGGGTTCTATGAGAAAACGAGAGGTCCGGGAAATCGCGCGAAAGCGAGGGCTCTCTTTCGCCGAAAAAAAAGACAGCCAGGAAATCTGTTTTGTTCCCGACAACAGTTACCAACGATTTCTCACTGCCCGAGAGGTGGTCGCAAACCCAGGGGAAATCTTCGATCATAACGGCAGTTGCATCGGAAGGCATTCCGGTTACCAACATTACACGATTGGCCAGCGAACGAAGATGCAGTTTTCGCGCGCGCTGGTCGAAAAGCTCTTCATCTACAAAATCGATGCCGCCGCCAACCGTCTTTTCGTTGCTCCCTACGACCATGTGCTGAAGAAGACGGCCACGATCACGGAAACGAATTGGTTTGTCCCGCTGGAAGACAGAGAGTATCGCTGCCTCATCCGAAAAAAAACCAGGGAAGAGGCCGTCAGAGTCACCGAGTTAGGGAACGGCCGTTATCGGTTATCCTTTAGCCGGGAGGTCTTTGCGGTTACTCCCGGCCAATACGCCGTTCTCTACGATGAAGAGGGTGTCGTTGTCGGCTCCGGCGTGATAGAATGAAATAAAACCTGGATAAAGGAGTGATCGCTATGTTTAAACGGGTCTACGAACCCTTACACCCTGATTACCGCGTTTTCAGAGATTTCTTGAAACAGATCTCCGAAGGATCGATCCCGGAGAGTTTTCAAACGGACCAAGAGTTAGCAAGACCATGCCTTCCAGTAGAGAAGCCGGTTGCAACGGATACGCCCCAGATTTCCCTACCAGCGTTCTCGCGCGACATACTCAAAAAACCTGACATTCTGTCTATCTTTCAAGACAGGATCAGTCGACGCGTTTATAAACATAACGCGCTTGAGTTGACAGAACTCTCCTTCCTCTTATGGGCTACTCAAGGAATCCGGAAAGTGGTGTCGGTAAAGAACGGAAAAGCCTCGTTGCGGACAACGCCTTCCG
>CAZMHO010000015.1:2732-7108 GCA_964566085.1 uncultured Thermotogaceae bacterium | reverse complement strand
ACCTATCTTGTCGTTCGAAGTGTCGCCGGCCTCGAAAGAGGCATCTATCGCTATCTTCCATTAGAGAACACTTTAGCCTTTCTGAAACCGGGGGACTTTTCCTCCGAAACGATTGAAGCATGCGCCGATCAGCGGTTTTGCGGATTGGCTCCCGTAACGTTCTTTTGGAGCGTCATTCCCTATCGCACCGAATGGCGGTATGCCTATATTTCTCACAAAGTTATCGCGCTGGACGCAGGTCATATCTGCCAAAACCTCTATATCGCCTGCGAGGCCTTGGGTTTGGGGACGTGCGCCATTGGGGCTTACGATCAAGAAAAAGCCGATCGGCTGCTGGACTTGGACGGATCGGAGGAGTTCGTCCTCTATATCGCGCCGGTCGGAAAGTACTGAGCTTAACCCGGGATTGCCTCCCGCTCACGCCTTTACGGTGGCTTTGAATCTCCTTTTTATGGAGTCGATAGAAGGGTGAGGATTTTCTGTTGTATGATATCGTGACCGGGTAAAGCGGTATGATCTCCATACCGCCCTCTGATAATCGTAACGCTCTCAAAGAAGGTTCTCGTAAAACTCTCTGAGCCGTAGAAAGCGTCCAGTACTGTTCCGTCCCCCGATCCGTATGCCCGTTCATTCCCTGCGGGAGATATCGCGCGCAATGTCCGATTCTGGCCGTTATCTGAAAGGAAAAGCGTTACGCGTATCTGTCCCTCACCAAATCCGACGCGTGACGCCCAAAGTTTCATTCCGGCGGGACAATTGAGATCGAACAGTTCGTTTGATTGCGACCCGACGTATTCGACGTCACCCTCCCCGGTTATGAGGAACGGATAGGTAGGAAGCAACGAAAAGAGCGAAGGAAAGATCGTTTTGATCTCTCGAGCGACGTCCGCGTCGTGTAAAAACAGAGATTTTTCTCCCTGTTCAAAACGATAACCCGTTTCAGTCTTGGAAATGGCCGTTTGCGAAGCCAATAGGTCGGCGTCGGCAGACAAAAACCCGTTTTTCTTTAATATCTGTTCAAAAACAATCGACTCTTTGAGCTGAATTCGACTCAGCATCGCCAGAGCCAGGTTTTTCACCTCCAGAATCTTCGGAATATTTTTGTTTTCGTGCAGTTCGGCCTTTTCCAGCATCAGGTATACACCGGGGTAACCTTCATTCGGAGTGCCAATCATTGCAAATCGGCGAATGTCCTGCTCATAAACTTCGCTCTGAATGTACGCCCGAACGGCTAAGCCGCCCATACTGTGGGCGATGATGTCTACCTTCCCCTCATCATCCAAACCTTTCCTCCTGTCTATCTCGGGTTTTATATATCGCTTCCAGATGGTATCGAGCGATTGCCGCCAATCGTACGGGACTTCGAAAACGCGCCTGTTCGAGTCTTCCGATAAACGAGCGATAAAACGGGTCCACCCAACCGTTCCGTAGGGGTCATGCACTTTGAGGGTGTCGATAGGCGGACAGTCGGCGGGTGAAGCCGGGGGCTTTTGTAATCTGGGGATGACGGAAAGACTGTCTTCCATTGTGCTGCCCATCATTCCCGGGATAACGAATACAACTTGCACAGGAAATGCGGAAGCTCCAAAACACAAAAAAAGGAAAATCGCCAACGGGATTACTTTGCGCATTGAAACCATCTCCTCTTTGTTTGCTGATAACGAAGTTGTCGCTGTTTTGCTCAGCCTTCGCGATTCCTTTATAATGGCCTTGAGTCGTCTCCGTTGTGCTCTTCAAAATGAACACGAAGGTGTTCTAAGGCGTTCTCCAACCTGGTGAAGAGTTCGCCTATCTCTATCGGCCGATTTTCCCTCAGCGCGGTTTCCAAAGCTCCAGCCGACTTTCTCATCCCGATCGCGCTAATGTTCATGCTGGCCCCGTGAATGCGGTGGGCTATATGAAGAGCCGTCTCATAGTCCGCCTTTTCCAGGGCTTCTCTCAGCGTTTCGAGTTGTTTCGGAATATCGACCATAAATAGAGACACCAATTCATTCGCGGTTTCTTTGTCCCCACCTAAGCGCTCGAGAAACCCCTTTTCGTCAAAGACGTTGCTCCGGGTATTCTCGGTCTTTGATCGATGCGACGCGGGGGCCTCTATTGAAGAAAAGTCCAGCCCTAAAACCTTGTCCAATACCCTTTCCAATTCCTCCAACTGAAAGGGTTTAGAAATGTAGGCGTCCATCCCTGCTTCGATACATTTCTCTCGATCGCCTTTTAAGGCATAGGCCGTCATCGCGATAATCGGAATGGCTGCGTTTTTTTGTCCGGCATAACCGCTTCGGATCATTCGAGTGGCTTCAAACCCGTCTCTTTCCGGCATCTGGCAATCCATTAGGATGAAGTCATAAGGAACGTCGTTCAGAGTTTGAATCGCCTCTTGGCCATCGGCTACGGCTTCAACCTGGAAACCCAGTTTTTTGCACATGCGTACCGCGACCAGTTGATTCGTGACGTTATCCTCCGCAATGAGCGCTTTCAACGTATTCCTAATCGCCGCTTTTTCCGATTTGATGCGCCGGTAAGTCTCTTTCTCAGTCGGCGTTTGCTGTTCTGGCGCCTCTCCCAGCAAAGAACCCAACAGGTCGAATAGTTGAGATTCATAGATCGGTTTCGTCAAAACGCCATCGAAGCCGACCCCGTCTGCCGCCTCAAGCGATTCTATCAGTCTTCCGGAAAGCATCAGAACAACCTTCACAGATCGCCATTCGATACGCGATTTGATCTGTTTTCCCAACTGTATGCCATCCATGACCGGCATCGAAGAGTCTACCAATACGAGATCGAAGCTTTTATCCGTCATCTGGCGCCCCTTTAACATCTCTAAGGCTTCCAACCCGTTTTCTGCTTCTAAACTGCTGATTCCGAGTCTCTCTAACAGGGTTTTCAACAGGTTCCGGCTGCTCTGGTGATCGTCGACGATTAAGACCGAAGCATTCGGGAATAACTGTAACGGTTTTGCCCTTTCGTTTACCGAATCTCCCACCTTGTTGAAACGCGCGGTAAACCAGAAGGTCGACCCTTTTCCTATCTCAGATTCGACTCCGATTTTCCCGTCCATCATCTCGGTTAAGTGTTTGGCAATGGCTAATCCCAAACCCGTTCCCCCGAACCTTCGCGTCGTAGAGCTATCCAACTGCACAAAAGGAGAGAATAGCAAATCCCGTTTATTTGTTGGGATCCCGATACCGGTGTCCTTGACACTAAACTTTAGATAGATATCCGAGTCCGTTTCTTCATCGCGTTCTACCAAAATCTGAACCTCACCAAACGGCGTAAACTTCACGGCGTTGTCGGCGAGATTCGAAAGGATCTGCCGTAGGCGGCCCGGGTCCCCTTCTAACATATCAGGGATAGAAGGATCGATGACGGTCAGCAATTCCAAACTCTTCTTCTGCGAGGCCAAGGAGAGGTAATCCACCGTTTCTTCTACCAACCGTCTCAGATTGAAGGAAATCATCTCGAGATTGAGCTTTTCGGCTTCTATTTTCGAGTAATCTAAGATTTCGTTGATAAGGGATAACAGCGCCTCTCCGCTCGAGCGGATAATTTGCGCGTACTCTTGCTGCTCCGGAGACAATGTTGTATCCATTAACAACCCGGTAATACCGATAACACCGTTAAGTGGGGTGCGCAATTCGTGGCTTAGGTTGGCTAAAAAACTCCCTTTAGCGACATTCGCCGCTTGCGCGCGCGTCGCCATTTCTTTCGTGTTTTTTATCGATTGCCTCAGCTTGATATTGATAGCGCTCAGTTCTTTCTTCGAATTCATCAAAGCCTCATCTGCTTTTTTTCGTTCGGTCACATCGAAAAAGATGGTGGCAAATCCGGCTTCCCGCCAGGGGACCGTGTAGATTTCGAAGGTTCTGTCCGCAGCGGGGATGTATTGCTCAACGTGTTGCGTTTGCCCGTTTCCGATGTTAACCAGATACTCTTGTAGATACGGGGGAGTGGATATCCCGAAGGCTTGAATCGCCGATTTCCCGATAATATCGTTCTTTTCGACACCCATCCACTTTTCATACTGCGGGTTGACGTCTACGATCCGAAAATCGATGGGCTTTCCGCTCTTGTCATGGAGGAGTTCGTGCCATGCGACTCCTTCCGCGAGATTATCGAAGAGGGAATGAAAACGTTCTTCGCTCTCTCGCAAGAGCCGTTCTGCGTTTTTTCTTTCGTGCGCATCCCGGATTGTTATGAGGTAGTATCGCTCGCCTTCTACTTCGATCAGATGGATACGCAACTCTGCCGGGAACTGGGCGCCCGATTTGGTTACCTGAACCGCTTCGAGGTTTTGGCCAGTTTTTGCATCCTTGATTCGCGAGAGGGTTTCGTTCGCTTCCGATCCCGAAGCGAACAGGTTGCCAAGTCGCATTCCG
>CAZMHO010000015.1:0-2722 GCA_964566085.1 uncultured Thermotogaceae bacterium | reverse complement strand
CCGGTTCGTACCCATACATCACGAAAGTCCGGTCGTTCGCTTCGCTGATATGAAAATCAGCCTCCGTAATCAGCATGCCTTCGTCGGCATTCCGCATCAACGTCTCGTACTGTGTTTTAAGCCTATTAAACTTCTTCTCAGTATCAAGGATCAGTCTTATCTTTTCCTTTTCCGCTTTTTGACCGAGATAGATAAATCGGGTGAAAATCGAGATAAAGAGAGTTACCCAAAACAACATCGTGAATAGAGAGTCGTTCCAGATTCTCTTTCGAAAATCGAGGGCAGTGATTTTCGCGAAGAAGCGCCAATCGGAATCGGGAATCCCCTTCGCCGACCAAAAGTACGGAGTGCCATACTCATCTTTAAGAGTGAGGACAGAATCGACGGCGATGGCCTTCTCAAGAGTATCGAACCGGGCATCTTCGGAGTCTATGTCCCCGATATAAGAGGCGGTCTCACGTTCTCGATCCAGTTTGATGGCGCGATAAACCCCATCCGCTTTTCTGAAGAGGTAGAAATCGACAGAGGTTTCTTCGCGATTCCAGCGCAGCAGGTAAGGCAACACCGATGCCAATTCAAAGCGCACGATCTGGAAGCCGTTTAGCTGACTGTCTTCCGTTTGGTCAAAAAAAACCGGCACAATATAGTCGCGATATAACATTCCCGAATCCGAGACAAAAAATTCGGATATCTGCGTTCTTTTCTGTACGGCGCAATCCTCTATGGCCCTCAGGGTTTCTGTTCCCAAACCGGTTGCGGTATTCTTTATGCTGAATAACAATTCTTTTCGCAAGTTGACTAAAAGGACATCCACCACATCACTCAAGCTTGAATATTGATAGAGTCGGGACACCGAGTCCGCATCGAGCGGTTGTTCCGGAGACAAAAACCATTCACGCATCGCTCTCATAAGGGACTCGTCTTCAAAGAGGACACGAGAATCGGTTAACCGATCCTGATGCCAATCGATGATACGTTCCTGCTTAAAGCCGATGACTTCTGCGATTGCGTCTTTTTCTTGCGCGATTAACTTTGCTTGTGAGGGTGTATATACCAGAAACCCGATGGCTAAGACTCCCATCAGAAGCATCGCCGGAAAGACCACTTTCAGTATTCTGCTTTTCGAGTCTGTTCGATGGCTTGCTTTGGTTTCTCTGCTCTTAGAACACATCTTTTCAACCCCTTAATCGGCGTCGGATATGACAAAAAAGCATGCCCATCGCCGGGCATGCTTTCGGTGTTGTTTCGGAAGGAAATAGCGAAAATTACTGAGCGAGATAATTCGTAATCTCTTTTTCGGCCCAGGCCAATCCTTCTTCGATCGTCCATTTGTCAAAGAGAACGTTGTTGAGCATATTCGTCACGGCGCTTCTGATTTCGTTCCAAGTGGCAGGTTTCGGATCGGAGTAACCTTGATCGATGAACTTCACCGGGATGCCCGCTTTGGGATCCATCTTCACGAATATTTTCCATTCGGATGTTTCCAGCGCGCTCTTTCGAACGGGCACATAACCGGTTTTGAGAGACCAAAATGTCGTCACTTTTGAACTGCTGAGGAACTTCAAAAACTCCCACGCCACCTTTTTTTGTTCTTCCGGAATGGTGTTGAACATAATCACGTCTGTCCCTGCGAAAGGCGGGTTCAGTTTGGCGTCAAACGGGAGGGCGGTCCAATTCCAGTCGTGCTTTCCCTTCGAACCGCTTTCGACATAAGGCTTACTCGCGATTGTTTCTATGAAGGAAGCGACGAAACCCTCTCCGAACGGAGCATCTAAGTATCCGCCCTGGACAAGCGCAAGGTTTTCATCTTTTAATCTCTTCATAAACGTCAGGGTCTTCCGAGCTTCTTGGCTATTGATCTTAACGAGGTACGAAGCATCCTCATTCTCGTGCACGATCTCTCCTCCGAAAGCGTACAGGAAAACGGAGAAATGGTCGACCGTTGTTCGATAACCGAACGCGTATTGGTCGACGGTTCCGTCGTTGTTTTCGTCAACGGTCAACATCCGGCAAAGCGCGTAGAGGTCTTCCATCGTTTTCGGCGCGTCAAGCCCTTCCATATCGAATACGTCGGTGTTGTAATAGAACACGTAAACGCTCTTGTTAAAAGGAACCGCGTAGACTTTATCCCCCCAGGTACACATTTTCCGGAAAGGTTCCCAAATATCTTCCCATTCCGCTTGTGTCAGGCCGACTTCCGGATCGTTTAGCATCGGCGTGAGATCTTGCACGATATCGCTGAGCAGCAGCTTCGCCGTCCAGTTGCTGTAAGCTTGGGCTAAACCGGGAAGCGTCTTGCTCTGCACGCTGGCCAGCAACTTTTGTTGTAAAGCGTTATAGTTCCCGATATACACGGCGTTGATTTGCATATCCGCATTCTGTTGGTTGAAAAGTTTGACGATCTCGGCTAATGCTTCCCCGTGTCCACCACCCATGGCATGCCAAAATTCGACGGTAACGGGCGCGGAAAAGGCGAAAGTGACCAGTAACAACACGCATACAATACCAAATACCAGTTTTTTCATGAAACCATCCTCCTTAAGTTTTTTGAAGCGAAAATTCATTTGAAGAATCATACATAGCGATTGTATTACCCTCGTTTTTCATAAGGAGAGCCGCTGGCAGCCGGTGAGCGGGTTTTTCCCACAAACCCGGCGACCACGATCAGCGTGATCACAAATGGCAAAAGATTAAATAACGGTTTCGTGGTAGACGGAATGGA